>CAZXJB010000026.1:0-13201 GCA_964640965.1 uncultured Actinomycetes bacterium | reverse complement strand
CACCGGGCCAGGCAGGGGCTCGACATCGCCCTGGCGGTCGCGGTGCGGGCCCTGGGGCTGCGGTGATGCGCTGGGGTCGCCTCGAGGCCGAGAACCACCGCGGGCGACGGATCCCGCGCATCCTGTGGGCGCTCGTCGACCTCGGCGCGGTCGGGGCCACGGCCCTCGCGGAGCTCGCCCGCGGCGCCGGCGCCGAGGCCTGGGGCGGGCTGGCCGGCCTGCTGCTGGTCTCGGCCGCCGGGCTCGTGGTCGACCTCGCGCCGCCGGGCCCCCGGGGTCTCCGGGGGCACCTCCGCGCCCTGCTCGCAGGGCGGATGACGACGGGCGCGCTCAAGGTCCTCGTCGCGGTCGGGGCCTCCGTCGTCGTCGTCGCGCTCCAGGACCCCCGGGCGGGCTGGGCGCGCCTGGCCGGCGTCGTGCTCCTTGCCGCCTGCGCGAACCTCTGGAACGGCCTCGACGTCGCGCCGGGACGGGCGCTGAAGGCCTTCCTGCCGGTGGGGGCGGCGTTCGCGCTCGCGGGCCCCCTCGGCGCGTTCCCGGCCGGCGTCGGCGTGCTCGTCGGCGCCCTCGTCGCGCTCGGCCCCGACGTGCGCGAGCACGCGATGCTCGGCGACGCGGGCTCGAACGCGCTCGGCTTCGCCGCCGGACTGTGCCTCTACCTGCTCCTCCCGGACGGCTGGGTCGCCGCCGCGGCGGCGCTCGCGGTCGGGCTCAACCTGCTCGCCGAGACCGTGACGCTCTCCCGCGCGATCGCGGCCGTGCCCCCCCTGCGCTTCCTCGACCAGCTCGGACGGCTGCCCAACCGCGGCGCGGGCCTCGATCCGTAGATCGATCCGCGAGCCGAACACGGGAGCGCGTCGGAGGGACCTGTTAGCATGCCATCCCGAGGTGCAGAACGAGCCGCGATACATCTTCGTGACGGGCGGGGTCGCCTCGGGCCTCGGCAAGGGCATCACCACCGCCTCGCTCGGCCGCCTCTTCACATCCCGCGGGCTGCGGGTCGCCCTCCAGAAGCTCGACCCCTACGTGAACGTCGACCCGGGGACGATGAACCCCTTCGAGCACGGGGAGGTCTTCGTGCTCGACGACGGCGCCGAGACCGATCTCGACCTCGGGCACTACGAGCGGTTCGTCGACGCGAGCCTCCACCGGGGCTCGAACGTGACGACCGGCTCGATCTACTCGAGCGTGATCGCGAAGGAGCGCCGTGGGGACTACCTTGGCAAGACGGTCCAGGTGATCCCGCACATCACCGACGAGATCAAGGAGCGGATCCGCTCGTACGCGCGCACGGAGGCCGCCGACCTGCTGATCGTGGAGATCGGGGGCACGGTCGGCGACATCGAGTCCCTGCCGTTCCTCGAGGCCATCCGCCAGCTGCGCAACGAGGTCGGGCGGGAGCGCTGCGCGTTCGTCCACGTGAGCCTGATCCCGTTCATCGGGCCCTCGGGCGAGCTGAAGACCAAGCCCACGCAGCACTCCGTGAAGGAGCTCCGCTCGCTCGGTCTGCAGCCCGACGCGATCGTCTGCCGCTCGGACCGGCCGATCGGCCGCCACCTGAAGGAGAAGATCTCGCTCCTGTGCGACGTGCCGATCTCGGGCGTGGTGAGCGCGCCCGACACCGGCTCGATCTACGAGGTGCCGCTCGTGCTCCAGCGCGAGGGCCTGGACGATCTGCTCGCCCGGCACCTCGGGATCGACGCGCCCGCGGATCTCGGCGAGTGGGAGGAGCTGGTCCGGCGGATCCACTCGGCCGAGGAGCCCGTCCACATCGCGATCGTCGGCAAGTACGTGAACCTGCGGGACGCCTACCTCTCGGTGATGGAGGCGCTGCGGCACGGCGGGTTCCACCACGGGGCGCGGGTGGAGATCTCGTGGGTGGCCTCGGACGACCTCGCCGAGGGTGGCCGCGAGATCCTCGAGCGCGCCGACGGCATCCTCGTCCCCGGCGGGTTCGGGGTCCGGGGGGTCGAGGGCAAGGTCGAGGCGATCCGGTTCGCCCGGGAGCGCGGGGTGCCGTTCCTCGGGATCTGCCTCGGCCTGCAGTGCGCGGTGATCGAGTTCGCGCGCAACGTGTGCGGCCTGGAGGGCGCGAACTCCTCGGAGTTCGACCCCGTCACGCCCCACCCGGTCATCGACCTCCTGCCCGAGCAGAAGCACGTGACCGAGCTCGGGGGCTCGATGCGCCTCGGCGCCCAGCCCTGCCACCTCGTGCCGGGCACGCGCGCGGCGGCCGCCTACGGGGAGCCCGTCGTCCACGAGCGCCACCGCCACCGGTACGAGGTCAACCCCGCCTACCACCGGGTCCTGTCCGACCACGGGCTCGTGCTCTCGGGCCTGTCGCCCGACGGTCGGCTCGTGGAGATCATCGAGCTGCCCGACCACCCGTTCTTCGTGGCCGGCCAGTTCCACCCCGAGCTGCGGTCACGCCCGACCCGACCGCATCCACTGTTCCGCGAGTTCGTCGGCGCGGCCAGGGCGCGTCGGGCCGCGCGGACCGAGCGCCCGCTCGTGGTCGGGTAGCGGTGTCGGCCCGCGAGGTCTACCGGGGCCGCCTGATCCGGGTCGAGGTCCATCCGCTGCCGAGCGGCGAGCACGACGTCGTTCGCCACCCCGGGGCCTCGGGCGTGCTGCCCATCACGCCGGCCGGGGAGGCGCTGCTCGTCCGCCAGTTCCGCCCGGCGATCGGCCAGCACCTCGTCGAGATCCCGGCGGGGCTGCTCGACCGGCGGGACGAGGACGCCCTGTCGTGCGCGGCGCGCGAGCTGCGCGAGGAGACGGGGTTCACCCACCGCTCGATCGAGTTCCTCGGGGGCTACTACTCCTCGGCCGGGTTCACCGACGAATACGTCCACCTGTTCCTCGCGACCGTGGGGGAGGAGCCCGAGGCCCCGTCCGAGGAGGGGATCGAGCTCGTGCGCCGACCCTTCGCGGAGATGGTCGCCGCCGCCCGGGCCGGGCGGGTCCGGGACGTGAAGACGGCGCTCGCGCTCCTCCTCGCCGAGGCGAGGCTCGGCCGCCGCTCCGCGGCGGTTGGGTAGGCTAGGGGCGCGCCGCCCGCGCCGGACCGCTACGAGGGAGGAGCGCCGTGATCATCGGGATCCCCAGGGAGGTCAAGGACAGCGAGTACCGGGTGGCCGCGACGCCGGAGGGCGTGCGCGAGCTCGCCCGGGCGGGCCACGAGGTGGTGGTGGAGTCGGGTGCGGGCCTGGGCTCGGCCCTCACCGACGAGGACTTCCGCGCGGCGGGCGCCCGGGTGCTCCCGGACGCCGACGCCGTGTTCGCGCGGGCGCAGATGATCCTGAAGGTCAAGGAGCCGCAGCCGGAGGAGTTCGAGCGGTTCCGCCCCGACCACCTGCTGTTCACCTACCTGCATCTCGCGGCGGACAAGGCCCTCACGGAGTTCCTCGTCGAACGGGGCCTCGTCGCGGTCGGCTACGAGACGGTGGAGCTCCCCGACGGGCGGCTGCCGCTGCTCGCGCCGATGAGCGAGATCGCGGGCCGGATGGCCCCCCAGGAGGGCGCGAAGTACCTCGAGCGGCCCTTCGGCGGCCGGGGGGTGCTCATGGGCGGCGCCTCGGGCGTGCAGCCGGCCCGGGTGGTGGTGATCGGGGCGGGCATGGCGGGGCTGAACGCCGCCTGGATCGCGGCCGGCATGGAGGCCGAGGTCACGGTCCTGGACAAGAACGTGGATCGCCTGCGGCACATCGATCAGATCCAGCGCGGGCGGATCCAGACCGTGATGAGCAGCGACCTCGCGATCGAGCGGCTCGTGACCGAGGCCGACCTCGTGATCGGCGCGGTGCTGATCCCCGGGGCCCGAGCGCCGCACCTCGTGACCGAGCAGATGGTCCGAGCGATGCGCCCCGGCTCCGTCATCGTGGACATCTCGATCGACCAGGGGGGCTGCGTGGAGACCTCGCGCATGACGACGCACTCCCACCCGGTCTTCGTGGCGTACGACGTGGTCCACTATTGCGTGGGGAACATGCCGGGAGCCGTCCCGCGCACCTCGACCTACGCCCTCACGAACGCGACCTTGCCGTACGCGCTCGACATCGCGTCCAAGGGCCTCGAGGCCGCGGTGCGCGAGGACCCGGCGCTCGCGCTCGGGGTGAACGTCTATCGGGGGCACGTGACGAACCGGGGCGTCGCCGAGGCCCACGGCATGGCGTACACGGAGCTCGGCGCGCTCGTGCCCGGCGCGGCGTGACGGGGGCGGTGCCATGGCCGACGCGCTCGCGGGTCAGCTGCAGCGGTTCCTCGACCACCTGACGGTCGAGCGCGGCCTGTCGCCGAACACCGTCGCCGCCTACCGTCGGGACCTGGCGCGCTACGGCGCGTTCCTCCGCGAGCGCGGGACCACCGACGCCCGTGGGGTCGACGAGGGCGACGTGGCGGCGTTCATGGCCCGGGTCTCGGCCTCCACGCACGGCGACGGACGGCCGTACCGCGTGACCTCGCTCGTGCGCACGCTCTCGGCCGTGCGGTCCTTCCACCGGTTCCTGCTGCGCGAGCGCGCCGTCCCCCGGGATCCGGCCGCCTCGGTCGTCCGGCCGCGGCTGCCACGATCCCTGCCGAGACCCCTGCCGCTCGAGGACGTGCTGCGGCTGCTCTCGGCGCCGGAGGAGGGCACCGCGAGGGGGCTGCGGGACCGCGCGGTGCTCGAGACGTTGTACGGGACGGGCCTGCGCGTGTCGGAGCTCACCGGGCTCGACGTCGACGACGTCGACCTCGAGGAGGGGAGCGTGCGGGTCCTCGGCAAGGGCGGGAAGGAGCGGGAGGTGCCGCTCGGGCGGTACGCACGGGAGGCGCTCGAGGCGTACCTGCGGCTGGGCCGACCGCAGCTCGCCTCCGCCCGCTCGCGCGCCGCGGTGTTCCTGAACCAGCGGGGCGGTCGGCTCACCCGGCAGGGCGTCGCGCTCGTCCTCGCGGAGGCGGCCCGTCGTGCGGGGATCGAGCGACGGGTGAGCCCCCACGTCCTGCGGCACTCCTTCGCGACCCACCTGCTCGAGGGCGGGGCCGACGTGCGGGTCGTCCAGGAGCTGCTCGGCCACGCGAGCGTGGCCACCACCCAGGTCTATACCCTGGTGACCCGGGAGCACCTCCGCAAGGTCTACGAGATGGCGCATCCGCGGGCGCGGCGTGCGACCGCGGCGGGGAGGGAGATGGCGTGAGCATCACCGAGGAGAAGCTGGCCGAGCTCCGGGCGGCGCTCGAGGAGCAGCGGGACAACCTCCGCAAGGAGATCGAGGAGCAGGGCGGCGACCCGGACTCCGACGACGCCGAGATCGACGTCGAGCGCGGGTTCGCGGACAGCGCGCACGCCACGGCGGAGCGCGCGCGCACGCTCTCGGTCATGAAGGCCCTCCGCGCGAACCTGCGTTGGGTCAACCGGGCGCTGAAGAAGATGGACCTCGGCACGTACGGCATCTGCGAGCGGTGCGGGAAGCCGATCGCCGTCGAGCGCCTCGAGGCGCTCCCCTGGGCGATCCTCTGCATCGACTGCAAGCGGAAGGGGGAGGGTCGGTGAGCGCCCGCGCGGCGGAGATCCGCCGGTGAGCTCCGCCCGCGTGGAGCGGGTGCTGCTGCTCGTGTGCGACTCCTTCGGCGTGGGCGATGCCCCGGACGCCGCGGCCTACGGGGACGAGGGCTCCGACACCCTCGGCAACTGCTCCCGAGCGACGGGAGGTCTGCGCGTCCCCGCGCTCGAGGGGCTCGGGCTCGGGCACCTCACGCGGATCGAGGGCGTCCCGCCCCGGGCCGAGCCCGGCACGGCGCACGGGCGTCTGACCGAGCGCTCGGCCGGGAAGGACACCACGACCGGGCACTGGGAGATGACCGGGATCGTGCTCGACCGCCCGTTCCCCCTGTACCCGGACGGCTTCCCGCCGGAGATCATCGAGCCCTTCGAGCGGGCGATCGGCCGGTCCGTGCTCGGCAACGTCCCGGCCTCGGGCACCGAGATCATCGAGCGGCTCGGGCCCGAGCATCTGCGCACCGGACGACCGATCGTGTACACGAGCGGGGACTCGGTCTTCCAGATCGCCTGCCACGTGGACGTCGTGCCGCTCGAGACGCTCTACGAGTGGTGCCGCATCGCGCGCGGCATCCTCGTCGGCGAGCACAACGTCGGCCGCGTCATCGCCCGGCCGTTCGAGGGCGAGCCGGGGGCCTTCCACCGGCGTCCGGAGCGCCGGGACTTCTCGGTCCCGCCGCCCGGCCCCACGCTCCTCGATCGCTGCCTCGAGGCGGACGTCGCGGTGTACGGGGTCGGCAAGATCCGGGACATCTTCGCCGAACGCGGCCTGACCGAGGCCGCGTACTCAGACTCGAACGACCACGGCATCGACCTCACGCTCGACTACCTCGCCCGCCCGGGCCCGGCCCTCGTGTTCACCAACCTCGTGGACTTCGACAGCAAGTACGGTCACCGGAACGACCCCCAGGGGTACGCGCGCGCGGTCGAGGCGCTCGACGCCCGCCTGCCCGAGCTCATCGGCGCCCTGGACGGCGGGGTCCTCTTCCTGACCGGGGACCACGGGTGCGATCCCACGACACCCTCCACGGACCACTCGCGCGAGCGCACGCCGATGCTCGCCGCGGGGCTCGTCGGTGGCCCGTACGACGTCGGCACGCGGGACTGCTTCGGCGACCTCGGGGCCACCGTCGCCGAGCTGCTCGGCGTGCCGTGGGACCTCGTCGGCACGAGCTTCGCCCGGGAGCTCTCCCCGTGACGCTCGCCGACCCCCGCGACCCGGTCGCCGCGAAGCGGGACGGCCGCGCACTGTCGGAGGAGGAGATCCGCGACTTCGTGCTCGGGTACGCGCGCGGAGAGATCGGCGACGAGCTCGCCGCCGCCTTCCTCATGGCGGCCTTCATCCGAGGGTTGGATCGCGCGGAGACGCTGGCGCTCACGCGGGCCATGGTCGACTCGGGCGTGACGCTCGAGCTGCGGGGGATCTCGCGCCCGACGGTGGACAAGCACTCGACCGGCGGCGTCGCCGACGGCGTGACCCTGCTGTTCGTCCCGCTCGCGGCCTCCCTCGGTCTCGCCGTGGCAAAGCTCTCGGGACGCGGCCTCGGTCACACGGGCGGCACCCTCGACAAGCTCGAGTCGATCCCCGGCCTGCGGACGGACCTCGATCCGGGGCGCTTCCTCCGGCAGGTGGACGAGGTGGGCTGCGCCGTCGCCGCCCAGACGGCCGACCTCGTGCCCGCGGACGGCAAGCTCTACGCGCTCCGCGACGCCACCGCGACCGTGCCGGCGGTGCCGCTGATCGCGGCGAGCGTGATGTCGAAGAAGCTCGCGGTGCGCACCGACCTCATCTTGCTCGACGTGAAGGCCGGCGGGGGCGCGTTCATGAAGACGGTGGAGGACGCGCTGGCGCTCGCGGAGGCGTGCGCGGCCCTCGCGGAGGACTGGGGGCGGGCCTGCCGCATCGCCGTCACCGACATGTCCCAGCCGCTCGGGTGCGCGATCGGGAACGCGCTCGACGTCGCCGAGGCCGTCGGGATCCTCCGGGGGGAGGGGGACCCGGCGTCCGGCCGGCTCACGGAGCTCGTGCTCGCGTTCGCGACCGAAGCGCAGGTCCGGCTGCTCGGGTCGGAGCCCGCCGCCGCGCGCTCGCGCGCGGAGCGCGCGCTGGCGGACGGCTCGGCGCTCGAGACCCTCCAGCGGATGGTGGCCGCGCAGGGCGGCGATCCCCGCGTGGTCGACGATCCCTGGGGCGTGCTCCCGCGGGCGCCGGTCGAGCTCCCGATCCCCGCGCCGCGGGCCGGCTTCCTCGCCTCGGTGGACGCCGAGGCGCTCGGGCGCGCGAGCGGCGACCTCGGGGCCGGGCGCAAGCGGAAGGGCGATCCGATCGATCCCGCCGTCGGGATCGTCTTCCGTCCGAAGGTGGGGGACCCGATCGGCGAGGGCGAGGAGCTCGGCCGCGTGCACGCGCGGACCGAGGGGGCGGCGCGGGCGGCCGTCGCGCGGGTGCTCGCCGCGCTCGCGATCTCCGACGGGCCGGTCGAGCCCGTCCCGCTCGTCCACGGGTGGGTGGGATGAGCGCGGCGTCGCTGCGGTTCGCGGCGTTCCTGCTCCTCGCGCTCGTGCCGAGCCTGCTCCTGCACGAGTACGCGCACGCCCTGGTGGCCGATCGGCTCGGCGACCCCACGCCCCGCCGGTGGGGCAGGCTGGGTCTCGACCCGCGCCCGCTCGTCGACCCCTTCGGCAGCGTGATCCTGCCCGGGCTCATCCTGGTGCTCGTGGCCTCGGGGAACGTCTGCCTGCTCCCGATCTTCGCCTACGCCAAGCCGCTGCCGCTCGACCCCTACCACCTCCGCGACGCCCGCCGGGGACCGACGCTCGTCGCGCTCGCCGGCCTCGGAGCGAACCTCGCGCTCGCGGTCCTCCTCGGGTTGGCGCTCCGCGGCGGCGTGGGCGGCACCCTCGGCCTGCTCGTCTACGCGGGGTTCCTCGTGAACGTCTACATGCTCGTCTTCCAGCTCATGCCGATCCCCGGCCTGGACGGGGCCAAGCTCCTCGCCCCGTTCCTGCCGCCGCGCGCCCGCGAGGTGTACACGGGCCTGGAGCAGTACCTCGTGCTGTTCATCCTCGTCGTGTTCTTCCTCCTCTCGGGTCCGCTCCTCGGCATCGTCCGCGCGCTCGCGCGGGCCGTGACCCAGCTCATCGTCGGCGCCGACGTCGGGATCTGCTTCCCGGGCTCGGCGGGCCCGCCGCGCTATCCTTGCCGCCATCGTGGGCGCGAGGACTGAGCGCAAGCAGCGGGTGCTGACGGGGTACCGGCCGACCG
The DNA here is from genome assembly GCA_964640965.1 of uncultured Actinomycetes bacterium. Lineage (GTDB taxonomy): Bacteria > Actinomycetota > UBA4738 > UBA4738 > HRBIN12 > HRBIN12. Next base: position 4,397 of record CAZXJB010000026.1, on the reverse strand, counting down.
GGCCGATGCACATCGGGCACTGGTTCGGCAACGTGGAGAACATGCTCCGTCTCCAGGAGGAGCACGAGTGCTTCTACTTCATCGCCGACTGGCACATGCTCACGACGCACTACGACCGCACGGCCGAGCTCCCCGGGTTCACCCGCGAGCTCGTCCTCGACCTCCTCGCCGCCGGGATCGATCCCGACCGGGTGACCCTCTACCGGCAGTCCGACGTCAAGGAGGTCGCCGAGATGACGCTCCTCCTCGGGATGATCACGCCGCTCGGCTGGCTCGAGCGCGTGCCCACGTACAAGGAGCGTCTGCGGGACATGGCCGAGCGCGACATCGCGAACTACGGCCTGCTCGGCTACCCGCTGCTGCAGACCGTGGACATCACCATCGTCAAGGGCGAGCTCGTCCCGGTGGGGGAGGACCAGGTGCCGCACCTCGAGCTCTCCCGCGAGATCGTGCGCCGCTTCAACCGCCTCTACGGCGAGGTGCTCGTGGAGCCGCAGCCCCTGCTGTCGGAGACCCCGCTCATCCCCGGCACCGACGGGCGGAAGATGTCGAAGTCCCTCGACAACGTGATCAACGTGCGCGACGACGAGCCGACCATCCGCGAGACCGTGCGGACCTTCATCACCGACCCCCAGAAGGTCCGGCGGGGCGACCCCGGCCGACCGGAGATCTGTCCGGTCTTCACGCTCCACCGGCGCTTCTCGCCGGACATCCTCGAGTGGACCGAGGCGGCCTGCCGCACCGGGGAGCTCGGGTGCGTGCAGTGCAAGACGAACCTGGCCGACCGGATCGTGGCCTCCTTCCGCGACTTCCGGGAGCGGCGCGAGGAGCTCGAGCACCGGCCCGGGCTCGCGGAGGAGGTCCTCGCCGCCGGGGCGGCCAAGGTGCGGCCGGTGGTCGAGGAGACGATGAAGGCCGTCCGCGACGCGATGCACCTGACATGAGCGAGGCGAGGCCCGACGCCGGGTTCGCGGTCGAGCTCCCGGTCTTCGTCGGTCCCTTCCGGCTCCTCGCCGACCTGCTGCTCGAGCAGAAGATCGACGTCTGCGACGTCTCGATCGCCGCGGTGACCGAGCGGTTCCTCGCCCATGCCCGCGAGGCCGAGGGGTGGAGCCTCGAGGAGGCCACGTGGTTCCTCGCCGTCTGCGCGATCCTGCTCGAGCTCAAGGTCGCGCGCCTCATGCCCCGGCACGAAGCCGTGGACGAGGAGGACCTCCTCGGCGTCTCGCCCGACCTCGTGTACGCGCGGAGCCTCGAGCTCGCGGCCTTCCGTCGGGTGACGGCGTGGATCGCACGCCGCCTCGAGGAGGAGGCGCGGTCGTTCCCGCGCGAGGCGGGCCCGCCGCCGGAGTTCGCGCACCTGTACCCCGACGTCCTGGAGAAGGTTGCGCCGCAAGACCTCGCGAGGCTGGCGGCCACGCTCCTGCGTCCCCCGCCCCTGCTCGACCTCTCCCACGTGACCCCGATCCGCTACACGATGGCCGAGGCCGTCCGCGCGGTGCGGGAGCACCTCGAGCGCCGCCGCGAGGCCCGGTTCCGCGAGCTCGTGGCCGACTGCGAGGAGCGGATCCAGGTGGTCGTCCGGTTCCTCGCCCTGCTCGAGCTCTACCGGGAGGGGAAGGTCGAGCTGCGCCAGGCCGAGACGTTCGGGGAGGTCGAGGTCCGCTGGGGGGAGGAGCCGTGAGCGAGCGCTCGGCGCTGCTCCGCGACCTCGAGGCCCTGCTGTTCGTGAGCGACGAGCCGGTGAGCGCCGCCGCGCTCGGGCAGGCGCTCGGGGTGGACCGCCGGCAGGCCGAGGAGCTCTGCGCCGAGCTCGCGCGCGCGTACGAGGAGCGCGACGCCGGCATCGTGCTCCGGAACGTGGCCGGCGGGTGGCGCCTGTCGACGAGCCCGGCGGCGGCGCCGGTCGTCGAGCGCCACGTGCTCGCGTCGCGGCACGTGCGGCTCACGAAGGCTGCCCTCGAGACCCTCGCGATCGTCGCCTACAAGCAGCCGGTGACCCGGCACCAGATCGCGTCGATCCGCGGCGTGAACTCCGACGGGGTGCTCCGCGCGCTGATCGAGCGCGGCCTCGTCGCGGAGGTCGGCCGCGAGGAGGGCCCGGGGCGCCCCATGCTCTACGGGACGACCCCGGAGTTCCTCGAGCGGCTCGGCCTGTCCTCCCTCGCGGACCTGCCGCCGCTCGCGCCGCTGCTCGGCGCGGCCGACGAGGCGGACGTCGCCGGCGAGACGCGGGCCGAGTGAGGCGATGCCTCTCGAGCGGCTCCAGCGGGCGCTCGCGCGTGCCGGGCTCGGATCCCGCCGGGCGTGCGAGGAGCTCATCGCGGCGGGCGTCGTGACCGTGAACGGCCGGGTCGCCGCCCTCGGCGACCGCGTCGACCCCGAGCGCGACGAGGTGCGGGTCCGCGGCCACCGCGTGAACGTGAACCCGCGTCTGCGCACGTTCGCGCTCCACAAGCCCGCCGGGGTCACGACGACGATGCGGGACCCGCACGCCGTCTCGGATCTCCGCCGGTACCTCCCGCCGGGACCGCGCGTGGTCCCGGTCGGTCGCCTGGACCGGGATACCGAGGGGCTGCTGCTCCTCACCAACGACGGCGAGCTCGCGAACCGGCTCATGCACCCGCGCTACGGGGTCGAGAAGGAGTACCTCGCGGAGGTCGACGGCGTGCCGACCGAGCGGCAGCTCGCGCGCCTGCGCCGCGGCGTCGAGCTCGAGGACGGGCCCGCCCGCGCCGCCTCCGCCCGCGCGGTGGCCCGCGCCGGGGGCCGGGGGGCCGTGCGGCTGATGGTGACCGAGGGACGCAAGCGGGAGGTCCGCCGGATGCTCGCCGCCGTCGGCCTGCCGGTCCGCCGGCTGATCCGGGTCCGCGTGGGGCCGATCCGCTTGGGGCGGCTCCGCCCCGGCGAGGTGCGCGAGCTGGAGCCGGAGGAGCTCCTCGCCCTGTACCGGGCCGCCCGGCTCTGAGCCGTCCCCGGGCGGACCCTTCCCGCGTCGGGGGAACACGACCTTGTAGCCTGTGCGGCATGTCGAGGGACGAGATCCGGGTTCGAGCCGTCCGGGGAGCGATCCGGGTGCCCGAGGACACCCCGGAGGCGGTGCTCGGCGCCACCGAGCGACTCCTGCGTGAGCTCCTGCAGCGCAACACGATCGGTTCCGAGGACATCGTGAGCATCTTCTTCACGGCCACCGAGGACCTTTCCGCGGCGTTCCCCGCGGAGGCGGCGCGCCGGATGGGCCTCGGCGCGGTGCCGCTGCTGTGCGCGCGGGAGATCCCCGTGCGAGGCTCGATGCCGGGCGTCGTTCGCATCCTGCTCCACTTCCACACCGCGCGGCCCCAGCGCGAGATCGTCCCCGTGTACCTCGACGGCGCGGAGTCGCTGCGCGATGACCTCTGAGCGGGTCGCGGTCCTCGGCACCGGGCTGATCGGGACCTCCATCGCGATGGCCGCGATCCGCGCCGGCGATGCGGTCCGCGGGTTCGACGTCTCGGCGGAGGTGCTGGAGCGGGCGGCCTCCCGCTCCGGGCTCACGCCGACGTCCTCGCTCGAGGAGTGCGTCCGCGGGGCGACCCTCGTGTTCGTGTGCACGCCGATCCCGAGCCTCGCGGAGCTCGCCGTCCGCGCGCTCGGGGCCGCCCCGGCGGCGGTCGTCAGCGACGTCGGCAGCGTGAAGGGGGCCGTCACGGCCGAGGTCGCTCGGCGCGCCGATCCGGCCGATCTCGCGCGCTTCGTCGGCGGTCACCCGATGGGCGGCTCGGAGCGCTCGGGGCCCGACCGCGCCTCGGCTTCCGTGCTCGACGGCGTCGTGTGGGTCCTCTCGGCGACGCCGGCGACCGACCCGGCGGCGCTCGAGCGCCTCGAGGCGTGGGCGCGGCGGATCGGCGCGAGTCCCGTTCGCATGGACGCCGAGCGGCACGACCGGCTCGTGGCGGTGGTGAGCCACCTGCCTCAGGTGGCGTCGACGGCCCTCATGGGCCTCGCGGCGGCCGAGGAGGCTGGCGAGCCCCAGATGCTGCTGCTCGCGGCCGGCGGCTTCCGGGACCTCACGCGCCTCGCGGCCTCGAGCCCGCATCTCTGGGCCGACATCCTCCTCGCCAATCGCGAGGAGGTCGCGGGCGCGCTCGAGCGCTACGCCGCGAGGCTCCTCGCGCTCCGCGAGCTCATCCTCCAGGGTCGGGCCCCCGAGGTCGAGGAGGCGTTCGCGCGAGCCAAGGCCGCGCGCCTGGCGCTCGCGGCGAAGCCGCAGGTCAAGGCCGGTGTCGCCGTGCTCCAGGTCCCGATCCCGGACCGCCCCGGCGTGCTCGGCGAGCTCACGGCCGCCCTCGGGCAGGCCGAGGTGAACATCGAGGACCTCCAGATCGTCCACTCGCCCGAGGGAGGGCGGGGGACCGTCC
>CAZXJB010000025.1:311-25484 GCA_964640965.1 uncultured Actinomycetes bacterium | reverse complement strand
TGTCAAGGATCCGACCGGCGGAAATCGTCAAGGATTCGACCGGCGTTGACACCCGGGGCGCATGCCCGGGTATCATGCGGCCTTCGAGGGCCACCGACGACGACCGCGGAGCGACCCGGATGCCCCCGACGCGAGCACGACGCACCAACGCGCGCAGGCTCGCGAGAGCCCTCCTCGCGTTGGCGCTCATCGGCCTGTCCGTCCCCACACCGGCGGGCCGCAGCCTCGCGGCGACGGGGTGCGGTACGTCCGCCGGGTACTCGCTCTGCCTGAGCGCTCCCGCCGGGCCGCTGGAGGGCGACGCGGTCATCTCGGTCTCGCTCAGCGGCGACCCCGCGAGGATCCGAGACCTGCGGTTCGCCTGGGGCCCCCGCAGCACGACGACGAAGCACCTGCTGAGCGACTTCGAGCCCCCTTGGGGCTTCGTCTGGCGGACGGACCGCTACGAGGACGCCACCGGGTGGCTGAACGTTCGGGTCGTTCGGCACGACGGCGTCATCGGCAGCCCGGTCGCGCTGCAGGTGACGCTGGCGAACGGCAACATCACCGGGATCCCTCGGAACGCCACCGACTGGAACAGCGTCTTCCAGCCCCGCTCCTCCGTGGGCGACCCCGTGATCGCCGCGGTCGGTGACGGGGGCGACGGCACGGCTCGGAGCGCCGCTGTCGCGGCGATGGTGCAGGCGTCGGAGGCGTCCATCCTCCTGTACCTGGGAGACCTATACGAGCGGGGAACGCCGGCCGAGTTCGACCACAACTTCGGACGGTCATCGCTCGAAGGTGGAGGAGGCCGGCTCTGGGGGACCATGGCCGCCTGGACGGCCCCCACGCTCGGGAACCACGAGGCCGCCAACCTCCGGGCCTGGCGGGACTACTGGCACGGTCGCCCCGACTGGGACACGTTCGTGTTCGCGGGCGTCCGCTTCCTGAACCTCAACAGCGAATGCGGTCGCATCCCGGGAGGGTGCGGCGTCGACAGCCCGCAGTACGCGTTCGCCCGCTCCGTGCTCGAGACCAACACCGACGCCTGCGTCATCGCCTACTGGCATCGGCCCGTTCTGAGCGCCGTCGCGGACGCGCCGCGCATGCAGCCCCTCTGGGAGCTGCTCGCGGCCAACGGGGTCGACATCGTGGTCACGGCCCACACCCACACGATGGAGGTCTACGGGCCGATGAACGCCGACCTGCAGACGGGCGAGCCCGACTCGCATACGGTGCAGCTCGTGTCCGGCGCCGGTGGCCACCACATCACGTCCACCGTCGACACGGATCCGCGCGTCGCCTGGCAGGCGCGCCGCGTCCCCGGCGCCGCGTTCCTCACGGCGGTCGGCGCCGAGGACGGTTCTCCCTCGGCGCTGCGCTGGGAGTTCCGGGACGCCGCCGGCGAGGTGCTGCCGGGTTCGCAGGGAGTGGTCCTCTGTTGAGGTGTTGAGGCCCCGCGGGCCGAAGAACGACAGACGGACCTAGGACGGACGGCCGAGGCGGGCGTCCCCTGCATGCCCTCCGTTGGAGTAGCCTCCAGGAGGCGAGGGAGGGATGGGAGGACGGGAGGGAAGGAGGAACGGCACGATGAGGAGACTGTTGGCAGCTGGGGTCGTCACGGCGGTCCTGGCCGGGGGAACGGTGCTCCCGGCAGGGGCGGTGAACTTCGGGAACGAGGGATGCTCGCCCGGGTTCTGGAAGAACCACACCGACGTGTGGGAGGAGTACCGCCCTGGCACGACGCTCGGGTCCGTCTGGGACATCCCAGGGGCCCTTGCTTCGTTCAGGAACGACACGTTCCTGCAGGCGCTCGGCTATGGAGGCGGCCCGGGACTGACGGGGGCCGCGCGCATCCTGTTCCGCGCCTCGGTGGCCGCCTACCTGAACGCAGCCCACGAGGGCCTGGGCTACCCGCTCCGGCGGTTCAGGGCAACGGTGAACGGACCTTCGCTCGAGAGCCAGATCGAGACCGCGCTCGCGAGCGGCGACCGAGGGACCATGCTCGCGCTCGCCTCGCACCTCGACGACCTGAACAACCTGGGCGCGGAGTTCTGCAGCTGAGGCTTTCGACCGGCGGGGAGGGGACCGATGGGCCGACCGGTCCCCTCCCCTGCGCGACCAGGCGCCCAGCCCCGGAGCCGGCGCGCGACAGGGTCTCACGGCGAGAAATGCGGGTCACGCGCCATCTCTCGGAACGCGGAGAAGGCCGAGGATGAGGTATCGACCCGCCAGTCGTAGAGAGCCGCGGTATCGAAGTACACGACCGCGCGGATCGCGGGGAACCGCGTCCGGAGATCCTCCGACGCCCGGCGGAACCAGGCGGCCTTCTCTCCCCAGCCCCGCTCCTGACACCCCCACTCACCGAGCATGAGCGGCTTCCCCGTCGTCAGCCCCCACGCGTAGAACGGCGCGATCACCTCCGCCAGCTGGCGCCACTCGGCGCCCGGCCTCCCGGGCGCCCAGTTGTACGCGTCCGCACAGACCCAGTCGACGTAGGCGTTCCCGGGGTAGTACTCCTGGGCCTCGCCGGTCACGAACCCCCACGCCGTGGGGCACCAGACGAAGCTGGCGTTCGTCGCACCTCGGGCTTCGAAGATGTCGTGGATGTGCCGCCAGGCGCGCTTGAAGCTGCGCGGCGAGCGCACGAGGGTGGTGGCGTGCCCGTCCATCTCCCACAGCCACCGGAGGAACACGGGCGCGCCGAGGGCACGGACGGCGTCGGCCCGAGCTCGGATCAGCGCATCCTGCGATCCGTCGACGATCGCCGCCGTGTCGTAGCCGGCCCACGAGATCATGGGGATGCGACCGTTCCGGATGTGCCACGTCTCACGCCAGGTCGGGAAGGCCTCCCGCCACCCGTAGTAGTAGTGCCCGATGTCGAGGGTTCTCCCCAGGCTCGCCTCGAGCCGGAGGTACTCCCGCTGCTGCGCCTCCCGCGACCAGGATCCCGTGGGCGGCGAATACGTCCCGAAGTACGCGGTCCCCGGCCGCGGCGGCGGGACCCCGTCCTGGGCCGCCGCGGCTCGAGGCACCGGCGGCGCAACGGCCGCCAGCCAGAGCATCGCGATGAAGAGCGGAACCAGCGTGTGGCCGCCCGTTGCCCGGGCGCGCCGGCCGGATGGTGTGGCCGCCATGGTGGCCTCCTTACCCGTCGGTGCCTGCGGGTCGGGCCGGACCGACCCCCGTCACGTCTCTCCCCTGCGCACCACCTCCCCTCGCACTCCTCAACCCGACCGCGCGTCGTCGCGCGTCGAGGCGAAGCGCGGTCCGCCCGACCCTACCCTCGAACGCCGCGCGCGGCAACCACGCGGCCCGAGCAAGACGGTCGGGGCGAGCCTCAGGCACCGATCCAGCCGTCGAGGGAGAGCGCCGGCTCGTCCGTCCAGAGCGTGAGCTCGGTGACCCTGCCCCCAGCCTGACCACCGAGGCGCACCTGGTCCACGCCAACGCCGATGAACGAGGAGGATGCCGCCGACGCGCGGGTCAGCGCGACGTCGGTCGAGCCGTCGAAGAGCGCGAGCTCGACCGTTCCCGTCGTGGGGTCGACGCCCCACTCCAGCCGGATCCACGTTCCGGAAGGCATCGGCGCGGCGGTCACGAGCAACGGTGCGCCCTCGCCGTCGAGGGCGCGCACGGACCCGTCCGCGGTGAGATCCAGAGCCAGGAGGAGCGCGCCCGCCGCGCGAGCTCGGACGACCCGCACCCGACCGGAGGGGACTTCCTCGGTCCGGAGGTACAGACGCCCCCACCAGCGCTGATCCCCGGGGGTCGACACGTTCCACACGTAGGACGCCGACTCCTTCGACCCGATCACGTGGCGCGCCGCGAGACCGCTCAGGACCTGCTGATCCTCGTAGACGAGCTGCGCCGACCCACGCAGCGCGATCGCATCGAACGCGTCGCCGCTCTCACCCCCGGACCCCGCGGCGGTCAGGCTCGCACCAACCGTCCCGCCATCGAAGGAGTTGCGGCGCAACACCTGCTCGGCAGACACCCGTTGCTCGGCGGGGTCCTCGCCGGCGCCGGCGAGGGTCGCGCCGGTCAGCGGATCCGAGGCGAGGTCCCGGTATCCGGCGAGCGCGGACGCCGAGGTGTCCGGCATCCAGGGGTAGATCGTGTCCGAGTCGAAGTACACGAGCGCGATGAGCTCCGGCCAGTCCGGGACCACCGAGAGGATCTCTCGATACCAGCCGCCCTTGCGGCCGGGTTGCGCGGGGTCCTCCTGCACCCCGAACTCCGCAGCCATGAACGGCTTGCCGCGCGCGACCGCGTACGCGCGCGTGCTCGCCATCACCTCTCGGAACGAGCGCCACCGGGAGCCCTTCCGGCCCGGGTACCAGTTGTAGCCGTCCGCGGCCACCACATCGACGTAGGCGTCGCCGGGGTAGTACTGGGAGGCCACGCTCGCCTGACGTTCGAACGACCACGCCATCATGGTCCACACGAAGGTGACGTTGGTCGCGCCGCGCGCCCGGAAGATCTCCACGATCCGACGGAAGGCCGCGACGTAGTCGGCGGGTTGCCCGAACGTCGGGACGTCGTTCTCGGGCTCGTGGTGGAACGAGAGGTACACCGGACGCGCGAAGGCGCGGAACGCATCGGCCCTGGCCGAGATCCACGCGTCCTCGGCGCCGGAGGCGATGCGGGACCACGGCACGACCGTGCCGTTGGACCGGCGCGCGTTCCAGGACAGGAAGGGGATCCGCCCGGCGTCGGCGGTCCAGCTCTCGTGCGATGTCGGGATGACCGAGTCCCACCGGTAGTACTGGTGGTCGATCGCGAAGGTCCTCCCGATCTGGTCTTCCCGGGCGAGGAGCGCCTCGCGCTTGGAGACCCCCCCGAGCGGCTTCACCCACGATCCGAAGTACACACCGCGCTGGGGGACGGGAACCCCGCCGCTCGCGACGGCAGGCGGAGCCAGCAACACGCTTCCCAGCATGACGGTGGCCAGCCATGGAGCCGTCCACCGAGCGAACCGGCGCCACGTGGCGCCACGATCACCGTCCGACCACGCACACGTTGCCATCGCAACTCCCCGCCTTCGACCGCCGGGGGGCGCGGACGGAGGGCACCTGGGGAACGCCACGCCGTCCGCGAGCGCCCGGTAGCTGCGTCTCGAACCCGTTCTCGCCCTGGGTATCGGGTCGCGCGGGGTTAGCCCTTGAGAGTGGTTCTCCGATCCGCCCGTCCGCGGGAGGGCCGTCCGCCGCTTCCCCTAGCCCAGACGGCGGATCGGCTCAGCGCGGCTCGACCGGATAGCCGTACCGCCTGAGCAGGGGGAGGGTGAGCCCCGAGACGATGCGCCGGTGAGGCCGGGAGAGCCCCTGCCGCCAGGCCTCGTCGGGCCTGATCGTGATCCGGCCCCGCAGCATCCGCATGGGGTTCCCGTCGACCGTGTGCGCGATCCCGAGGTCCGCCTCCCCTCCGTCGAGGAACGGGAGGTCCGCGGGTGCGTCCGCGCCTCCCACGAACCGGAGGACGACCTCGAGCCACCGCTTCGGGTCCCGGACCAGATCCTCGTAGCGGAGCCGCATGTAGGGGATCCCCACGCCGGGCGCGAGCTGCATCTCGGCGTTGTAGAGGAGGTACCGCACCGACGCGGCGATCGGCCCGAACCGCAACATGTGGTCGACGCGCCCCGGCGCGTCGCTCCGGAGCACCCGCTTCTGCCAGGAGAACGCCACTCCGCGCGGATCCCGCACCAGGTGCAGCACGCGGACGTCGATCCCCGGGATCGCCCGGAGCAGGAACGCGTAGGACGCGAGCTTCGAAGAGTCCACGATCACGTCGGCCCCCGAGACCTCCCGGATCGCGGCGTAGAGATCCGCGAGCGCCTCAAGCAGCCGATCGAGGTCCTCGGATCGCGGCAGCCGGGGTGCGGCAAGGAGCAACGGGACCATCCAGGCTCGGTCGTACGTCCGCCAGGCCCGGTAGAGCGCGCGCGCGGGCACCCGGTCCCATCCCCCGAACGCGACCCTGCCGACGGCCGACCAGAACCGGCAGGCGCTGAAGGGCTCGCCGCAGCCGCACAGCCGATCCTCGAGACATCCGCGGAACCAGCCCTCCCGCATCTCCCCCACGGCCACGTACCCGGGCACCTCGTCCAAGAGCCGCGCGAGCAGCGTGCTTCCGCTGCGACCCCATCCCCCGATGTACAGGACCCGTCTGGGCGCGTCCGACCCGACCAAGGGGTCGACGACGCGAGCGAACCCGCGCACGCCGGCCGGGTCCTCCGTCTCGCGGGGCGGGCCGGTCCATCCGCGGCCGCGCCCGAGCGCCGCCTCCACCGCGGCGCGCAGCTGCGCCTCCGTCTCCGCGACGACGATCAAGCCCTCCCGCGCCATCCGCCTCGCGAAGCGCACCTGGTGGTCGTCGACGTGCTCACCGAGATCGTCGCGCCTCGGGACGACGATGGGCACCAGCCCGCGACGCCGGGCCTCCGTGATGGCCCCCGGGCCCCCATGGCACACGACCACCGCGGCTTCATCGAGGAGCCGCTCGAGCTCGTCGTGGGGAACCGTCGCGGCCCATCCCGCGTGCCGGGGCGGGACCGCGGTCCCGCACTGGACGAAGCACCGCACCCCACCCCCCGCATCCGCAGACCAGGCGTCCATCCACCTGACGAGTCGCTCGAAGGGGTGATGATCGGTCCCGACGGTCACGAGGACGAGGGGGGGACCGCCGTCTCCACGGTCAGCGGATCCGGATGCCACGTCGCCTCCCGTCACAGCAGCGGCCCGATCACTCGGCCCTTGGGGTACAGTCGCGCCTGCTCCTCCCACTGCAGGAGGAACCGGTCGGTCAGCGGGTAGCACAGTCGTCCGGTGAGCGTGGGGGTCTCGATCCGATCGAAGACCTCCACGTAGATCGTGGGGATGCCGAGGATCCTGGCGACGAGGAAGAAGGGGAAGGCGACGCCGGCGCCGGTCGAGACCACGACGGTCGGGCGCAGCCGCCGGAGCACCCGCCACGCGAGCACGGTGTTGCGGACCAGGTTCCAGAGGTTGCGGGTGGTGGGCGCGTAGGCATGAACCACCCGCTCCCCCTCGAGCAGGGAGTGGGCATCGGCGCTGGCGAAGGTCACCCACACGCGCGCGAAGCGGCGCCACCAGGGACGCAGCGCGTACAGCTGTGCGAGGTGCCCACCGGCGGAGCCGACGAGGAGCACGAGCGGCCGCTCGACCATGTCCTCGGAAGGCTACACGTCGAGGGGCGCGTCGACCTTCGGACGATGCTCCCGAGCGGACGGACCCGTAGACTCAGAAGTTGCGGCCGGCGGTACCGGCCCCGCGACAGGATCGAGCGCCCACGATGCAGCAGATGACGGAGCGACCCGTCCCAGGATGGGATCGCGAGCGCTGGCCGACGACGTCGGTCGTCGTGCCGACCCGCGACCGTCCGGAGCTGCTGGAGCGCGCCGTGACCTCGGTCCTCGACAGTGCCTACGACGGGGAGATCGAGGTCCTCATCGTCTTCGACCAGACGAGCCCGCGGGCCCTCCCGATCCCGGAGCGACCGGGCCGAACGCTCCGGACGCTCACGAACGATCGCACCCCGGGTCTCGCCGGGGCGCGCAACACCGGGATCCTCGCGGCGCGCGGATCCCTCGTCGCCTTCTGCGACGACGATGACGCCTGGACCCCGGACAAGCTGCGCCGTCAGGTCCAGGCGCTCCTGAGCCATCCGGATGCTGAGGTGGCGACGACCGGGATCGTCGTGCGCGTCGACGGCCGGAGGCACGAGCGGGTCGCTGCCTCGGAGCGGATCGACATCCGGGACCTGACCAGAGCCCGTCACCTCGAGCTGCATCCCTCCACGTTCCTCGTCCACCGTGCCGCGGTGCTCCACGGCATCGGCCTCGTGGACGAGCAGATCCCGGGCAGCTACGGCGAGGACTACGAGTGGCTCCTGCGGGCCGCCTCCCGCGCGCCCATCGTCGCCGTCCGTGCGCCTCTCGTCGAGGTGTCCTGGACTTCCGGCTCCTGGTTCGCCGAGCGCTGGCCCATCATCATCGAGGCGATCGCGTACCTCCTCCAGCGCCACCCCGTTCTGCGTTCCGACCCGCGGGGCCTGGCTCGGCTGTACGGACGTCTGGCCTTCGCTCATGCGGCCCTGGGCCATCGAGGAGATGCCATCACCTGGGCCCGCCGCGCCCTGCGCCTCAACCCCTGGGAGCGGAGGGTCTACCTGGCCCTCGCCGCCGCCTCCGGGCTGGTCTCCAGTCGCCGTCTCCTCGCCCTCGCGCGCCGAACCGGCCGGGGGATCTGACGACATGCGACCGCTCCGCGGACCCGTCGATGAGCCGCCCGTGCGCCTGCTCTACGTGGGTGGCTGCGGCAGGAGCGGCAGCACCCTCCTGGACCGCGCCCTCGGACAGATCCCGGGGGTCTGCGCGGTCGGCGAGGTCGTGCACCTCTGGCACCGGGGCCTCATGGAGGATCATCTCTGCGGGTGCGGCGCCCCGTTCAGCGCCTGCTCCTTCTGGACCGAGGTCGGCGAGGTCGCGTTCGGCGGTTGGGGCGAGATCGACGCAGGTGCCCTCCGGGAGCTTCAGCGCAGCGTGGATCGGAACCGCTTCATCCCCCTCATGCTGGCGCGGGGATGGAGCCCCGGCTACCGGCATCGGCTCCGTCGCTACGGAGAGCACCTCGCACGCCTGTACCGAGGGATCGCGCGCGTCAGCGGCGCTGACGTCATCGTCGACTCCTCGAAGCACGCGTCGTACGCGTACCTGCTGCGGGAGGTCCCCGGGGTCGACCTGCGGGTGATCCACCTCGTGCGCGATCCACGCGGCGTCGCGTACTCGTGGACGAAGGAGGTCCGCAAGCCCGAGGTGACCGACCGGGTCGAGTACATGCCCCGGTACCACCCGGGCCGCATGGCGTTCCGGTACCTCGCCTACAACGTGGCTTTCCACGTCTTGCGCCAACTCCACGTGCCCACCCACCTGGTGCGCTACGAATCGTTCGTCCAGCATCCGAGTCACCATCTGCTGGAGATCCTGCGGTTCGCCGGCCTGGAGGACGCGGCGCTCGGCTTCGTCGATGGAACGACGATCGAGCTCGGGCCCACCCACTCCGTGGCCGGCAATCCCATGCGGTTCCGTCAGGGGCGGCTCGAGCTTCGGAGGGACGACGCGTGGCGGACGGAGATGGACCCGCGCCTCGCGAGGATCGTGGGCGTGCTCACCTGGCCGCTGCGGTGGAGCTACGGGTATCGGCAACTCCCCCGCGCGCAGGGCGAAGCGAGCTCAGCGGCGATCGATGATCGTGGAGGAGGACGGGATCCACGATGAGCGCGGCTGCCGTCTCCCTGAGGCCTTCCACCACCGCCCGCCGCGGACGCGGGAGTCCCTGGTTCGGGCTGATGTTCTTGGGGTTCCCGATCTGGTGGGCTCTTGGGATCAGCGCGTTCATCTGGCCGATCCTGGCCGTCCCCCTCGCCTTCTCGCTCCTTCGGCGCCCGACGATCCGCATCCCGCGCGGGTTCTGGCTGTGGCTGCTGTTCCTCCTGTGGGTCGCTGGGTCGGCATCGCAGCTCGATGAGGGGGTCCGTGGGATCGCCTGGGGCTACCGGGCAGCGACCTACCTCGCGGCGACGGTGCTGTTCCTGTACCTGTACAACGAGCCGCGGGATCGGCTCTCGGATCGCCGCGTCCTCCTCACGCTCGCCGCGTTCTGGGCGTACGTGGCGCTGGGAGGGCTGCTGGGGGTGATCGCGCCGCGGTTCGAGTTCCAGAGCCCCCTCGAACGCGTGCTGCCCAGCCGGCTCGCGTCCAACGAGTTCGTTCACGCGCTCGTCCATCCCGCAGCCGCCCAGATCTCGACCTTCCTGGGCTACGAGGCCCCGAGACCGAAAGCCCCGTTCGAGTACACGAACGACTGGGGGTCGGCGTTCGCCCTGATGACCCCGCTCGCGATCGCCGCGTTCCCGCACGTGCGGAGCGCCGGCCACCGCCTCGGCCTGCTCGCGATCCTCCTCGCCTCGCTCGTACCGGTCGTGATGTCCCTCAACCGGGGGCTGTGGCTCAGCCTCGGCGTCGCGCTCCTCTACGCGCTCGTTCGCTCGGCCGGGAACGGGCGCGGCAGGCCGGCTCTCGGCATCGGTTTCGGACTTGCCCTCATCGTGATCTTCACGATCGCATCGCCGCTGCGAGATGTGATCGAGGCCCGCCTCCAGACCCCGCACAGCAACCAGCGACGTGAAGCGCTCTACGCGGAGACGGTGAACGGCGCCCTGCGCTCACCGATCCTCGGCTTCGGGGCGCCCCGCCCCTCGGAGGCGAACCCGAACTTGCCGTCGGTCGGGACCCAGGGCCAGGTATGGCTGGTGCTCTACTCCCAGGGGATCCCCGGGGCCCTCTTCTTCGTCGGCTGGTACCTCGCCGGGTACCTCCGAACGCTGCGGCGGTCCTCCTGGACGGTGTTCTGGTGCAACGTCGTGGCCCTCATCGCGCTCCTGCAGCTCCCCTATTACGGGCACCTCGCCGCACAGCTGCAGGTCATCATGGTGGCGCTCGCTCTCGGCCTCCGCTCCGCCCTCGGGCCGACGCACGAGCCCTCGTCGAGGGAGGGTCTGGGTTGAAGGCCGCCTCGGGGGTCCTCGGCGAGGACCTGGCGTGGCTCGCCGAGGTCCTCTGGCCGGACCCGCGGGTCGAGGTCTCCCTCGCGCCTTCTGCGGCCCCGGGGGCCCGGCGGGTCCTGCGCTACCGGATCGCCCCCAGCGCGCGGCGTCCGCGTCTCCTCGTGCCCGATCGAGTCGGAGGCGGAGCTGCATTCTCTGTGTTCAACGACGCGATGACGCAGGCAGCGCGCCTTCGGAAGAGATCGGCGGGGCTCGCGTACGACCTCGGGCCGGGTCGGTGGGCCCTCGATCGCCTCGGCGTCGACGTCCCCGCAGACCTGCCATCGGAGGACACCGTCGACCTGCTGGTGGAACGACGCCTGGGCCGGGCGCTCGGATGGCCCGCGGCCCTGGTGTCGGTCAGCTTCGGCTCGCCGCGGCCCAGCCGGAAGCCGGTGCTGCAGCTCGCGGTCCCCGGCCGAGGCGTAGCGGCGTTCGCGAAGGTCGCCTGGAACCCGCTCACGTCCGCACTCGTACGGAACGAGGGGGCGATCCTGCGGTGGCTCGGGCAGATGCACCCTCGGTCGTTCGTCGCGCCCCGCCCGATCCACGAGGAACGGTGGAACGAGCGAGACATCGTCGTCACCACCGCGCTGCCGACCGCGCTCGTGCGCCGGGGCGCGCTCCATGCATGGCCCGACCCCGAGGTGGTGCTCGAGATCGCCAGGCTCGGGGGGGAGCTCACCGCCATGCCGCTGACCGAGACCCCCATGTGGCGGGACCTCCTCGCGCGGGCGCGATCCCTCGAGCCGGCCCTCGACGGCATCCTGACCGACCTGGAGACCGCGCTCGCGCGGATCGAAGCACCGGTGGGGCGATGGCACGGAGATTGGGGGCCATGGAACATGACGCGGCTCCCGGACGGACGGGTCGCGCTGTGGGACTGGGAGCGGTCCCGCGATGGCGTACCGCTCGGTGCCGACGCGGCGCACTTCGCGATCCAGGTGGGGCTCCGACGCACCGGTGGACGCGGGCCGGCGGCGTGCCGGTACGCGCTCGATCGCCTCCTCACGTATCTCCCTCAGCTCGGTGTGCGCCCCCAGGCAACGCCCGGGATCCTGGCCCTCTACCTGATCGAGCTCACGACGCGCCACGAGGAGGCCGTCGCCGCTGGCGCCCTCCCTCCTCACCACACCGGTCGCCTGGCTGCCCTCGCCGCGCTCGAGGAGGTCCGGGGGGGGCTGCGATGAGCGTCCGGACCGCCGTGAGCCGTCGCACCCCCCAGCCGATACGCCGCGCGGTCAAGCTCGGCGTGCGGTCGCTCTGGACGCTCCCCACGAACCCGCTCCGGATGCTCCCGGACTTCCTCATCATCGGCGCGCAGCGCGCCGGCACGACCTCCCTCTACCGCTACCTGGTGCAACACCCAGCCGTGCTCCCCGTCGTCCTCACGAAGGGCGCCCACTACTTCGACACCAACCACGACAGGGGCGTCGGCTGGTACCGGGCCCACTTCCCCCTCCGGGCCCACGCGACCATCCTCGGTTCCCGCCTCGGCGTCCGGGTCCTGACGGGTGAGGGCAGCCCCTACTACGTGTTCCATCCGCTGGCGCCGGCACGGGTGGCCGAGCTCCTGCCCGAGGTGCGCCTGATCCTGCTGCTCCGGGATCCCGTCGAGCGCGCCTACTCCCACCACCAGCATGAGGTCGCGAGGGGCTTCGAGGACCTTCCCTTCGAGGAAGCGATCGACCGGGAGCCCGAGCGCTTGGCCGGGGAGCGGGAACGCCTCATCGCGGACCCCACGTACCGCAGCTTCGAGCACCAGCATCATTCCTACCTCGCCCGGGGGCACTACCTCGAGCAGATCCTGGCCTGGCACGAGCGCTTCCCCCGAGACCAGCTCCTGATCCTCATCGCGGAGGAGCTCTTCGCGGATCCCGCGGCAGGGCTCGCGCGCGTCGAGGAGTTCCTCGGGCTTCCCCCGTGGCGCCCATCGTCGTTCCCCCGCCACAACGCCCGCCTCCGCGCGCCGATGGATCGCGCCACGCGCCGCCGGCTCGCCGCGCACTTCCGTCGACCCAACGCGGAGCTCGCCCGCTACCTGGGGCGGGAGCTGCCGTGGACGACGTGATCGGGCCCGGGGATCGGCCGGCCATCCCGCCGGGTGGGGTCGGCGGAGGGACGGACCCGTCCGCCACCGGCCGAGACCCGTCCCACGAGCGCCGCGAGCACCTGTCGATGATCGCTCGAGGAGGCCTGCTGAACCTGCTCGGGGCGGGCGCGGGGGGCATCCTGGGCTTCGTCCTGGTCGTGCTCGTCACGCGCGGACTCGGGCCGGCGCGGGCCGGAGCGTTCTTCGTCGCGATCGCGCTCTTCAGCGTGCTCGCGAAGACGTTGGAACTAGGCGCCGACACGGGCCTCGTCCGCGCGATCTCGCGCGACCTCGTCCTCGGCCGGGCCCGCGATGCGCGCCGCACGCTGCTCGTGGCCGTGATCCCCGTGCTGGTCGCCGGAGGGCTCGCCGGGCTCGTCGTCCACGCGTTCTCCGAGGAGCTGGCGCGCGTCCTTGCGAAGGGGTCCGCCGGGAGCGTCGCCCCGTTGCTGCGCGCGCTGGCCCCGTTCCTGCCGGCGGCCCCGGCGGCGACCGTCCTGCTCGCCGCGACGCGCGGCTGCGGCACGATGCTTCCCACGGTCCTCCTCGACCGCATCGCCAAACCCGCGCTCCAACCCGGAGCGGTCCTCGCCGTGCTCGTCGCCGGCCTCGGTGTCGGGGCGGTGGTGCTGGCCTGGGCTGCGCCGATCGGGGTCACGGCGATCCTGGCGGGCCTGTGGGCCCTGCTGCTCATCCACCGGGCCGAGCGCGCGCAGCCGGGGGGACCGCGGACCCCGCTCCGCGACATCGCCGGAGCGTTCTGGCGGTTCACGATCCCGCGGGGGCTCGCGGGGTTCTTCCAGGTCGCGATCGCCTGGGTCGACACGCTGATCATCAGCGCGCTCCGCTCCGCGAGGGAGGCAGGGATCTACGCGGCCGCCACCCGCTACCTGTTGGTCACCTCGCTCACGACGCTCGCCGTGATCCAGGTGATGGGCCCGAAGGTCAGTCAGCTCATCGCCCGCGGCGATCGGGCGAGCGCGACCACGGTCTACCAGGTCTCCACCGCCTGGCTGGTCCTGCTCACCTGGCCCGTCAACCTTGCGATCCTGCTCTTCGCGCCGGTGCTGGTGTCGCTCTTCGGTCGCGGGTTCGAGGGCGGGGCGACGGCGCTCGTCATCATCTGCAGCGCCACGTTCGTGGCCACCTCGGCGGGGCCCGTGGACATCGTGCTCCTCATGGCGGGGAAGAGCACGTGGAACCTGCTGAACACCCTCGTCGCCCTCCTCCTCAACGTGGGCCTGAACCTCCTTCTCATCCCGCGCTTGGGGATCGCCGGCGCCGGCATCGCCTGGGCCACCAGCATCGTCGCGAACAACGTGTTGCCGCTCATCCAGACCTGGAGCCACCTGCGCATGCATCCCTTCGGACGGGGTACGGCCACCGCGGCCGTCGTCTGCGCCATCGCGTTCGGGGTGCCCGGGCTCGCGTTCCGGGCGCTCATGGGAGCCACCCTCCCTGCGTTCGTCCTGTTCGCGATCGGCTCGACGAGCCTCTTCCTGGCGCTCGTCTGGCGTTTCCGCCGCGAGCTCGACCTCGCGGTCGCCTGGGCGTCGCTCCGCCCCAGCCGGGAGCGGGGAGCCGGCGCCGTTCCCCTCACGGCGGCACCGGGCCGAGGAGGGGGTTGACCGCGTATGATGGCCCGCGAAGCCACGAGGAAGGCTCACATGACGAACACCACCCCCCTCACGACGCCAGAGGATGCCGTGGACATCCGGGACTACGTGGAGGTGATCCGCAGACGCGCGGCCATCATCCTGGGCGTCACCGCCATCGGGCTCGTGGTCGCGCTCACGATCTCCCTGCTGCGGACGCCGGTGTACGTGGGCCGAGCCGAGGTGCTGGTGCAGCCGCCCGCCGAGGTTCAAGGGGTGCGCCCTTCCCAGCTCGTGAGCGTCGAGACGGAGGCCCGTCTCGTCGATTCCGCGGTGATCGCCGAGCGGGCGGCCGAGACGATCGGCGCCGAGGTCCCCGTGACCGAGCTCCTGGAGCACGTGAGCGTGACGACGACCCCCGACAGCCTGGTCTTGACGATCGCGTACGGCGACCCGGAGCCGGAGCGGGCCGCGGCCGGGGCGAACGCGTTCGCCGAGGCGTACCTGGCGTACAAGCGGGAATCGGCGCTCGCCGACATCGCGCGGCAGCGTTCCGCGATCGAGGCGCAGGTCTCCGAGCTCCGACAGCAGGAGGATGAGCAGGCGCGGCTCCTGGAGGACCTCCCCCCGGGGACGGCCCGGTACCGCGCCGTCCAAGATGCGCTGAACCGTCTGGATGTGCAGATCACCGTGCTCCTCTCACAGCTCGCCAGCCTCCCGAGCACGGTGAACCCCGGCGAGGTGATCCTGCCCGCCACCGTCCCGTCGGCACCGGCCAGCCCCAGGACCGCGCTCGATGTCCTCGTGGGGTCGTTCCTCGGGCTGTTCGTCGGGCTCGTCGCAGCCTTCGCCCGGGATCGCGTCGACGATCGGGTCCGCGACCGGCGCGACCTCGCCGCGTACCTGCCGACCGAGATCCTCACGTACATCCCGCACGCGCGTCACCCGAGCGACGGACTCCTGCTCGAGCGCGACCCGCGGAGCCCCGCCGCCGAGGCCTTCCGGGCGGCGCGCACCACGGTGATGGCGCTCGCCGCCCGAGACGACGCGAGGACCATGGCCGTGCTCAGCCCTCTCGAGCGCGAGGGCAAGACCACGGCCGCCGCCAACCTCGGCGCGGCGCTCGGGCATGCGGATCAGCGCGTCGTCGTCGTCTCCGCCGATCTCCGCCGCCCACGCATCCACGAGGCGTTCCACCTACCGAACGAGCGCGGGCTCGCCGAGGTCCTGCGCGGCGAGCTTCCCGTCGACGACGCCCTCCTCGTCACGGACACGCCCAACGTGTGGGTCCTCCCGGCCGGCAGGCCCCCGAGCCGTCCCGCAGAGCTGCTGCAGTCCCCCCGTCTCCGAGAGACGCTGGAGCGGCTCCGCTCCTCGTTCGCCCTGGTGATCCTGGACTGCCCACCGGTGCTGGGGCTGGCGGATTGCTTGGCGATCGTCCCCCACGTGGACGCGGTGCTGATGGTCGTCGCCGTCGACCGATCCCGTCGTCGCGCGGTCCTCGAGGCGTGCGACCAGATCGCACGGGTCGGCGGCACGCTGCGCGGCGCGTTCCTGAACCAGATCCGGCGGGCCCGCGCCTCCCGGCAGCACGCGTACGGCTACTACTCGCCCCCGGGCGAGTACCTATCGCCGGCCGCAACGGACGGGGGGACCGCGTCCCGTGGGGACGATCCCTCGACCGCTGGCCTCGGTCACGAGCCCACCGAACCCGGGCTGAGCTGAGCGAGGGTCCCGGCTCCGCTCCGGCACCACGCTGCCGACCCAGCGCCCACTGCCTGGCTAGGTCAGCGTCACCGTGATCAGGTCGGGCTCCTGTCCCGCAGCCGGCGGATACGGGTTGATCACCTGGTCGATCTGACGGTGCAGGTCCGTGGCGCGGGCCCGGATCGTGTAGGTCCCCGCGGGGAGCGGCGGCGTCGCATAGCTCCAGTTGCTGAACTGTCCCCCCGGGTTCGTGAGGTACGCCTGGATCCAGGTCTCGGTCGTCGTCCACGCCCCCGTCGACGTCAGGTACCGGCCGAGACCGTCCCGGATCGTCAGGTCCACCCGCTGGATCCCGCAGGTGAACCCCGGGGAGCACGGCGCCAGGTCATCGAACGCGCGACCGTTCACGATGATCGACCCAGCCGGCAGGACGTCGCCGTGGTCCGGCCCCTGGATCCACGTGTACGGGTCGGTGTCGCCCGGCCAGATCAACCACCGGGCCGTCGCGCCCGTCTGATCGATGTCGTACTGGCCCGCGCCATCGACCGCCTTCACCGTGATCGTGTAGTCGCCCTCCTCGGGGATGGTGAGGCCCGAGAGCGTCCAGGTCCGACTCGTCGCGGGGCCGCTCAGCACCGCGTCGATCTCCGTGTACGCGGGATCGAAGGTTCCGGCGGCCGTCACGTACCGGCGTCCCTGGAGAAAATTCTTCGCGAACGTTTCCTGGATCGTCACCGCCACACGCACGACACCGTTGTCGTCCGTGGCGGTGCCCGAGATGCTCACCGAGAAGGAGTCGATGTCCTGGTTGTAGCCGGCCTGCGCGAACGTGGTCTCGGGGGGCGCGTCCCCCGGGACGAGCCCGGTGATCGTGAGCCGGGGTTGGCTCGTGGACGGGGTCCGCACGCCGAGGTCGTCCGTCGCCCTGGCCGTGATCGAGTAGACGCCTGGGGGAAGGCTCGGCGTCGTGAAGGTCCACGACCGGGAGGTCGCGGGACCAGAGAGGATCGCGTCGGCCCACCCCGGGATCCCGTACGTCCCGTTCGCCATCACGCCCATCGTGGTCTGCAGGTTCACGATCCGCAGCTCGACCCGATCCACGGAGACGTCGTCGGCCGCGGTGCCGGTGAGCACGACCGCGGTGTTCGCGGTGAAGGTGGAGAAGGGAGCGGGACCCGTGATGGCGACCGTGGGCGCCGCGTTGGTGGGGTCGATGGTGACCTGCGCCACGTGGAACCCGTTGTCGAGCTGACCGGACGTGTCCATCGCGTTCGCCGCGAGTCGCCACGTCCCGTTCGGGACGGTGACCTCGAGCTCCCAGTTGACGACCTGCCCGCCCGGAGGGTCGACGGGGACCGTGAAGGCGTTGTAGTTCGGGCCGACCGAGTAGTCGTCCTGCAGGTACTCGTTGGTATCGAGGTTCCTCACGGTCACCCGGACGGAGGCCACGCCCAGATCGTCCGCGGCCGTGCCGGTCATGAGGAACGTGTTGCTCGGCGGCGTCGTCCCGAAGGTCGGGTACGTGATCGTCGTCGTGGGGGGCTGGTCGGCGTTCACGTTGACCTCGAAGGTGACCCGCGCCTTCGTGGAGTCCCGCGACCCGTCCTGCCCGAACGCCCGTGCGAGCACGCGATAGCTCCCCGAGGGCAGCGAGGCCTCCAGATGCCACGCGGTCTCGCTGGCCCCCGGGGCATCCAGCACGGCGTTGATCCCGTTCCAGGTCGACGCGAGCGTCTCGAGGTCGTCCTGGAGGTAGGCGCCGGAGCCGGTGTTCTGGATCTCCAGCTGCACCCTCGAGACGCCCGCATCCGCCGAGGCGGTCCCCGTGAACTCGAACGGCGAGGACCTCACCGTGAGCCCGCTGAACGGATCGACGATCGTGGTCTGCGGCCCGACCTGCGGCGGGACGGAGGACCAGTCGAAGAAGCCGTGGCGACCGACGTTCAGGCCGCCGAGCGTCGTCCCGTCGTGCGCGACGAGGAGCCCACGCGGCACGGCCTTCAGCGCCGTGACCCCGACGAGTGCGTTGGAACCGGGGTTCCAGTTCATCGCCTTCCCGGTCGCCGGGTCGAGCGCGCCGATCTGGTCGCGCCGCACGACCTCATCGCCGAGCGCGTAGGCGCCGATCCCCGAGTCCCACCCGTAGTTGGTGAACTCGTCGCCCGGCCATGGATCCGTCGAGGTCGGTGACTCCTGCCAGCGGAAGTGACCACCGATGTACACCGCGTGCTCCGTGACGGCGACGGTGAACAAGGAGTCGAAGTGCCGGCTGACCCACAGCGGCTCGACGCCCGCGCCGCCCGCCACGGGCCAGGCGATCGCCGTGTCGTTGATGGGCGGACGGTCGCCGCCGGAGCCGCTCACCACGACGAAGTACGAGCCATCGGGCGAGATGTCACCCTCGGTGATCCGCAGGACGCCCCCGACCCGGGGCAGGTTCTCCGTGTAGATGTCGGTCCGCCACGGCAGCAGCTGCTTGGTCTGCGTGTCGATGAGCGCGATCGCCTCTCGGAGCTGCCCATCGACCCGGGCCCCGGTGTGGATCACGACGAGCGTGTCGTCATCGGGTGTGAGCAGGAGCGACTGGACCTTCAGGGTCGCGTTCGGCCCGAGCCCCTCGGTGATCGGGAGGTCGAAGTCGGGGTCCACGGCACCCGTCGTCGGGTCCAGGGCGGCGAGCAGGCCGCGGTCCACGCTCCGGATCCGCGAGAAGAACCCCCCCACGTAGACCGCCGAGCCGTCGCTCGCGACCGCGACCGCCGACGCCCGAGCGTTCGCGTTGGCGCGGAAGGTCGTGTCGAGCGAGCCGTCCCAGTTCAACTTCGCCACCTTGCGTCGGCTGACCCCGTTCACGGTGTTGAACTGACCGACGACGAACAGGTCCTGGCCGTCGGCCGAGACCGCGGCGGCGGTGATGCCCCGATCGAACGTGGGGCGGAACGTGCGGTCGAGGAGGCCGGTGTCGATGTCGTAGGCGGCGATGTAGGGCTGCGCGAAGGTCGTTCCGTTCGCGTCGGCGATCTGCGGGAAGGTGCCCACGAGCACGACCCGATCGCCCCACTGGACCATGTCCTCGATCGTGCCGCTCGTGACCCTCGGCGTGTCCGTCCTGGGGCGCTCGGGCACGAGCTGCGTGTGGCCGACCGCCACGGTCGCTGCGGCCGGCACCGCCCCCGTGACGGGGGTCAGCGTCGCGAGCATCCCGCCCACCACGAGGACCGCCATCCCCCGCATCCGTCTCGCTCTGGGACCCCCCAAGATCCGCACCTCCTCAGGTCCGCGCCGCCGGGGCCTCGGGTCATCCCCCGAGCCCGCAACGACCGCGCCCCATTCTCCCTCACCCGGGCGCCGGCGGTCATCCGCCGAAGGGGGGACGGGATGGGGCTTCCGACCTAGGTCCTTCGGCCCCCGTCAGGCACCGTCTTCGACCAGCACCCGATCGAAGTTCGCCGTCCACGTCATTCGGGCGGTAGCGCCGACCTGCACCCGCCCGGCCGGTGCGGTCCCCGTGTCGGCGGTCCATCCGCTCAGCACCACCACCGTGTCCCTTGAGAGGGACCAGGTTCCGGAGGGCCCGATCGTCCCGCACAGCTGGATCGTGTGCCACCCGGAGCCCAGCAACGCCGTGCGCGGCGAGGAGACCCCGCTCACGTCGCTCCGCACCCTGAGGAACCCCCCGCTATCCAGGCGGACGCGCACGATCGGCCCACCCCCGTCGGTGCGGAGACGGAAGAGCGTGACCGCGGCGGGATCCGCGACGGCCACGTCGACGCTCAGGCACGGTGTGCCGGTCGGGGTCGAGAGGAAGGCCTCGGCCCACGCGGCGGCCTCCACGACCGCGAGACGCGCGCTCGGCGGAGCGGGGCTGCCCTGGGTGTCGTCGATCGTCATCCCGGTGACCCGCGGCCAGTGGGCGAAGCCGTCGTCGAAGGCGTCCTCGAAGACCACGCTCCCCGTGGGCGGCGGCGTATCACCGCCGCCGCCCTCGATGCGGATCCCGTCGATGTCCCCGGAGAAGTAGTCGCAGGTGGTCGTGATCTGGTCGCAGTTGAGCTTCCCGCCGATCGTGAGGGGGCGACTGTTGGAGACGCTGATGAGCGGGATGACACGACGATCCAACACGGCGCCGTCCACCGTCAGGCTCATCGTGGTCCCGGAACGCTCGCATCGGGCCGTGTGCCACAGACCGTCGTTCAGCGTGGTGCTCCCCGAGACGACGCTCGCGCGCACCAGCTCGCCGGTCGCGTCGAGGCCCCGGAACAGGCACCGGAGGTTGCCGTTCGGGATCTCCAGCTTGAAGTAGCCGGTGGGGCTCCCCGCCTGCCCCTTCTGCATGATGTTGCCGAAGCTGTGTGGGGTCCGGAACCGGAGCGTGATCGCGTAGTCGCCGAGGCCGGGGTTCAGGCGCGCGTCGGAGACCTGGATGAGGCGCTCCGGGTCCGCCGGTGGCTGGTTGGGAGGTCGGTACGGCCACCGGTAGTAGATCGTGTCGCCGTCGACCCGACCCGTCAGGATCCCGCTGCCGATCGCGCCGTCGATCCCGTTGCCGCTGGAGTCGACCATCACGGTGGCGCCCGCGGCCTCATCCATCCGCCAGTCCGTCAGGGTGACCCAGCCGCCGGCCGACGCCTCGCCACCCACGAGCACGACGAGGCCGAGGAGGGCGAGCCAACCGACGAGGAGCGCCAGGATGCGGCGCAGGCCTGGTCGTCGATGGACGGAGGCAGCGCGCGTGTGCCCGGAGCTCATCCCCACCATGCCCCTCCCGATGTTGCTCCCGGCCCCCGACGTTGCATCACGGTACCACAGGCGCACTCGGAGGGGGAGGGGCCGTTCGGCCATATCCGCGCGCTCGAGGCCCCGCGGGCACGAGACGCCACGGTCGCGGCGGCGCCCGTCAGACGCCCTTCAGGTAGGCCACGGTCTCGCCGAGGCCGTCCTCCAGGTGCGTCCAGGGCTTCCAGCCGAGGACCTCGGCGGCGAGGGAGGGGTCGAGCGCGATCCGCCGCAGCTCGCCCGGCGGCAGGGGCCCGTAGGCGGGCTGGCCGGCGAACCCGGTGAGCTCGGCGAGCATCTCGTACAGGCGGTTCACGCTGGTCTCGATGCCCGTGCCCACGTTCACGACGCGGCCGGAGCCGCGCTCGACCGCGAGCGCGATCGCGTGGACCGTGTCGTCGATGAAGACGTAGTCGCGGGTCTGGTTCCCGTCGCCGAAGATCGTCGGGGCCTCGCCGTGGAGCATCTTCGTCGCGAAGATCGCGACGACCCCGGCCTCGCCCGAGGGGTCCTGCCTGGGCCCGTACACGTTGCCGAGGGCGAGCGCGGTCCAGTCCATCCCCCGGAAGCGCTCGTAGTAGGCGAGGTAGTCGATCGCGGCGCGCTTGCTGATCCCGTAGGGCGAGAGCGGGCGGCCGGTCGCGGTCTCCCGCACCGGGAGCTTCTTCGGCTCCCCGTACATCGTCCCCCCCGACGCGGCGTAGACGACCTTCCGCACGCCGACCCGCACCGCGCACTCCATCACGTTCAGGAACCCCATGACGTTCACGCTCGCGTCGTGCATGGGGTCGGTGAGCGAGGGGCGGACGCCGGCCTGGGCCGCGAGGTGCACGACGACCTCCGGGCGGTAGCGCTCGAACAGCGGCAGGAGCCCCTCGGCCCGCACGTCCATGTTGAAGAACGTGAAGGCCTTCCCGTAGCCGCGCGCCTCCATGAGGTTCGCGATGCGCCCCGTGGAGAGGTCGTCCACGGCGATCACGCGGCGGCCCTCGGCGAGGAGGCGGTCGCACACGTGCGAGCCGATGAAGCCGGCCCCGCCGGTCACGAGGAAGGTGGTCATGCGAGCTCCAGCCCGGGGTCGGCGCCGACGTCGAAGCTCGTGCGCTCGCCGCGGGCCAGGCGCGAGGCGCCGGCGCAGGCGATCATCGCGGCGTTGTCGGTGCAGAGCTCCATCGGCGGGAACAGCACGCGCAGGTCGGCCGCGGCGCCCTCGGCCTCGATGCGCTCGCGCAGGCGGGTGTTGGCGACCACCCCGCCCCCGAGCAGGACCGTCCGCACGCCCTTCTCGCGCGCGGCCCGGATCGTCTTGGCGACCTGGACGTCCACGACGGCCTCCTGGAACGACGCGGCGAGGTCGGCGGGATCGACCGTCCGACCGGCCTCGGTCTCGGCCCGCACGTACCGCAGCACGGCGGTCTTCAGGCCCGACAGGCTGGAATCGTAGTCGCCCGAGTCGGCCATCGCCCGCGGGAAGGCGATCGCGTTCGGGTCGCCCTGGCGCGCGAGCCGATCGAGCGCGGGCCCGCCGGGGAACCCGAGCCCGAGGAACCGGGCGATCTTGTCGAAGGCCTCCCCCGCCGCGTCGTCCACGGTCTGCCCCAGGATCTCGTAGCGGTGCTCCTCGGGCATGTGGACGAGCATCGTGTGGCCCCCCGAGACCACGAGGCACACGTACGGCGGCTCGGGCGGGCCGTGGACCAGGAAGTTCGCGTAGATGTGCCCCTCGAGGTGGTTCACCCCGATGAGGGGCGCGCGCGTCGCGTAGGCCACCGCCTTCGCGGCCGAGATCCCGACGAGGAGCGCCCCCACCAGGCCCGGCCCGACCGTCACGGCCACGCCCTCGAGGTCGGCGAAGCGGCAGCCGGCCTGCTCCAGGGCCTGCTCGAGCAGCGGGTTCAGGGCCTCGACGTGGGCGCGGCTCGCGAGCTCGGGCACGACCCCCCCGAACCGGGCGTGCACGTCCGTCTGGCTCGCGACGAGGCTCGCGAGGACCGTCCGGTCCTCGACCACGGCGACGGCCGTCTCGTCGCAGGAGGTCTCGATGCCGAGGACCCTCACGGCCGGATGCCCTCGGGGAGCTCGTCCGCGATCCGGCGCAGCCGGGCGAGGTACGCGCTCGAGCGGACCTCGTCGGCCCACATGATGAGCGCGTCCTCGTTCACCTCCTGGTAGTAGTTGCGGCGCACGCCGGCCGGGCGGAAGCCGAAGCGCCCGTACAGCCGCTGCGCCCGCCAGTTGGTGACCCGCACCTCGAGCGAGACCGCCTCCGCCCCCATGTCGATGGCGGCGCGGATGAGCTCGTAGAGCAGGCGGGTGGCGATCCGGCGGTGCTGGTGCTCGGGGGCGACGGCGACGTTGGTGATGTGGGCCTCCTCGCCGTAGCAGATCAGGCCCCCATAGCCGACGACCTCGCGGTCGAGGCGGGCCACGAGGTAGCAGCGGTTGCGGCTCTCGGCCATCTCCGCGAGGAACAGGTTCGCGCTCCAGGGACGCGCGTAGACGCGGCGCTCGATCGCCATGACGCCGCGCAGGTGGCGGCGGCGCATCCGGGTGATCTCAAGCCGTGGCGCCGCGACGCCGCTCGTCCCAAGCGATCTCCGCATCCGATCTCCTCAGGTACAGGGGGACCACCTCGAACAGGCGGTCGTGCTCCTCGCGCTGCAGCCGCGGCACCGCGAGCTCGATGAGGCTCGAGGCCTGCGGGTGCGCCGAGGCCGCGGACGCGAACTCGAGCCGGGCCCTCGCCTCCTCGAGCTGCCGCCGGTACAGGATGGCACCGTTGCCGGCGAGCAGCACGTCCCCGCCGCGCGCCTCGAGGTCGGCCACGAGGTGGTCGGGGGGCGCGACCTGGTGGTCGCCCTCGCGCACGATCCCGCCCGGCACCGCGCGGTAGAAGGCGTAGAAGACCTCGCCCCGCCGGGCGTCGATGACCGCGGCGATCGTCCGGCTCGTGTGGCGCACCCCGAAGGCGAGGGCGTCGAGCGAGGGGATCCCGACGATCGGCACGCCGAGGACCTGGGCCAGGGTCTTGCCGGCGACGACGCCGACCCGCAGCCCCGTGAACAGGCCGGGCCCGAGCCCCACCGCGATCCCGCCGATCGCCTCGAGCTCGATCCCGGTGTAGCGGACGAGGTGGTCGAGGGCCTGGATGACGACGTCGCGGCGGGTCGGGCCCGAGAGCGCGACGTGGCCGACGATCTCGTGCTCGGTCCCGATGGCGACCGAGGTCTGCGGGGTCGAGGTCTCGATCCCGAGGACGATCACGCCGCCGCCTCCCACGGCTCGAGGACCTGCTCGATCCGCTCCCAGCGCGCCGCCCACGAGGGGCCGACGCCGGCGAGCTCGATGCGGCGGCGCTCGTCGGGCCCCGGGGCGGTGAGCTCGACGAGGAGGTGCTCGGGGGGCAGGAGCTGCTCGACGGCGTCCCCCCACTCGACGACGAGCACGCCGTCGCCGTCGATCATCTCCTCGAGGCCGAGGTCGATGACGTCCTGGACGCGGTCGAGCCGGTAGACGTCGACGTGGTAGACGCGGAGCCGCCCCGGGTACTCGCGCACGAGGGTGAAGGTGGGCGAGACCACCGGCCCGGTGAACCCGAGCCCGCGGGCGAGGCCCTGCACGAGGGTGGTCTTGCCGGCCCCGAGCTCGCCGGTGAGGGCGAGGGCGTCGCCGGGCTGCAGGAGCTCGGCGAGGGCCGCCCCGATCGCCCGGGTGTCCTCGGCCGTCGGGGCCTCGAGCACGGTCCGCGGCTGGGTCGCCATCAGAACAGCCCGAGCTGCTCCTCGGCGGCGGGCGGCGCCTCGGCGAGGGCCCGGCGGACCTCCTGGAAGTCCGCGCGGAGGGCCGTCATCTGGCTCGAGGCCTCGCCGCCGCCGTGGAGGACCGCCGCCGGGTGGAAGGTCGGGATGACCGTGCGCCCGTTCCAGGTGAAGCGCTGACCGCGGACCCGGCTGATCGAGACCTGCCGGCCGAGGATGTAGCGGGTGGCCCAGTTGCCGAGCGTCACGATCACCCGCGGGTCGATGAGCCGGATCTGCTCGTCGAGCCACGGCCGGCACGCCTCGGTCTCGTCCGGGTAGGGGTCGCGGTTGCCCGGCGGGCGACATTTCAGGACGTTGCCGATGTAGACCTCCTCGCGGGCGACGCCGATCTCGGCGAGCATGCGGTTGAGCAGCTGGCCGGCCGCGCCGACGAAGGGCTCGCCCTGCCGGTCCTCGTGGTAGCCGGGGGCCTCGCCGATGAACATCAGGTCGGCGTTGGGGTTGCCGGTGCCGTAGACGACCTGGGTCCTGCCCTGCGCCAGCCGGCAGCGGGTGCAGGTGGCGGCCTCCCGGGCCGCCTCCTCGAGCGTCCTGCCCGTCCCAGCGCCCATCCCCGGACCCATCCCCGCGCCCATCC
>CAZXJB010000025.1:0-272 GCA_964640965.1 uncultured Actinomycetes bacterium | reverse complement strand
TCATCCCAACTCCCCCACGGCCGGGACCCCCGGGATCCCGGCCGCGAGGCGCACGCCGCGGCGGACCGCCTCCGCGACGACCCGCTCGGCGAGCGCCTCCACGAGCGCCTGCTCGGCCTCCACCTCGCTCGTGGCGAGCGTGAAGACCGTGTCGCCGTCGAAGATGGTATGGCAGGGGCGGATCGCGCGCTCCAGGCCGTCGTGGGCGGCGAGCGCGAGGAGGTGGGCCCGCTCCTTGGACAGCCGCGCGTTCGTGGCGACGACGCCGATGG
>CAZXJB010000024.1:0-25754 GCA_964640965.1 uncultured Actinomycetes bacterium | reverse complement strand
CGCCGGCGCAGCGACCCCGCCCTCGGCTGCTCCGAGCCGTCCCGCAGGGCCTCGACCGGGGCGCCGCGCGCCGCGCGCCGCGCCGGGAGCACCGAGGCGAGGAGGGTCACCGCGCTCCCCACCGCGACCGAGACGAGCACGGTCCGCGGCAGCACCTGCAGGGCCGTGCCGGGCAGCTCCACCCCGAAGGCGGCGAGCAGCGCTCGGAGGCCCGCCGCGATCCCGACGCCCGCCCCGACCCCCGCCGCCGAGGCCACGAGCCCGACGACCGCGGCCTCGAGCAGGACCGAGGCCGTCACCTGCCGCCGGGTCGCCCCGAGCGCGCGCAGGAGCGCGAGCTCACGCGTCCGCTGCGCGGTGATGATCGAGAACGTGTTGAAGATGATGAACGAGCCGACGAACAGGGAGATCCCCGCGAAGACGAGCAGGGCCGTCCGGAAGAACCCGAGGGCGTCCCGGAACGCGTCGGCGTTCTCGGCGGCGACCGTCGTGCTCGTCACCGCCTCGACGCCCTCGGGCAGGACGGGCTGGATCCGGGCGCGGAGCTCGGCGGGCGAGACCCCCTCGGCCGCGTCCACGGCGATCTCGTCGTAGCGGCCCTCCCGGTCGAACAGCGCCTGCGCGGTCCGCAGCTCGAAGAGGGCGAGCGTGGCGCCGGCGAGGTTATCGGCCTCTCCGAACCCGGCGATCCCCACGATCTCGAACCGCTGGACCCCCCCGGTGGTGACGACGCGGATCTGCTGCCCGACGGCGAGGTCGTGGGCGCGGGCGGTCGCCGCATCGACGACGACCTCGCCCGGTCCCTCCGGGGCCCGGCCCTCGCGGAGGGCGAGGACCGAGGAGCCCGGGTCCCAGGACAGGCCGATCGTCGGCGGCCCGGCGCCGCCGATCGCCTCCCCGGTCCGGGGATCCACGAGCTGCGCGTAGCCCTGGACGCTCGGGCGCGCGTCCGCGATCCCCTCGACCGCCCGCACGGCCTCGAGCACCTGTTCCGGGATCGGGACGCGGGTCGTGACGCCACCCGGTCCCTGGCCGGTCACGTCGAACGCGGAGGTCGCCCGCACGATCACGTCGGTGTCGCTCGCCGTGGTCGCGAAGAGCTCGTCGAAGGCCCGCGACATCGTGTCGGTGAGCACGTACGTGCCCGCGACGAACCCGACGCCGAGCACGATGGACAGTGCGGTGAGGAGCAGCCGCAGCTTCTTCGCGAGCAGGCCCTTCAGGGCCGCGCGCCACATCGGCTCAGGCCTCCAGGGCCTTCAGCCGGTCGAGGACGCGCTCGGTGGTGGGCTCGCGCATCTCGTCGACGACCCGGCCGTCGGCGAGGAACACGATCCGGTCGGCGTGGCTCGCGGCCACCGGGTCGTGCGTCACCATCACGATGGTCTGCCCGTGCTCCTCGACGGCGGCGCGCAGGAACGCGAGGAGCTCGGCGCCCGAGCGCGAGTCCAGGTTCCCCGTCGGCTCGTCGGCGTAGATGATCTCGGGGCGAGCGACGAGCGCCCGGGCGCCCGCGACGCGCTGCTGCTCCCCGCCCGAGAGCTCGCTCGGCCGGTGCGAGAGCCGGTCCCGCAGGCCCACCGTGTCCACGACGGCGTCGAACCAGGCGCGGTCGACGCGCCGCCCGGCGATGTCGAGCGGGAGCGTGATGTTCTCCGCGGCGTTCAGCGTCGGGATCAGGTTGAAGGCCTGGAAGACGAACCCCACCTTCTCGCGCCGCAGCAGCGTGCGCTGCCGCTCCGAGAGGGTCGTGAGGTCGACATCGCCGAGGAACACCCGCCCGCTCGTCGGGGCATCCAACCCCGCAAGGCAGTGCAGGAGCGTCGACTTCCCCGAGCCCGAAGGCCCCATGATGGCCGTGAACCGCGCCGCCTCGAAGGCGACGGTGACGCCGTCGAGGGCACGGACCGCGGCGTGACCCTCCCCGTAGACCTTCGTGAGCTCCTCGGCGCGCGCTGCGACCCCGTTCGACCCGTCCACGATGTCCCATCCTACGAGCCGCAGGCGGGGCCGGGACCGGGGCCGGGTCAGGGTGGGGCTGGGTCCGGCCTACTTCTGCTTGGCGAGCCGCGCCTGGAGGTCCTCCTTGGATCGCGCGTGCGCCGCGCCGAGGTCCAGGGAGGACTCCACGGGTCGTACCGGGGAGGTGCTCGCACATGCACCTCCTTGGACCCAGGTGCGCACCGGCTCGCACGACCCCCCGGCCCCGCGCAGCGGGCTACGCCGGCGCCGCGGGGGTACCAGCGCCCGGCCCGCCGCGCGTCCGTGGCGAGGAGGCGCCCAGCCGACGCAGCGCGCCGGCGAGGGCGAGGAGCCCCAGGCCGAGCGGGACGCCGATGAGGGCGGTCGGGAGCACCGTGAGCCGCAGGTCGAGCCCGCGCGGCTGGACCTCGATGGACAGCGTGCCGCTCGGATGCACGGTGCAGAAGAACGAGCCCGCGAGCGACGGCTGCACGACCGTGCGGACGGTCTGGCCCGGTGGCACGGCGGTCAGCCCCACGTAGTGGGTGACGCGGTCCTCGTTGCGGACGACGAGCACGTCGCCGGACACGAGCGAGAGGGTCCGCGGGAGCCGCAGCACGTTCACCCCCGCCTCCAGCCCGACCGCGGTCCCGGGCGGGATCACGATCTCGACCGTCTCCGGCTGCCGCGTCGCCCGGCCGAGCAGCACCAGGGACAGCGCGGTGAGCACCCAGACCACCGCGGCCGTGCCCGCCACGATCCCGACCCGCGCGAGCCACCGGCGGCGTGCACCAGACATCGGGCACAGGCTACCCTCGCCGATACCGGACCTCGCTGCTCCGATATCATCGCCCCCGTGACGAGGGCCGATCCCGCACCGCCATCCGCTCGCGCGTACGCCGGCATCGCGGGCGGCGGCGTGATCCTCGGGCATGCGCTGGGCTACCTGCTGGCCTTCCCCGCGCAGGACCTCCGCGCCGAGCACCTCGCCAGGACGGGCCACGGACCCTTCCCGGGTATCGCGGCCCTCGCGCTGGTGGCGGCCGGCGCCTGCCTCATCGCGGCGGGGACGAGAGCCCTGCGCGAGGGCGGAGACGTCGAGCTCGTTCCGACCGTGGCGCGCCTCGGGCTCGTCCAGGCCCCCGCGTTCCTCCTCCTCGAGCTCCTCGAGCGCGGCGTCGACCCGGCGGCCACGGTCGCGGATCCCGGCGTCCGCTTCGGGCTCGCGGCCCAGGGCCTCGTGGCGGTGGCCGTCGCCCTGCTCCTGCGGGTGGTCGTCCGGAGCGTGCGGGTCCTGGCCGAGGCCGCTCGTCCCGCCCGCCGGAGGCCGGCGACCGTCCCCGTGCCGGCCCTGAGGCGGACCCCCGTTCCACGACCCATCCCGCACGTCGGCTCGCGGCGACGCGCTCCCCCGCGGCTCCTCGTTCCCGAGCGCTGCTGAGTCGGGGTCGCAGCGGCGACCCCCGAGCCGGAACGAGGTGAGCGATGAGATCGAACGTGCGTTGGATCGTGGTCGCGGCCGGCGTGCTCGCCGCCGTCGGGCTGTTCTTGCTGGTGCGCCCGGAGGGGCCGCCCGAGCCTCCTGCCCGGACGACGCAGGCGGCCGCGAGCCCGACCTCGGCACCCGACGGCGGCTCGCCCGAGGCCGCACCACCCGAGGGCGCGAGCCCGACGGGCACCCAGGGCCCGGCGATGCCGAGCGAGGCGATCACCGTCATCCGCGCGACGGTCCGAGGCGGTCGGGTCGATGCCCCGGCCGAGCCTGCCGTGGCGCGCGGCGACCGCGTGCGGATCGTGGTCGACGCCGACGTCGCCGATGAGATCCACCTCCACGGCTACGACCTCTCGGCCGACGTCGCGCCGGGTCGTCCCGGCGTCCTCACCTTCCGTGCGAGCGCCGCGGGCGTGTACGAGGTGGAGCTCGAGGACGCCGGCCTGCTGCTGTTCGAGCTCACGGTGAACCCGTGAGGCGCCGCGGTCCGACGCTCGTCCTGCTCACCGGCCTCTGGGTGGTGATGGCCGCGGGGCGGGCCCTCGCGCACGGCTTCGGCGGCCGGACCGACCTCCCCGTCCCCCGCTGGCTGTTCGTGTTCGGTGCCGGGACCGCCCTGATCGTCTCCTTCGTGGCGCTCTCGGCCCTGTGGACGGAGCCCCGCTTCGAGCGCCGCAGGGCCGATCCCGCGCGGTGGAGCCCGCTGCAGCGCCTCCTCACGAGCCGGACCCTCGAGCGGGCCTTCCGGCTGCTCGGCCTCCTCGCCTTCCTCGTGGTCACCACCGCCTCCCTGCGGCGGGTCGAGCTCACCCGCACCATCGGGCCCATCGTCGTCTTCAACTGGTTCTGGGTCGGTCTCACGTTCGCGCAGGCGCTCGTCGGCGACCTGTGGGCGACGCTCTCACCCTTCGACACGCTCGGGCGGCTCCTGTTCCCGAAGCGCGCCGGGCCACCGCCCCGCCGGTACCCCAAGGTCTGGGGTGCCTGGCCCGCCGCGCTGCTCCTGCTCGCCTTCGTCTGGGTCGAGCTCGTCGACCCCTTCGGCGGCGCCCCCGGGAGCCTCGGCCTGCTCATCCTCGCCTACACGCTCGTGACGATCGCTGGCATGCTGGTCTTCGGCCGCGAGGACTGGCTCCGGGGCGGCGAGGCGTTCGCCGCGTACCTCGGCCTCATCGCCCGCATGGCCCCGGTGGCGAGGGACGACGAGGGTCGGTTCATCCTCCGGCCTCCGCTCGCCGGCCTCGCCGAGGTCGAGCCGCGTCCCGGACTCCTCGCGCTCGTCATGGTGGCGCTCGGCTCCACGACCTTCGACGGCCTGTCCCGAACCAGCCTGTGGGCCTCCCGGACGGCCGGCCTCACCGGGCCCGGTCGGGTCCTCGTCGCGAGCCTCGGCCTGCTCGCCACGATCGGGCTCGTGGGGCTCGCGTACGCGCTCGCCATGGCGGTCGCCGCCCGGGTGGTCCGAGGCCGGTGGCACGTCCTCGCGGTCCGGTTCGCGCCCAGCCTGGTCCCCATCGTGCTCGCCTACGCGGTCGCCCACTACGTCTCGTTCCTGCTGATCGAGGGCCAGCTCGGGCTCAGCCGGCTCTCCGACCCGTTCGGGTTCGGGTGGGACCTGTTCGGAACGGCCACGTGGTCGGTGAACCTCGGGCTGCTCTCGCCGAACCTGATCTGGTACGTGCAGGTGGCGGCGATCGTGTTCGGTCACGTCGGGGGAGTCGTGCTGGCCCACGATCGGGCCATCGCCCTCTTCCCGCGCTCGGAGGCGATCCGGACCCAGTACGCCCTGCTCGGGGTGATGGTGCTGTTCACCTGCGCCGGCCTGCTGATCCTCTCGGGGTGAGGGGCATGCTCGACGGAGGCCTGCTCGCGCACCAGGGCGGATGGGACGAGATCCTGCTCCCGGCGCTGTTCGTGCTCGCGCTCATCGCGATCCCCGCGATCCGCGACCGGCGTCGCCGCCGAGCCGGAGCGACCGAGCCCCGCGCCGCCCGGAGCGGCCAGGCCTCGGGCTGCCCGTACTGTGACGCGCCCCTCCAGCCGGGGCAGAGCCGCTGCCCGCGCTGCGGCTTCCGGACCCGACCCCGATGAGGCGCCCCACGGTTGAGCAAGGGACTGCAGATGCACATCCCTGCGAAGAGCCTCCTCGCCGGCTACATTCACCGTCGTGACGGAGGCGAAGGAACGTGACCACGACGCCGCTCCCAAGGCGGGTGCAGCCGCGTCCGAGCGCGCCAGGCACTGGCCTGCGCCGTCGATCACGACGCTCCACCGTCTCCGAGCCCGGGACCTCCGGGGGCTGACCGAGCTGATCGAGCGCACGACGGCCCACGACGGCCACCGCCCCGTCGGCGAGCACGCCCTCATCGAGCTGAAGGAGGGTCCGCGCGCCTTCCCCCACGCCGCCTTCGCAGCCACGATCGACGGCGAGCTCGTGGGGTACGCGCATCTCTCGCAGCGCGAGACCCGCCACGGGTGGCGGCTGGAGGCGTTCACGGCTCCCGAGCGGCGCGGTCGGGGGATCGGCACGGCCCTCATCGCTGTGGTCCTGGATCACGTCGCCAGCCACGGCGGCGGTCAGCTCCACACCTGGGCGTACATGCCGAACGAGGCCCACCGGCGGATCGCCGACCGCTTCGGCATGCGCCCCGTGCGGACCCTCGTGCGGATGAGCCGACCCCTCCCCGCCGGCCCGATCCGCGTTCCCCCCGGTTTCCGGCTCCGCGCCTTCCGCCCGGAGGACGCCGAGGCCTGGCTCGCGCTCCACAACGAGGCGTTCGCCGATCACCCCGACGCCGGCGGCTGGCGCCGAAGCGACCTCGCCTGGCACCTCGAGGAGCCCTGGTTCGATCCGCAGGGCCTGCTGCTCGCCGAAGGCCCCGCCGGGCTCGCCGGGTACTGTTGGATGAAGCTCGAGGGCGAGCTCGGATGGGTCTACTTCCTCGGCGTCCGTGCCGACGCGCGCCGGACGGGTCTCGCAACGGCCCTGTGCCGCGCGGGGCTCGCATGGGCGCATGGCCGAGGCGCGAGGCGCGCCGTGCTCTACGTGGACGAGGACAACGCCCCCGCCTTCCAGCTCTACCGGCGGCACGGCTTCGAAATCGAGCACCGGGACGTCTGCTACGGCCTGGTCGTGCGCGGCACCCGTTGAGACGCCGATCGGGTGCTCGCCGACCGGCCTCCGGCGTCCCTGGTGGGCGCGGCAGGTTTCGAACCTGCGACCTCTTGCGTGTGAAGCAAGCGCTCTCCCGCTGAGCTACGCGCCCGCCCGCACGAGGGTAGCACCGCGAGCCTCGCCGCGGCCGCCGCCGATCGCCCCCGGAGCCAGAAAGGCGACGGCGGCGCGTGCCCGCGTCGCGCCGCCGTCAGCGCCGAGCCGAACGGCTCGGACCCGGATAGTGTCGCACCTGCAACCCGAACGCGCAAGATTCCATTTCGAAGCAACGCCTGGATGCGCCGCGAGGCGGGCCGGGGATCGGGACGTGGATCGCCTCCGGGGAGCTCGTGGTGGGCGCTAGAGGATTTGAACCTCTGACCTCTTCCGCGTCAAGGAAGCGCTCTCCCCCTGAGCTAAGCGCCCATGGCGTCCTGCATGGTACCCCATGTCGGACGCGCCTCGAGGCGGGGACCGGAATCGAACCGGTGTACAGGGTTTTGCAGACCCTTGCCTGACCACTCGGCCACCCCGCCGCGCCTCCAGTCTAGCCGGACGCGCGAGGAGGGGCCCGGCTCGGGCCCCTCCGCTCGAGCGGACGACGGGACTCGAACCCGCGACCCCCACCTTGGCAAGGTGGTGCTCTACCAACTGAGCCACGTCCGCGCGGTACCGAGTCTAGGCGCCGAACCCGGCACCTTCAACCGCGACGCGCCACCTCGGCGCGACGGCGCGTCGCCACGGGCTACCGGGTGCCCGTCGAGCCGAAGCCGCCCTCGCCGCGGCTGGACGGAGGCAGCTCGTCGACGAAGAGGGGTCGCACCTCCGGCACCGGGACGATCACGAGCTGGGCGATCCGGTCCCCTCGCGCGATCCGCACGGCCTGGTCGCGATCGAGGTTCACCACCGCGCAGATGATCTCGCCCCGGTACCCCGAGTCGATGAGCCCGGGCGCGTTCGCCATCGTGAGCCCGTGGCGTGAGGCGAGCCCCGAGCGGGGCAGCACGAGCCCCGCGTACCCCTCGGGGATCGCCACCGCGAGCCCGGTCGGCACGAGCGCCCGGGCCCCGGGCTCCACCACCACGTCCACCATCGAGCGCAGATCGAGCCCGGCATCGCCGGGGTGCGCTCGCTCGGGCAGGGGCGCGTCCGGGTCCAGGCGCTTGAACGGGAGCTCCATCGGCGGGGACGGTACCAGGCGCGCGGGAGGGCCGGGGGCGATCCCCCCGGCCCTCCCGCGCCTGAACCACCGAGCCTACGAACAGCCGCTCGTGCTCCCGCAGCTCGGGCAGACGTAGCAGGCGCCCGAGGGCTGCATCGGCGAGCCGCACGAGTAGCAGAGCGGGGCGTCCGCCGCGCGCGTCGGGGTCGTCTCGCGCAGCTCGATCGGCCGAGGGGCCGTGACCTCGGCGGCCGGGGCCTCCGCCTCCGTTCGAGCCTCGGCCGCGCCGTGGCCGTTCCCGTTGGCACCGGCGGCCTGCTGCTTGCGCTCCTCGACCGTGTAGATGCCGAGGGCCTCCCGCTTCTCCTTCGGCAGGTGGTCGAGCGCGAGGCGCCGGAACACGTAGTCCACGAGCGACGAGGCGAACCGGATGTCCGGGTCGTTCGTCATCCCCGACGGCTCGAACTTCATGTTCGTGAACTTCTCGACGAAGGCCTCGAGCGGCACCCCGTACTGGAGCGCGATCGAGACCGCGATCGAGAAGGCGTCCATGAGCCCCGCGAGCGTCGAGCCCTGCTTCGAGGTCTTGAGGAAGATCTCGCCGAGCCCGTCGTCGGGGTAGGACGAGGCCGTGATGTAGCCCTCGGCGCCCCCGACCTCGAACTTCGTCGTGATCGAGGGGCGGCTCCGCGGCAGGCGCCGGCGGACCGGCTGCGGGAGGGTCTCGGGCTCCGCCTTCGCCTCGCCCGGCTTGGCCTTCCGGTCGGCCGACAGGGGCTGGGCGACCTTGCAGTTGTCACGGTAGATCGCGACCGCCTTCAGCCCGAGCCGCCAGGCCTCGATGAACAGCTGCTCGACCTCCTCGACCGTGACGTGCTCGGGCATGTTCACGGTCTTGCTGATGGCCCCCGAGATGAACGGTTGGGCCGCCGCCATCATCCGCACGTGCCCCATGTAGTGGATGGGCCGGTCCCCCATCGCCGTGTCGAACACCGGGTAGTGCTCGGGCGCGAGGTGCGGCGCGCCCACGACGGAGTTGTGCTCGGCGATGTAGTTCACGATGTCCCGGATCTGGTCCGGCTCGTAGCCGAGCCGCTCGAGCGCCCGCGGGACGGTCTGGTTCACGAAGCGCATCGAGCCACCGCCGACGAGCTTCTTCGTCTTCACCAGGGCGAGCTCGGGCTCGATGCCGGTCGTGTCGCAGTCCATCATCAGCCCGATCGTGCCGGTCGGCGCGAGCACCGTGGCCTGCGCGTTGCGGAACCCGAACCGCTCGCCGAGGGAGACGGCCTCGTCCCAGGCGTTTCGCGCGGCCGAGAGCAGCGCCTCGGGCACGAGGTCGCCGTCGATCTGGTCCACGGCCGCGCGGTGCTTGCGCATCACGCGGAGCATCGCGTCGGCGTTCGGCGGGTAGCCCTCGAAGGTGCCCATGACCTCGGCGATCTTGGCGCTCGTCCGGTACGCGTGCCCGGTCATGAGCGCGGTGATCGCCCCCGCCCACGCGCGGCCCGCGTCCGAGTCGTACGGAAGGCCGCGCGCCATGAGCAGCGCGCCGAGGTTCGCGTACCCGAGGCCGAGCTGCCGGTACGCCCGCGCGTTCTGCGCGATCTTCTCGGTCGGGTACTCGGCCGGCCCGACGATGATCTCCTGGGCCGTGAAGACGATCTCGATGGCGTGCTTGAACGAGGCGACGTCGAAGTTCCCCTCGTCGTCGAGGAACTTCAGCAGGTTCAGCGAGGCCAGGTTGCACGCGGAGTTGTCCAGGTGCATGTACTCCGAGCAGTTCGCGACGACGACGCCGTCGACGATGTACGAGTGGTTCCGGGGCTCGGTGAGGTTGTACGTGACCTCGTGACCCACGCTCTCGCGCTCCACCAGCCGCGCGAGGACCTTGCCGTCCCGGAACCGGCGCGTCCCCACCTGCTCCGCGAGCCGCAGCAGCTTGCGCGACAGGTCGAAGCCCACCGTCCCGAGGAACATGGGGACGTTGTCCGCGGAGATCCGGAGGTCGTAGACGGGCCCCGTGCGCCCGTAGGCGACGCTCGAGCCGTCGCGGCGACGCGTGTAGGCGAACCGCGCCTCGCCCGAGCCCTCCTGCGTCTCGTAGATCCTGCTCGCGATCCCGAGCGAGGAGAGGAGGAGCTGGACGCCGCGGAGCAGCTCCCTCGACCTGCTCGCCAGCCCGACGTAGCGGGTCCCGTTCGAGGTCTCGGCGACGCATCCATCGGCGTCGAACAGGCCGCGCAGGAACGCCCGCTGCACCTCCTCCGGCGCGCCGAAGACGCTCCAGGGCACCTCCTTCTCGGCGGCGCGACCGGGCTTCACACCGAGCGCCTCGAAGAACCGCGCGAGCGGGCGCCGTGAGAGCCGCAGCTGCACCGTCCCGTTGGGCTGCACGCTCGGCTTCGGCGCGCGACCGCCGTTCAGCCGCTGGAGGAGCGCAAGGTGCCGAGGCAGGATCTCCTCCTGATCCTCGCGCGAGCCGTAGACGGTCGTCACGACGTTCCCGGAGATCGAACCGTCGCCGACCAGCCAGCCCAGGTAGTGCGCGAGGTCCTCATCCCACTTCTCGGGCAGCTCGAGTCGCCGGGACCAGTCTCCCCGAGCCGCGTAGGAGCGCCGATCGCTGGAGATCGGCAGGCGGTGATCGGCGAGCACCGTCGGCGTGGGGTGATCGAGGAACGGCACCTCGTCCTGGTCGGTGAGCTCGTCGGCCCGCACGTACCCGCGGTTCGCGGTCCAGATCCGATGGTTCGGGGTGCAGCGCAGCTCCCGGCCGTCGGAGAAGCGCAGCCGCAGCACCTCGTGGACCCCGGTGATCATGAACCGGCTCGGCGAGGAGAGCCGGATGCGGTCGGCGGGCGCCGCCGGGTTCGTGATGTCGTGCGTGTACACGTCGAACGTCTCGCCCTCGACGACGCGACGGACGAGGTCGGCGAAGCGGATGAGCCCCTTGTCGGTGTGGACCCTCGAGTCCCCCGTGAAGCACGGGTTCGAGGCGTTGATGCGACCGCTCGCCGGGCACGTGTGCCACTCGTTGATCGTGGTGTCGTACTGCATCCCGGGGTCGGCGCACTCCCAGGCGGCCTCGGCGATCTGCCGCATCAGGTCCCGGGCGCGCACGGTCTCCACGACCTCGCCGGTGGTGACCGTCCTGAGCCGCCAGTCCTGGTCCTGCTCGACCGCGCGCATGAACTCGTCGGTGACGCGGACCGAGTTGTTCGCGTTCTGGTACTGGATGGAATAGCTGTCCTTGCCGTCGAGGTCCATGTCGAACCCCGCGTCCCGGAGCACGCGGGCCTTGCGCTCCTCGCGGGCCTTGCACCAGATGAAGTCGTGGATGTCCGGGTGGTCGACGTTCAGGATGACCATCTTCGCGGCGCGCCGCGTCTTGCCCCCGGACTTGATCGTCCCGGCGCTCGCGTCGGCGCCGCGCATGAAGGAGACCGGCCCGCTCGCCGTCCCGCCGCCGGCGACGCGCTCCTTGGAGGAGCGGAGCTTCGAGAGGTTCACGCCGGCGCCCGAGCCGCCCTTGAAGATGATCCCCTCCTCGACGTACCAGTTGAGGATCGAGGACATGTGGTCCTCGACCGAGAGGATGAAGCAGGCGCTCGCCTGCTGGGGCATGTCCGGCACGCCCAGGTTGAACCAGACCGGGGAGTTGAACGAGGCCTTCTGGTTGACGAGCAGGTGGGTGAGCTCCTCCGCGAAGACCTGCGCGTCGTGCTCGCTCGCGAAGTAACCGCCCTCGCGCCCCCAGCGCGTGATGGTGTCGACCACACGCGAGATCATCTGGCGCACGCTCGTCTCCCGCTGGGGGGTGCCGAGCGGCCCGCGGAAGTACTTCTGCGCCACGATGTTGGTCGCGTTCTGCGACCAGGACGCGGGGAACTCGACGTCGCGCTGCTCGAAGGCGTTGCCGCCCTCCTTCAGGTTGGGGATGACGGCGTCCCGACGCTCCCACTCGATCTCGTCGAAGGGGTGGACGCCCTCGCGGGTGAAGGAGCGCTCGAACCGCAGGCCCCGGCGGATGACCTGGACCTCGTCGGTGGTGTGCTCGGTGGTGCCCATCGCTCGCCTCCCTTCGCCGGGAATCACAGGACTGTGATTCTGCCCCCGCCGGCGATCTGCGTCAAGAGGAGGAAGGGCAAGATATCGTGCTTCGCGACGGCTAGGACCACTACATGTTGTGGTTCCCCGCGTCTGCGCAGGTCAGCGGCCGCGGGTCTTGGCGGGCTCTTTCTTGGCGAGGAGGATCCCGAGCTCCCGCTCGAAGTCGGTGAGCTGCTGGAAGTCCTTGTAGACGCTCGCGAACCGCATGTAGGCGACCTGGTCCAGCCGCTGCAGGTGCTGGAGCACCTCGAGGCCGATCTGCTGGGAGGTGACCTCGGGGCCCCGGCGCCGCATCCGCCCCTCGATCCGATCGACGATCTGCTCCACCTGGGCGTCGGAGACGGGGCGGTTCACGATCGCCTTGCGGATCCCGGCGAGCACCTTCCCCCGGTCCCACGGCTCGCGGCTGCCGTCGCGCTTGCGGACCGTGAGACCGACCCCCTCCGCCCGCTCGAACGTCGTGAACCGGCGCCCGCAGGCGCGGCACTCCCGGCGGCGGCGGATCGCGGTCCCCTGCTCCGCGGACCGCGAGTCCACGACCCGCACATCCTGACCGCCGCACCACGGACAGCGCACCGGACGCTCCTCCCGGGCCCGCGTCACCCGGACCCGGCTGGACGGTACCACGCCCGCCCCCCGCGTCTGCAGCCGTCCGGGCGCCGCGTCCGCGGCTCAGCGCCCGGGCACGACGAGGACCTGGCCCGGCACCAGCGCGCCCGGTGGGACCGCGTTCGCCCGCGCGAGGGCGTCGACGAGCGGCCGGGGATCCTCACCCGGGGCGAGCTGCTCGGCGACGGACCACAGCGTGTCTCCGGGGCGCACGACGTAGGTGACCCGCTCCGCGCGGGCCTCCGCCCGCTCGGGGGCTCCCTGCCCGGCCCCCGCGAAGCCGATGGCCATCCCCACCCCCACGAGCACGACGACCAGGAGCCGCCGACCTCGTCGCGTGGTTCGAACGCGCGTTCGGCTCATGCGAGCATGATACCGAACGCCCGTTCGAGGTCAAGACCCTCTCCGAACATATGTTTGCCCTTGTACTCCCGGCGTGGTAGCGTCCGGGCCGGAGGCGAGGAGGAGGCACCGACATGGCGACCATGGGGATCGACACCCGGGGGCTCACGCCCCGGCAGCGGCGGATCGTGGAGTTCATCGACCGGACGATCCGGGAGCGCGGCTACCCGCCCACCGTCCGCGAGATCGGGGAGGCGGTGGGCCTGACCTCGTCCTCGAGCGTCCACGCCCAGCTCGCCAACCTGCAGCGCCGCGGCCTGCTCCGCAAGGACCCGACGAAGCCGCGGGCGATGGTGCTCGAGGCCCCGCGGCCCCAGGGCGTCGTCGTCCCGCTCCTCGGGCGGATCGCCGCCGGCGCCCCCACCCTGGCGGACCAGGAGGTCGAGGAGTACCTCACGGTCCCGATGGGCTTCGCCGGCGAGGCCGAGCACTTCGCGCTCCGCGTCCGGGGGGACTCGATGGTCGGTGCGGGGATCCTCGACGGGGACGTGGTCGTCGTGCGGGCCCAGGCCGACGCCGACGACGGCGACATCGTGTCCGCCCTGCTCCCCGGACCGGGCGAGCCGGAGGCCACGGTGAAGCGCCTGCGCCGACAGGACGGGCGGATCCTGCTCGTCCCCGAGAACCCCGCGATGGAGCCCTTCGAGATGGACCCCGAGGGGCGGATCCTCGGCCGGGTGGTCGCCGTCCTCCGGAGGCTCTAGGCTCCCGCCGAGACCGACCTCGGAGGGGTGCTCATGGCTGACGTCTCACCCGGCACGGCGCTCGAGCGCCAGATCGGCGCCCAGCCCGCCGAGCTCACGCGGCTCCTTTCCTCCCCGATCCCCCACGAGACCGTCGAGCGTCTGCGCCAGGCCCGGCGGATCTGGGTCGTCGGCACCGGCACCAGCCTGCACGCCGCCGAGCTCGCAGCGATGATGCTCCACGACGCCGGGCGCGCGGCCGCGGCCGTGTCCTCGATGCGCTTCGTGAACTGGGCGCCGCCCGTCGACCCGGCCGACGCCCTGCTGCTGATCAGTCACAACGCCGGGGAGGAGACGGCCTACGCCGCCGCCGCGTTCACGATGGCCATGGACGCGGGGCTCCGGGTCGTGCCCGTCACGCGCCGCGGGGGCGGCCTCCCGGAGGCCGTCGAGACCGTCGACCGGGAGCGCTCGCACACCTACACCGTGAGCTACACGGGCGCGCTCCTGCAGCTCGCGCGGCTCGCGCACGCCCTGGGCGCCGACGCGTACGCCCCCGAGGTCCTGGCCAGGATCCCGGCCGCGGTGCAGGCCGCGATCGACGACCCGGGCACCCAGGCCATCCCCCAGTCGGGGCGCGCGCTCGTGCTCTTCGGCGAGGGCCCGGCCGCCGTCACGGCCCGGGAGGGCGCCCTGAAGGTCCGCGAGGCCGCCCGCGTCCTCGCCGAGGGCTACGACGTCGAGCACCTCCTGCACGGCTCGGCGGTCCCCCTCGACGGCCGGGACCACCTCGTGGCGCTCACGCCGCCCGACACCGACGGGCTCGTCGAGGCGGTCGCCCGGGCCGGCGAGCTCGCGGGCATCCCCCTCACGCGGGTGCACGAGCCCGCCGACCTGCCGCCCGTCCTCGCCCAGATCCCGCTCACCGTGCGGCTCCAGCTGCTCGCGCTG
This sequence comes from uncultured Actinomycetes bacterium, assembly GCA_964640965.1. Taxonomy (GTDB): domain Bacteria; phylum Actinomycetota; class UBA4738; order UBA4738; family HRBIN12; genus HRBIN12. The sequence continues at coordinate 11,226 of CAZXJB010000024.1, read as the reverse complement.
CGCTTCGCGACCGAGCGCGGCACGAACCCCGACGTCGCGATCGAAGGGCCCTGGGCGGACGAGCACCTGTGGTCGATCGGCATGCCGCCAGGCTTCCTCAGCCGGTGAGCCGGGCCGGGGGCGCTCAGCGCGCGACGGCCGCGGGGGCGGCGTAGCGGGCGACGAGCGCGTGCACCCGCTCCCCCACGCGGGCGCGCACGAGGATCCCTTCGGGCAACGCCCGCTCCGAGAGGACCTCCGCCTCCCGATGCAGCAGCGCGAGCAGGTCGCCCCGCTCGTGCGGCAGCAGCACCTCGACCCGCACGGGGTAGCGCGGCAGCCGCTCGGCGATGCGCTCGAGCAGCAGGTCGAGCCCCTCCCCCGTCGCGGCGGAGATCAGGACCGCATCGGCGTGGCGCACCGCGAGGGGCGACCGGTCCTCCACGAGGTCGATCTTGTTCAGGGCCAGGATCTCCGGCACGTGGCCGGCGCCGATCTCCCCGAGCACGCTCCGGACGGCCTCGATCTGCTCGGCGAGCTCCGGGCTCGCGGCGTCCGCGACGTGGACGATGAGGTCCGCGCGCACGACCTCCTCCAGGGTGGAGCGGAAGGCCTCGACCAGCTCGTGGGGGAGCTTGCGGACGAACCCCACGGTGTCCGAGACGACGGCCTCCCGCCCGTTCGGGAGCCGCACGCGCCTGGTCGTCGGGTCGAGCGTGGCGAACAGCTGGTCCGCGACGACCACGTCGGCCCGGGTCAGGGCCCGCATCAGCGTGGACTTGCCCGCGTTGGTGTAGCCGGCGATCGCGATCTGCGGGATGCCCGAGCGCTCGCGACGCGCCCGCTTCAGGTCGCGCGTCCGCGCGAGGTCACGGATGTCCCGCCGCAGCTTCGCGATGCGACGCCGGATGTGCTGCCGGTCGACCTCGAGCTTGGTCTCGCCCGGGCCCCGCGTGCCGATGCCGCCGCCGAGCCGGCTCATCGCCTCGCCCCATCCCCGCAGCCGCGGGAGGAGGTAGTTCAGCTGCGCGAGCTCGACCTGGGCCTTGCCCTCGCGGCTGCGGGCGTGCAGGGCGAAGATGTCCAGGATGAGCGCGGTCCGGTCGATGACCTTCACCTTCAGCGCCGCCTCGAGGTTCCGCAGCTGCCCGGGCGTGAGCTCGGCGTCGAGGATGACCGCCTCGGCCCCGGTCGCGTGCAGGGCCCGGTGGATCTCCTCGAGCTTGCCCTTGCCCACGTAGGTGGCGGGGTCGGGGTCCTGGCGGCTCTGGACGATGCGGGTGACCGGCTCCGCCCCCGCGGAGTCCGCGAGCGCGGCGAGCTCGTCGAGGTCGGACTCGCGGAAGCCCGGCCCCACGCCCACGAGCACCGCCTTCTCGGGAACGCGGGGACGCCAGGTCGCCGCGAGGGGGGACTCGAGCGTCACGGCATCGCGTCGGTCCTCGCGCCGATCCTCGCCTCGGCCCTCGATCATGGGCGCCTCACCCGAGCACGCCCGCGAGCCGGTCCATGGCCTCGGCGAGGCGCTCGTCGGGGACCGTGAGCGAGATCCGCACGTAGCCCTCGCCCCGCTCGCCGTAGCCACTGCCGGGCGCGACGAAGATGCCCGCCTCGTCGAGGAGCCGGTCCGCGAAGCTCACCGAGGTCTCGCCGTCCGGCACCGGGACCCACACGTAGCAGGATCCCCTGGGCGGCTCGAGCGACCAGCCGAGGCGGTTCAGCGTGCTCACCACGAGGTCTCGGCGCCGCCGGTAGGTCTCGCGCAGGGCCTCGAGGTGCTCGGGCGGCCCCTCGAGCGCCGCGATCGCCGCCCGCTGGATCGCGGTGAACTGCCCGGAGTCCAGGTTCGTCTTGATGACGGCGAGCGCCCGCAGCGCCTCGGCCGAGCCCACGGCCCAGCCGATCCGCCAGCCGGTCATGTTGTAGAGCTTGGAGGTCGAGCCGAACTCGACCGCGAGCTCCATCGCGCCGGGGACCTGGAGCACCGAGGGCGCCACGTACCCGTCGAAGGTGATCTCGGAGTAGGCGGCGTCGTGGAGCAGCAGCAGGTCGTGCTCGCGGCAGAAGGCCACGGCCTCCTCGAACACGCCGAGGTCGGCCACGGCCGCCGTCGGGTTGCTCGGGAAGTTCAGCCAGAGCACCTTCGTCCGCTCCGAGACCGGGGCCGCGGCGAGGTCCGGCAGGAAGCCGCGCTCGGCCGACATCGGGAGCGGGACGGGCCTCGCACCCGCCAGGCGCGCCGAGACCCCGTAGACGGGGTAGCCGGGGTCGGGCACGAGCGCCTCGTCGCCGGGATCGAGGAAGGCGAACGCGATGTGCCCGATGCCCTCCTTGGAGCCGATCAGCGCCATGACCTGCTCGTCGGGGTCGAGCTCCACGCCGAACCGGCGACGGTAGAGCTCGGCCACCGCCCGGCGGAACCCGGGGCTGCCGACGTAGCTCGGGTACCGGTGCGTGGCGGGATCGCACACGGCCTCCCGCATCGCCTCCACGACGTGGGCGGGCGTGGGCAGGTCGGGGTCGCCGACGCCGAGCGAGATCACGTCCACGCCCTCGGCGCGCTTGGCCTCGAGCTTGCGATCCAGCTCGGCGAACAGGTACGGCGGCAGCGACTCGATCCGTCGGGCGACCCTCACACCGAACCTCCCATGCTCATCCCAACCCCCTCGCGCGCATCCAGCCCGCGTCCAACGTGCCCTCGAAGACCCGCTCCGCCGGCCCCGAGAGCAGCACCTCCTCCTCGGTCCGCTCCACGACGACCGTCCCGCCCGGGAACCGCACCTCGGCGCGGCGCGGCGCGAGGCCGGCCTCGTTCGCGGCGACGAGCACCGCGCACGCCCCGGTCCCGCACGCCATCGTCTCGCCCGAGCCGCGCTCCCACACCCGCGCGACGAGCACGCCGTCCTCGGCGTGGACGAGCTCCACGTTCGTGCGCGCGGGGAAGCGCTCGTCGTGCTCGATCCTCGGCCCGAGCGTGCGGACCTCCTCCGCGGTGGGCTCGTGGTCGAGGAGCAGCACGAGGTGGGGGTTCCCCATCGAGACCGCCGAGGCGGTGAACGTGCGCTTGTCGACCTCGAAGGGCTGGGCGAGGAACGGCTCGGCCGGGGGCCCGGCCATCGGGATGTCCCCCCGGGCGAGGGCGGGAGGACCCATCCCCACGGTGACGGCCGCCACGCGCCCGCCCTCGAGCGCGAGGCGGAGCCGCTTGGTCCCCGCCCTCGTGCCGACCGAGAGCTCGGTCCCCCGCGCGAGCCCCTCCTCGTGGAGGAACGCGCCGAGGCAGCGGATCCCGTTGCCGCACATCTCGGCGAGCGAGCCGTCGGCGTTGCGGTAGTCCATGAACGCGTCCTCGCCGGGCCCCCGGCCCGGGGCGACGCGGATCACCCCGTCCGCGCCCACGCCGAAGCGGCGGTCGCAGATGGCGGCCACGAGCTCGGGGGAAAGCGGACGGGCGTCGGCGAGGTCCGCGAGCAGGACGAAGTCGTTGCCCGTCCCGTGGTACTTGACGAAGCGCAGCGGCTCGCTCACCCCAGGTACCCCACCAGCTGCTCGACGAGGGCGACCGCGCCCTCGGGCCCGGCCCGGAACCACCGGATCCGCGGGTCCCGCCGGAACCACACCATCTGCCGGCGCGCCAGCTCCTTGGTCCGCCGCACCGTGCTCGCGACCGCCTCCTCGAGCGAGAGCTCGCCCGTCAGGTGCCGCGCGAGCTCAGCGTACCCGATGGCCTGCGAGGCGGTGAGCCACCCTCCGAAGCCGCGGTCGAGGAGCGCGCGGACCTCCTCGAGCAGCCCCCCCTCGAGCATCGCCCGGACGCGCGCCTCGATCCGCACCGCCAGGGCCTCGCGCGGGATCTCGATCCCGGCCGCCCGCACCCGGCCCGCCTCGTAGCGCTCCCAGTCGGCCGCGAAGGCGGAGAACGGGCGCCCGGTGACCGCCGCCACCTCGAGCGCGCGGACCGTGCGCCGCACGTTCGGCGGCTCGATCCTCGCGGCGGCGGCCGGGTCGAGCTCGGCCAGGCGGGCGTGGAGCCGCTCGGGCCCGAGGGCCCGCGCCTCGAGCTCGAGCCAGGCGCGGGCTCGGGGGTCGGTCCCGGGGAACGCGAGCCGGTCCACGACCGCGCGGAAGTACAGGCCCGAGCCCCCGACGAGGAGCACCCGGCGGCCCCGCGCGCGGATGCCGCGGACCGCTTCCTCGGCGAGCTCGCGGTACCGGGCCACGCTGAACGGCTCCGAGGGCTCGGCCACGTCGACGAGGTGATGCGGCACCCGGGCCCGGTCCGCCGGCGAGGGCTTGGCGGTGCCGACGTCCATGCCCCGGTAGACGAGCATCGAGTCCACGCTCACGATCTCCGCGCCGAGGGCCTCGGCCACCGCGATCGCGGCCTCGGACTTGCCGGAGGCGGTCGGCCCGACGATCGCGAGCAGCGGCTCCTCGTCCCGGGTCATCGAGCGGCGGCGAGCGCCGGCTCCGCCGCCGCCCCGGCCGCGACCGGCTCGCCGAGCAGGTGGTGCGGGTGGGCCGAGACGATCCTCGCCTCGACGAAGGTCCCCGGCTCGAGGGCGCCGGCGAGGTGCACGACCTTGTTCGTCCGCGTCCGGCCCTGCACCCCGCCCTTGCGACCGGTCCCCTCCACCAGGACCTCGACCGTGCGGCCCACGTGCTCGCGCATGATCTCGAGCGAGATGGACCCCTGCAGCGCGACCAGGCGCTCGAACCGCTCCTGCACGACGGCCTTCGGGACCTGATCCGGCATCGTCGCCGCGGGCGTCCCCGGCCGCGGCGAGTACTGGAACATGAAGGCCTGGTCGAACCGGGCGCGCTCGACGACCTCGAGGGTGGCGCGGAAGTCCTCCTCGGTCTCGCCGGGGAACCCGACGATGATGTCGGTCGTGACCGCGATGCCGGGGATCCGCGCCCGGATCTCCTCGAGCCAGGCGAGGTAGCGCTCCCGTCGGTAGGAGCGCCGCATCGCGCGCAGGATCCGGTCCGAGCCGGACTGCAGCGGGAAGTGGATGTGCTCGCACACCTTCTCGCAGGAGGCCATCGCCTCGATGACGTCCGGCGTGAAGTCGTGGGGATGGGGGCTCGTGAACCGGATGCGCCGCAGGCCCTCGACCTCGTTCACGCGCCGGAGCAGCTCGGCGAACCGCGGCCGCCGCGAGGAGGCGGGCGCGGTGAGGTCGCGCCCGTAGGTGTTCACGTTCTGCCCGAGGAGCGTGACCTCGAGCACCCCCTGGGCCGCGAGCGCGCGCACCTCCGCGAGGACGTCCTCGAGCGGCCGCGAGCGCTGCGGACCCCGCACGAGCGGCACGATGCAGAACGTGCAGGCGTTGTCGCACCCCACCGACACCGAGACCCAGGCGTGGTGGGCCACCTCGCGCCGCGCGGGGAGGGCGCTCGGGAAGACCTCCGTGTACTCGCGGACGTCGAGCTGCGGCCCCTCGGTCTCGGCCGCCCGGAGCAGCGCGAGGAGCTCCGGGAGCGCGTGGGTGCCGACGACCACGTCCACCCACGGCGCCCGCTCCAGGATGCGCGCGCCGTCCTTCTGCGCCAGGCACCCGGCGACGACGATCCGCATCCGCGGGTTCCGCTCCTTCAGGGGCCGCAGGTGCCCGAGGTTGCCGTAGAGGCGGTTGTCGGCGTTCTCCCGGATCGCGCACGTGTTGAAGATCACGACGTCGGTGCGCTCGGCCTCCTCGGTCGGGACGTAGCCGTCCGCCGTGAGCAGGCCGGCGATCCGCTCCGAGTCGTGCTCGTTCATCTGGCACCCGAAGGTGCGCAGCAGGTACCGGCGCTCCACGTCCCCCACCTTACTTCGCGTACTCGATCGCCCGCGTCTCCCGCACGACCGTGATCTTGATCTGCCCCGGGTACTGCAGCTCCTCCTCGACGCGCTTGGCGATGTCCCGGGCCATCACCTGCGCCTGCACGTCGTCCACCTCCTGGGGCTTGACCATGACCCGGACCTCGCGGCCCGCTTGCATCGCGTAGGTCTTCTCCACGCCCGGGTACGAGGTACAGATCTCCTCCAGGCGCTCGAGGCGCTTCACGTAGGTCTCGAGGCTCTCCCGCCGGGCGCCGGGGCGACCCCCGGAGATCCCGTCGGCGATCTGCGCGAGCACCGCGTCGATCGTGCGCTGCTCCACCTCGCCGTGGTGGGACTCGATGCAGTGCACGACCTCGGGCGGCTCCTTCAGCCGCCGAGCGATCTCCGCACCGATGATCGCGTGGCTGCCCTCGATCTCGTGCGTGACCGCCTTGCCGATGTCGTGCAGGAACGCCCCGCGCTTGGCGATCGTGGGGTCGAGGCCCAGCTCGGCCGCCAGGGCCGCCGCGATGTGTGCGGACTCGACGAGGTGCTTCAGCACGTTCTGCCCGTAGGAGCTGCGGTACTGCAGCCGACCGAGGAGCCGGATCATCTCCGGGTGGAGGTCCGTGATGCCGACCTGCATCGCCGCCTCCTCGCCCGCCCGCTTGATCTGCTCCTCCAGCTCGCGCAGGGACCGCTCGTGCATCTCCTCGATGCGGGCCGGGTGGATCCGCCCGTCGGCCACGAGCTTCTCGAGCGTCATCCACGCCGCCTGCCGGCGCACCGGGTCGAACGAGGAGAGCACCACCGCCTCGGGCGTGTCGTCGATGATGAGGTTCACGCCCGTCACGGCCTCGAACGCGCGGATGTTCCGCCCCTCGCGGCCGATGATGCGCCCCTTCATGTCCTCGCTCGGGAGCGAGAAGACCGAGACCGTGGACTCGGTCGTCTGCTCCGAGGCGATGCGCTGGATCGCGACCGTGAGGATCTTGCGGGCGCGCTCCTCGCCCTCCTCGCGGGCCCGCTGCTCGATCTCGCGGACCTGTTGCAGCGCCGCCCGCTTGGCCTCCTCGACCATCTGCGCCATGAGGGCCTCGCGGGCCTCCTGCTGGGTCATGCCGGCGATCCGCTCGAGCTGGGCCCGGTGCTGCTCGGCCGCCTGCTCGAGCTGCTGGCGGACCATCTGCAGCTTGCGGTCGCGGTCGGCGAGCTCCTCGGCCTGGGCCTCGAGCTTGCGGGCCCGCCGCTCCAGCTGCTCCTCGCGCTCGGCGAGCCGCCGCTCCTGCCGCTCCACCTCCTCGCGGCGGGCGCGCAGGACCTCCTCCGCCTCCCGCCGCAGGGCGGAGATCTCCTCCTTGCCCTCGCGGATCGCCTCCCGCGTGATGCGCTCGGCCTCGCGCTCGGCCTCCAGGATGAGCTTCTGGGCGAGCGCCTCCGCGCTCCGGGCCCGAGCCTGACCCACCACACGGCGGATCACGAAGCCGAGGCCGAGACCGACCGCCAGGGCCACGACCCCCACCACCACCGTCTCCATCGGACCTGCCTCCGTCGCACGTGAACGCTGACGCAAGGCCCTCTCAGGCCCTGTTCGGCCGTGCGAACGCAGGGCGGGTCAGCGGATCCGGCCCGGTGGGCCTCCGCAGCCGCCGCTCGAGTGGTCTCCCTTGGGCTTCGGGTCGTTCACGGTTCCGGCACGTGTCGAACAGTTGCGCTTCGATGTGACCTTGCGTACCGACACGATACGGCCTGGCAAACCGACAGACAAGCCTCGGGACCGCCCTCCGAGGGGCCCGGCGCCGGCCGGGGCCTACGCGTCTCGGGCGCCCGGTCCGAGCGCCTTGCGGGCCGCCTCGCGCGCCACCTCGGGGTCGTGTCCCCGGCGTAGGAGGAAGGCCACGAGCCTCCCGTAGGCCCGGTCCACCGGAAGACCCCGCAGCCGCCCGACCCGCGCCAGCGCGAGCGCGAGCGCCCGCTCCTCCTCGCCCGGGATCCCTTCCCCCGCCGCCACCTCGGCCAGGGCCGCCTCCGCCGTGGAGCGCTCGACGCCCCTGGCCGCGAGCGCCGCGAGCGCCCCGCGCGTCCCCGCCCCTCGCCCCACGAGCTGCTGCTCGGCCAGGGCCCGGCCGAACCGCTCGTCGTCCACGAGCCCCACGGCCTCCAGGCGACCGAGCTCCTCCTCGACCTCCTCGGGCTCGAACCCCGCGCGCAGGAGCCGGTCCCGGAGCTCACGCCGCGAGCGCGGCCGCACCGACAGCAGGCGCAGGGCGCGCTCATGGCAGTCGAGCGGGTGTGCCGCCTCGCGAGGACGCCGGGGGCCAGCCTCGGCTGCCTTCCCCATCAGCCGGCCGGCGCCCCGGTCGCCTCACGCTCCTTCGCGGCCCTCTTCGGCGCGGCGCCGCCGTTCGGCGCGGCTCCATCGGCCCCGGCGGCCTCCGGGACGACGACCGGCGCGTCGTCCTCGGGGCCGAACGTCGCGAGCCCCACGGCCTGGCGCACGCGTCGCTCGATCTCCGCCGCGATCTCGGGGTGCTCGACGAGGAACTGCCGGGCGTTCTCGCGGCCCTGCCCGAGCTGGTCCCCCTCGAAGGTGAACCAGGCGCCGCTCTTGCGGATGATCTCCATATCCACGCCGACGTCGAGCAGGCTCCCCTCCTTGGAGATGCCCTGGCCGTAGAGGATGTCGAACTCGCACTGCCGGAACGGCGGCGCCACCTTGTTCTTCACGACCTTCACCCGCGTCCGCGAGCCGATCACGTCCGCGCCGTCCTTCAGGTTCTCCACCTTGCGGACGTCCAGGCGCACCGAGGCGTAGAACTTCAGGGCGCGGCCGCCCGGGGTCGTCTCTGGGGAGTTGTGCACCACGACGCCATCCACCAGGTAGTTGTGGGATCCCTCCACCTCGATGTCGAAGCGGTGCGTCTTCTTCGACGGCGGCTTCGGACGGATGGCCGTGATCGGCATCGGCACCAGCTCGCGGCGCGGGGCGACCGTCACCGGCTCCACCGCGAACCGACCCCGGTACTTCGGCAGGAGCTTGTACTCCATCGAGGGGTGCACGAACGGCGCGATGAGCGCGTGCAGCTTGGCCGTCTCATCCTTCGGGAACACCAGGCGGGCCTTCCCGCCGACGTTCGTGAGTCGGGGGACGATGCCCCAGGTGTCGGCGAGGTATCGGACGAGTCGCTGGCGACTCGTGGGCTCGATGGCCTCCACCATGATGGTGACCCTGCCGCTCCCATCCCGGGTGCGCTCCTGGAGCCCCTTGCTCCGCAGGCTGAACGCCCCGTCGTCCATGTACCAGATGGCGAGCGAGAGGGGCGTCAACCGCTTCAGGTAGTCCCAGCTCAGGACCTTCTTCCCGGCCACGTACACGGCCCGCCGAAGCTCGGCGAGCTCGGGGAGCGGTGGGAGATCGTGCGCCACGACCCCCGTGCGACTCACCGACCGCGAGGTCCCGATGTTCGCGAAGAGCGATGCCTTCCAGTCGGCGTACTCCGCCTGCTTGCTCCCGTGTGCGAACCGGAACCGGGCCGACATGCCGTTGCGGCTGGCGATCAGCGTCCCATCGCCGAGCAGACCGCCGAGGATGACCTCCCACTGGAGATCGGACAGACGGATCGTGGTCGACTGCAGCACCCGGTCACCGACGCGGAGCTCGCGCGCCTCGCGCCAACCTCCCGGGGTGAGGATGCGGTGGTTGGGTGTGCAGGCGAACTGCGCCCGACCGTTCCCGGAGGGCTTCGCCACCGTGAACTGCAGGAAGGACTCGGTCCTCCCGTTGTCGAACCACCCGACGACCCGCCGTGGGACCACCTCTCCACGGTCGGGGTCGTACGAGAGGACCTCCACCGGGAGCCGCTGGTTCACGATCTTGCCGATCTTCTCCTGCGTGCCGTCGGCGAGCGTCACCCGGGTGTCGTAGTGCATGCACCCGAACATCACGCCGATCTTCTCGCGCAGCTGGTTGATGAACACGGCCGTGGTCTCGAAGCGCGAGAGCGAGCCCGCGAGCTTGCGCATCGCCTGGGACATGAGCCGGGCCTGGAGGCCGACGTGCGAGTCCCCCATCTCGCCCTCGATCTCGGCCCGCGGCACGAGCGCGGCGACCGAGTCGACCACGATGATGTCGAGCGCCCCGGAGCGCACGAGCAGGTCGGCGATCTCGAGCGCCTGCTCCCCCGAGTCCGGCTGCGAGACCAGCAGCTCGTCGATGTTCACGCCGAGCCGCTGGGCGTACGTCGGGTCCAGAGCGTGCTCGGCGTCGACGAACGCGGCGATCCCGCCCCGCCGCTGCGCCTCCGCGATCATGTGGAGGCACACCGTGGTCTTGCCCGAGCCCTCCGGCCCGAAGACCTCGATGATCCGGCCCCGGGGGATGCCGCCGACACCGAGCGCGATGTCCAGCGCGAGCGAGCCCGTGGGGATCACGGAGATCCCCGCGCCCATCGGGTGCTCGCCGAGCCGCATCACCGCGCCCTTGCCGAACTGCTTCTCGATCTGCGAGAGCGCGACGTCGAGCATCTTCTCCCGGTCCATCCGACGGTCTCCTTCCTGCTCCCTCGCCCACCGGACCGGCCCGGCGAGCCCCTCCCCGACTGCGGGATGGACGCTAGCGCGAGGGTACGACATGGATCACACCCCTGTGATTCCCTCTCCGTGATTACACCCCTGTGAGCCGCTGCTGGCAAGGGGCAGGCTACTCGAACACCCGTTCGAGGTCAAGCACCCGCCAGGTCGTCCCCCAGGGGGAAGCTCGCGATGGGCTCGTACACGGGCGCCGGGCGCTGGAGGTGGCTGCGGTACACCACGAGCCAGGCGACCTCGAAGGGGCGGCTCTCCAGGCCGACCTCGCCGAGGTCCTCCTCGAGCGGCACCGGCGGGTCGAACCGCGCGACCGTGAGGTGGGGCGCGAACGGCCGCTTCTCCGGGGGGAAGTCCGCCGCGAGCTCGGCATCGAGGTCCCCCGCGATCGCGGCCAGGCGTCCCGCCGCGTCCTCGAGGCCCGCCCACAGCACCCGCGCCCGCCGCAGCGACGGGAACGCCCCGAGCCCCGACACCCGCGTCTCGAAGGGCCGGTGGCGCGCGGCCACCGCGCCCACGCCCGCGAGCACGCCCTCCACGAGCCGCGGCCAGGTCGCCCCCAGGAACTTCACCGTCACGTGCTGGTTGCGGACCGGGACCCACCGCGCCCTCGGGTAGCGCTCGCGGATCGGCGCCACGGCGTGGTCCACGAGCTCGCGCACGTCCTCCGGCAGGTCGACGGCGACGAAGAGCCGGAGCGGCCTCGCCTCCGGCCGCGACGCGCGGTCCCGGGCCATCACCGCGGGAGCGGCAGCCCCGCCAGGTGGCGCCGCAGGAGGTCGAGGGCGGCCTGCTCGGCCAGGCGCCGCACGAACGCGCGGTCGCCGGGCCACCGCAGGCTCCGCTGGTGCGCG
>CAZXJB010000023.1:0-27195 GCA_964640965.1 uncultured Actinomycetes bacterium | reverse complement strand
CCCGGGGCGGAGGAGCCCGGGGCGCCCCAGGTCCGGGCGCGCCTCGCCCGGCGCGACCGCTCCGCCGACCCTCGCGCGCGCCGCTCACCGCTCGCGCAGGACGGCGAGGGCGATGCACCCGGCGCCGTCCCCGGACAGGCCGAGCCCCTCCGGCCTGGTGGCCTTCACCGATACGCGTTCGGGGGCGATGCCGAGGGTCGCCGCGAGGTGCCGTCGGATCTCCTCCCGTCGCGGTGAGATCGCGGGGCGCTCCGCCAGGATCGTCACGTCGGCCGAGACCGGGATGAGGCCCCGGACGCGCACCTTCGCGACCGTGCGCGCGAGGAGCTCGAGCCCCGGGATCCCGGCGATCTTCGGATCGTCCTCGGGGAAGTGCTCGCCGACGTCGCCGAGCCCGGCGGCCCCGAGCAGCGCGTCGGCGAGCGCGTGGCAGACGGCGTCGCCGTCGGAGTGCCCCGCGAGGCCGTTCACCTCCTCGAAGCGCGCCCCGCCCAGGAACAGCGGTCGCGGGGAGACCGCCCGCGGGTGCACGTCGAACCCGAGACCCACCCGGACCTCAGGCACGGCTCGCCTCCGCCAGCAGGGCCTCGGCCCGGGCGAGATCGGCCGCCGTCGTGATCTTCAGGTTCGTCGGCTCGCCGGGCACCGCGCGGACCCGGTAGCCCGCCCATTCGAGGAGGGCGGCGTCGTCGGTCGCCTCGACGCCCGCGGCCGCGGCCCGCTCGTGCGCGTCCCGGAGGGCCGCCGCGACGAACGCCTGCGGGGTCTGGGCGAGGGCGAGCCCCTCCCGAGGCACGGTCCCGACCACCACCTGGCCCCGCATCCGCTTCACGGTGTCGGGCACCGGCACGACCGGCACCACGCCGTCCCACCCGGCGAGGGCCTCCACCACGGCCGCGAACAGCGCCGGGGTGGCGAGGGCCCGCGCCGCGTCGTGGCAGACCACCACCGCGGCGTCGCTCGGCACCGCCGAGAGCGCCGCCCGGATCGAGGCCTGGCGGGTCGCACCCCCCGTCACCACGGCGTGGGCGCCGAGCGGCTCGACGATGGCGTGGGCGAGATCCTCGGAGCCCGGCGGCGCCGCGACGACGACGAGGCCGATCGTCGGACAGGCGAACGCCGTCTCGACGGCCCGCGCGAGGATCGGTCGGCCGCCGAGCGCGACGAACGCCTTCGGGCTTGGCATGCCGAGCCGCTCCCCGGATCCCGCCGCCGCCACGATCGCCACCGCTCGCATCGCAGGGAGCGTACCCGCTGGTCGCCGGGCTCGGCCGCGCCGAAGGGTCGGGCTATCGGAGCGTGGCGAAGACCATGCGGCCGGTCGCGGTCTGGATCACGTTCCGGACCCGGACCGGCACCTCGTGGCCGATCCGGTCCCTCGCCTCCTCGACCACCACCATCGTGCCGTCCTCGAGGTAGCCCACGGCCTGCCCGCGCTCGCGACCGTCCTTGACGAGCTCGATGACGAGCTCGTCACCCACCCCGACCGGGGTGCGGAAGGCCGCGGCCAGACGGTTGAGGTCGGGGACCGGAACCGACAGCGCCTCCGCCACCTTCGCCAGGTTGTGGTCGGTCGTGATGAGGGCCGCTCCGCGCTCCCTCGCCAGGCGCACGAGCGCGGCATCCACGTCGAAGACGCCGTCCTCCTCCACCAGGTGGACCTGGACGGTCTTCGCGCGCTGCAGCTCGGCGACCGCGTCCAGGCCGCGCCGTCCCCGAGCCCGTCGCCTCGGGTCCGAGGTGTCGGCGATCGCCTGGAGCTCACGCAGGACGGCGCCGTGGATGAGGAGGTCCCCCGTGAGGAAGCCGGTCGAGACGATGTCCACGACGCGCCCGTCGATGAGCGCGCTCGTGTCGACGACCGCCACCTCACCCCGGGTGGGGCCCACCCGAGGCTTCAGCCCGATGAGGTCGAAGAGCTCGAGGTACTTCCCACGTCCGACCCGGTACCCGGCGTACCCGAGCGTGGCGTACATGAAGGCCGCGCTCGTCCAGGCGGCGAGCGGGGGGAGTCGGAAGATCGGCACGGTGGTGAAGGCCGCCACCGCGAGGCCGGCGAGGAGGCCCGCCGTCCCGGCCACGACCTCGGCCGCGGGGACCCGGCGGAGCTGCTGCTCGACGGAGGAGACCGCCGAGACGGTCTGCCGCCCCAGCACCCCGCCGAGGACGAACCCCGTCGAGGCGCCGAGCGCTACCCCGAGCAAGGTGTTCCGGGCGCTGGCCGCACCCGTCCGCGTCGCGACCACGTAGCCGGCGACGGCGAACAGCACCACGAAGATCAGGCGGACGAACTCGACCAACCGCCCTCCGGGCGGCCTGGCGCGCTCGCGCCGAGGCTGCGGGCCTGCACGCCGCGCCTCCGGGTCGTGCTTCGACTCGGGCATGTCCGATAGGAACCTCGACCGGCGGCGCGGCCGACTTGACCCCGACGGACGGCGAGGCGGGGAAACCCGGAAGGATCCGCTCAGGCGCCGCGGGCGACCCGGGACCCGTGGGCCTCGTCCAGGACCTTGTCGATCATGGCCTCGGCCTTCTCCTCGGTCCCGCCGGTGGCGTACGCGAGCTCCGAGATCAGGATCTGGCGGGCCTTCTGGATCATCCGCTTCTCGCCCGCCGACAGGCCCCGCTCGCGTTCGCGGATGGAGAGGTTGCGCACGACCTCCGCGACCTGGAAGATGTCGCCGGAACGCAGCTTCTCGATGTTGTTCTTGAACCGGCGGCTCCAGTTGGCCGCCATCTTCGACTCGTCCTCCCGCAGGACGGCGAGGACGTCCTTCACCTTGCTCTTGCTGACGACCTGCCGGAGCCCGACCTCCTCGGTGCTCTCCACCGGGATCATCAACGTGAGGTCCCCGTAGGAGACCCGTAGCTTCAGGTACTTGCGCTTCTCGCCCAGGAACTCCCGGACGCAGAGGTCCTCGATGACTGCGGCACCATGCTCCGGGTGCACGACCGTGTCGCCCTTGCGGAACACCAGACCCCCTCGGATGCGTTGGGTGGCAAGTTGAACCGGCAGCCAGGGTAACACGTGGACCCGCCGGTCCGCAAACCGAAACCGCTGGTCAGAGGCCCGATGGGGCCCCGGCGGAGCCCCCTCCCGACCTAGGCCGAAGGACCTTCATCGGCCGGCCGCCCAGGTCAGAGCCTCCCGGACGTGACGGACGGGCCGGATCTGGACGTCCCCCGGGAGGGTCCCGTCGAGCGCCGCATAGACGATGCCGACCCCCGCGGCTCGGGCGGCCGCGAGACGCGCCCCGAGAGCCGGCGCCGGTCTCACCAACCCCGTGAGCCCGACCTCGCCGACGAAGGCCGCGTCGGCGGGCGGCGGGATCCCCGCGGCCGCGGAGGCGAGCGCCGCCGCGATCGCGAGGTCGCAGGCCGGGTCGTCCACGCGGACCCCGCCCGAGGCAGCCCCGAACAGGTCCGAGCCGCCGAGCCGCACGCCGCTCCGCTCCAGGACCGCCGCCACCAGCTGGAAGCGCCGTCCGTCGAGGCCCGTGACCTGCCTCCGCGGCGAGCCGCCGGTCGGCGCGACGAGGGCCTGGATCTCGAGCGCCAGGGCTCGGCGCCCCGCCCGGACCAGCGCGATCGCCGCGCCGGGCTCGCCCGCCCCCGAGGTGAGGAGCGCCGTGGGGTCGATCTCGGCGAGCCCTGAGGCCCCCATCTCGAACCAGGCGACCTCCCCCTCGGCGCCGAACCGGTTCTTCCCCCCGGCGAGCACGCGGAGGCCCGAGCGAGGGTCCCCGTCGAAGGCGAGCACGACGTCCACGGCGTGCTCGAGGGTCCTCGGCCCGGCGAGATCGCCGTCCTTCGTCACGTGCCCGGTCACGAGAACGGCGATGCCGAGCGACTTGGCGAGCCCCACCAGGGCGTCGGCGCAGCCGCGGACCTGGGCCGGGCCCCCGGGCACCTGCGCGGCGTCGGGGTCCCGGAGGGTCTGGATCGAGTCCACCGCGAGCAGGAACGGGCGCGCCGCTCGGGCGGCCTCGAGCACCGTCCCGAGCTCGCGCCCCGGCACGAAGGAGACCGCTCCACCCTGGATGCCGAGCCGCCGGGCGCGGGCGGCCACCTGAGCCCGCGACTCCTCCCCCGAGGCCACGAGGCAGGGCAGGCCCCCGGCGGTGAGGTTGGCCACGATCTGGAGCAGCAGCGTCGACTTGCCGATGCCGGGCTCGCCGGCGAGCAGGACCACCGAGGCCGGCACGAGCCCACCCCCGAGCACCCGGTCGAGCCCCTCGATCCCGGTCGAGACCCGCCGCTCGACCTCGCCCCCGTGCTCGAGCGTCTCCAGGGTGGGTGGCGGCGCGGTGGAGCCGCCCACCGCCTCCCGGATCGTGCCCCACGCGCCGCACCCCGGGCAGCGTCCCGCCCACTGGGCGAGCTGCTGCCCGCACGCCTCGCACGCGAGCACCGTCCGAGCCCTGGCCATCGCGGGAACCCTACCCGGGGGGTCCGACACCGGACGCCGACCGCCCCCGCCGCCGAACCCAGCGAGGGCTCGGTCCCGGCGCTAGCCGCGGAGGCGCGAGCCCGTGG
Source organism: uncultured Actinomycetes bacterium (assembly GCA_964640965.1). Lineage (GTDB taxonomy): Bacteria > Actinomycetota > UBA4738 > UBA4738 > HRBIN12 > HRBIN12. The sequence continues at coordinate 22,659 of CAZXJB010000023.1, read as the reverse complement.
GGTCGTAGGCCGGCCGCAGGTGCAGGCTCGCCGGCACCCGCTCCCAGGCGATCTCCACCTCGTAGGCGCCCTCGCCGAGCCACTCGTCGGTGACGGGCCCGTCGGGCCGCTCCACCCATCCGAGCACGACGCACGCTCCCAGGGTGTGACCGAACATGCCCGAGGTCACGGTCCCCACGAGCCGCCCGTCCCGGAAGATCGGCTCCGTGCGGTAGGCGAGGGGCTCGGGGTCGGCCAGCACGAGCTGGACGAGGCGCCGCCGCACCCCCGCCTCGCGCTGGCGCAGCAGGACGTCGCGGCCGGCGAACCCGCCCGGCTTGTCCCACGCCACGGTGAACCCGAGGCCGGCCTCGAGCGGGGTGTCGTGGGCGCCCATGTCGTAGCCCCACAGCCGGTAGGCCTTCTCCAGGCGGAGCGAGTTCAGCGCGTGGTACCCGGCGAGCCGCAGGCCGACCTCCCGCCCCGCCTCCGCGAGCAGGTCGAACGCGTAGGCCCCGAACTCCGTCGGCATCATGAGCTCGTACCCGAGCTCGCCCACGTAGGAGACGCGGGAGGCGCGGACCAGCGCGTGCCCGAGGTCGATCTCCCGCGAGCACAGGAACGGGAAGGCCTCGTTCGAGAGATCGGCCGTGGTGAGCCGCGAGAGCAGGTCCCGCGAGCGCGGTCCCATGACCGCGAGCGTGCAGGAGCCCGAGCTCACGTCGGTCACCGCGACGCGCCCCTCGAGGTGCGTCTGCAGCCAGTCCAGGTCCTTGCGCTGCTCGGCCGCCGCCCCCACCACGAGGAAGCGGTCCTCGGCCAGGCGCGTGATCGTCACGTCCGCCTCGATCCCGCCCCGGTCGTTCAGCATCTGCGTGTAGACGAGCCGGCCCACCGGCACGGCGACGTCCGCCGTGGATCGGCGCTGGAGCGCCGCCTCGGCGTCGGGGCCCTGGACGAGGAACTGCGTGAACGAGCTGTAGTCGAACAGGGCCACGCCCTCGCGGGCGGCGCGGTGCTCCTCGGCCGAGTAGCCGAACCAGTTCTGGCGGCCGTAGGAGTACCCGTACCGGGGCTCGACCCCCGCCGGGGCGAACCAGTTCGGCCGCTCCCACCCCGCGACCTCGCCGAAGCACGCCCCGGCCGCGGCGAGCCGGTCGTGGATCGCCGAGCGCCGCAGCCCCCGAGCCGTCTCGAACTGACGGAACGGCCAGTGCATGTCGTAGAGGAGCCCGAGGACCTCCGGGACGCGCTCCGCCAGGTACCGGGGCGTGGCCTGGAACGGGAACGTGCGGCGCACGTCCACGTCCCAGAGGTCCATCGGGGGGTGGCCGTCCACGATCCAGTCCGCGAGGGCCTTCCCCGCCCCCGGTCCCGTGAGGAAGCCGACCGAGTTGAAGCCGCACGCGACGTAGTACCCCTCGATCCCCGGGACGTCGCCGAAGTGGAACTTCGCGTCCGGCGTGAAGCTCTCGGGGCCGTTGAAGAAGAGCTGGATCCCGGCCTCCTGCAGGATCGGGATCCGCTTGGCCACCTGCTCGATGAAGGGCGACAGGTGCTCCCAGTTCTCGGGGAGCCGCACGAACTCGGCGTCCTCGGGGATCCCCTCGAGCGCCCACGGGCGGCCCCCGGGCTCGAAGAACCCGACCATCAGCTTGCTGCCGCCCTCGAGCTTCACGTAGCACCAGTCGTCGTAGCTCTTCAGCACCGGCAGCTCCTCAGGGAGTCCCTCGAGGGGGCCGGTCACGACGTAGAAGTGCTCCGTGGCCTGCAGGGGAAGGCTCACGCCCGAGCGAGCCCCGAAGGCCCGGCCCCACATCCCCGTGCAGTTCACGACGACCTCGGCCTCGATGTCCCCGCGGGTGGTCGCGACCCCGCGGACGCGCCCGCCCTGGGTCCGCACCCCGGTGACCTCGGTGTGCTCGAAGATCCGCGCGCCCCCCATCCGAGCGCCCTTCGCGAGCGAGAGCGTCGTGTCGCTGGGGTTGGCGATCCCGTCGTCGGGGAAGTACATGCCGCCGAGCACCTCGGCGGTGTCCAGCAGGGGGAACCGCTCCTTCACCTCCTCCGGGCCCAGGAGCTCGACGCGCACGCCGATCCCCTTGGCCATCGAGGCCTGCCGACGCACCTCCTCCCACCGCGGCTCGTTGCAGGCGATCGTGATCTGCCCCGTCTTGCGGAACCCCGTCGACAGACCCGTCTCCTGCTCCAGCGACTCGAAGATGCCGATCGAGTCGAGCACGAGCCTCGTCAGGGGGGCGGTCGCGCGCAGCTCGGTCACCAACCCCGCGGCGTGCCAGGTCGTGCCCGAGGTGAGCCGCCGGCGCTCGAGGAGCACGACGTCGTCCCATCCCCGCTTCGTGAGACCGTACGCCACGCTGCAGCCCACGATCCCGCCTCCGACCACGACGACCTTGGCTCGTGCGGGCAGCTCCTCGGACATCGCTTCCTCCTGTGCCTCAGTACCGCGGCGGCGTGATCACCCAGATCGCCACCGTCTCCTCGTCCGTCGGGTTGCGCCAGGCGTGGGGGCGACGGCTCGCGTACGTAAGGGCGTCGCCCGGCCCGAGCTCGTACCAGACCTCGCCGACCTGCACGTCGAGCCGCCCCTCGAGCACGACCACGCACTCCTCGTCGGCGTCGTGCGAGTACGCCGGCCCGCTGTCCGAGCGGGGGAACAGCGTCGAGCGCAGCACGAGCAGCTTGCCCTCGAGCGAGGGCGAGAGCACCTCGTCCACGAACCGGTTCTCGCCGAAGACCATCCGCACGCGCTCCTCGGCGCGCACGAGCCCCTCGGTCTCGCCGTGGGCCGGCAGGAACAGCTCGCTCATCGTGATGCCGAGCGCCTCGGCGATCCTCGACAGGGAGGCCACGGAGGGGCTCACCTTCTCGTGCTCCACCTGGCTGAGGAACGCGCGCGAGAGGCCCGAGCGCTCGGCGAGCTCACGCAGGCTGAGCGAGCGCGCGAGCCTCGCGGCCCGCAGGCGCTCGCCCAGCCCGTCGGCGCCGCCCCCCGGTCCGTTCCGCCCACCGCGCGCCCTCCCGGCACGGGCAGCCGGAAGGACCTTGCGGCTCGGCGTCACGGACCTGGGGCGGCGAGCTTCCGACTCTCCCTCCGACACGCTCCCCCTCCCATCGCCGACCCTCACGCCGGGAACGCGAAGGTCCCCTCGACCGAGGACGTCACGCGGACCCGCTCGCCGGCGCGCAGGTCGGCGCGCTCGGCATCGACGTCCGCGAAGAGTTTCCCACCGCTTCGCAGCCGAACCTCGTACCGCACGACGGTCCCGAGGAACAGGGCGAGCACGACCTCCCCGTCGGCGTCCTCCGCCCGCTCGAGCCGGATCGCGTCGGGCCGCGCGAACACGAGGGCCCGCCCTCCCGGCTCGGTCGGCCGGCCCTCGTTCGCGGCGACGAGGACGAGCGAGCCCGCGGCACGGAGCGCGGTGCGGTCCGCCTCCACCCCCACGACCTCGGCCGCGAGGCGGTTCGTCTCTCCCACGAACCCCGCGACGAAGCTCGAGCGCGGGCACGCGTAGACCTCCACGGGCGTCCCGATCTGCTCGATGACCCCGGCGTTCATCACCGCGATCCGGTCGCTCAGGCTGAGCGCCTCGACCTGGTCGTGGGTGACGAACACGGTCGTCGTGCCGAGACGCTGCTGGAGCTCGCGGATCTCGGTCCGCAGCCGCTGGCGGAGCGCGAGGTCGAGGGCGGAGAGGGGCTCGTCGAGCAGGAGCACCCGGGGCCGGATCACCAGGGCCCGGGCGAGCGCCACCCGCTGCTGCTGCCCCCCGGAGAGCTGCTTCGGCGCCCGATCCCCGAAGCCCTCGAGCCCCACGAGCGCGAGCATCTCCTCGGCGCGGCGCCGTCGCTCGGGGCCGGGGACGCGCCGCATCTTCAGGCCGTACTCCACGTTCTCGCGCACCGACAGGTGCGGGAACAGCGCCCCGCTCTGGAACACGAGGCCCACGTCCCGCCGGTGGGGCGGGACCCCGCGCATCGGGACCCCGCCGATCCAGATCTCGCCCTCATCGGGCTCGACGAGGCCCGCGATCGCCTGCAGCGTCGTGGTCTTGCCGCACCCGCTCGGACCCAGGAGCGTGAGCAGCTCGCCCTCCCGGACCTCGAGCGAGACGCCGCGGATCGCCTCGACCGCCCCGTAGCGCTTCCTCAGGTTCTCCAGCCGTACCTCGGACACCGCGCCTCCCGGGCTCACCTCGGCGTCACCTTCTCGAGCCCCACGAGCTTGCCGAGCACCGCGAGCACGACGACGACCGACGCGACCATGACGCTGTCGATCGCCGCGATGATCGGGCGCACCTCGAACCGGAGCGAGTTCCACACCACGACCGGCAGCGTGGTCGTGCCGGAGCTCGTGAGGAACAGGGCCATCACGAACTCGTGGAGCGAGATCACGAACGCGAGGATGAGGCTCGCCATGAGACCCGGTCCGAGGAGCGGGAGGGTGACCGTCCGCAGCACCGCCGACGGCGAGGCCCCGAGGCTGCTCGCCGCCGCCTCGAGGTCGCGGTCGAGCTCGCGGATCACCGCGGCCATGACGACGAACACGAGGGGCATCGCCCAGAGCAGGTGCCCGAGCACCACCGGGATGAAGGTCCCACGCGTCCGCCCCAGCCCGACGGGCTCGAGCCCCACCGACAGCCCGATGCCGAGCACCAGGCCGGGCACGAGGAAGGGCATGAACAGCACGTAGTACAGGACACCCTTCAGCCGGAACGGCGTCCGCGCGAACCAGAGCGCCGCCATCGTGCCGACGACCGTGGCGAGCACCGCGGTGGCCGTCGCCACCATGATGCTGTTCCGCAGCGCCTCGCGGTAGGTCCGGTCCTCGAGGAACTCCCGGTACCAACGCAGGGACAGCGGCAGCTTGGGCGGGAACGAGATGAGCTCGCCGGAGGTCAGGGACGAGCCGATCACGGCGACGATCGGGGCGAGCAGGAACACCACGATCGCGACCACGAGCGCCCCGAGCGCGAGGCGCCCGGGGTCGATCCAGCGGCGTCGTGCGAGGGCGGCGCCCGCCACCTCAGGCCTCCTCCGGTCTCACGCCCCGCACGGTGCGGACCGTGGCCCAGGCCGCGACCACGACGAGGGCGAGCGTGCCCACGACGATCGCCACCGACAGGACCGAGGAGAACGGCCAGTTCCGCGCAAGGGTGTGCTGTCGCCACGCCTCGTAGCCGAGGCCCCACTCCTGCGAGGACCCGAGCGTCACGGTCTCCGCGTACGCGCCCATCCCCCAGGCGAAGGCCACGGCGATCCCCGTCGCCAGGCCGTAGGCGGACATCGGCAGGACGACCCCGGCCACGGCCCGCAGCCGGCCGGCTCCCAGCGTCCTCGCGGCGAGCACGAGCCGGTGGTCCACGCCGGAGAGGGCGCTGAAGTAGATCAGCGTGAAGTACGGCGCCGCAACGTAGGTGAGACCGATGGTGGCCCCGACGAACGAGTAGTTCAGGCGCAGCGGCTCATCGACGAGGCCGAGGAGCTGGAGCGCCCGGTTCACCGGACCCCGGTTCGCGAGCAGGATCTGCCACCCGTAGAGGCGCGCGATCACGTTCGTGAACAGCGGGAGCAGCGAGATCGCGAGCAGGAGCCCCCGCCGGACCCCGCTGCTGCGCCAGAGCACGTACGCGTACGGCACCCCGATCGCGACGGACGCCGCGGTGATCACGAGCGTGAGGCGTACGGTCCGCCACAGGAGCCCGAGGTACAGCGGCTCGAAGAAGTGGGCGTAGCTCTCGAGCGTGAGCCCAGGCGCGTACGGGTGGCGCTCGGTCCCGTTCAGGCTCATGCGCAGCATGAACAGCATCGGCAGCGCGAAGCCCAGCGCGATGAGCGCCACCGCCGGCGACGCGAGCCACCACTGCCTGGACGGCCGAGACGTCATCGCAGGGGCGACGCCGAGACGCTCACGCTCCGAGGACCTCGCTCGAGAACTGGGTGTAGACGCCCGTCTCGTCGAAGTAGTGCGGGATCCACACGTCGTAGTCGAACAGGTGCGCCCGCGCCGAGAGCTCGGCGTCGTCCTTCGGGAACAGCTCCGACCGTCGCTCGGGGATCGCGGCCTCCTGGTTGGCCATCCAGTACAGGTGGTCCTCGGCGAACCGGGACTGCAGCTCGGGATCGAGGAGCTGGTCGATGAAGGCGTGGGCGAGATCGACCTCCTTGGTGCCGCGCACGATCATGTAGTAGTCGATCCAGCCCATCGAGCCCTCTTGCGGGATGATGAAGTCGAAGCTCGGATCCTCCTCCGCGAGCTGCTGCGCCCCCTCGATGTACATCTGCGCGATCGCCACGTCCCCGGTCTGGAACGCGTTCACGACCTGCGCCTCGGCCGTGTACCACAGGGCCACGTCGAGCTGCGCGGTCTTGGCCATGACCGCGTCCATGTCCGGACCCGCCTCGAGCGCCGCCGGGTCGATCCCCTGGATGAACGCCGCCGGCGCCAGCCCGTAGTTGAAGAAGGACTGGTCGAGCGCGATCTTCCCCTGCGCCTCGGGCCGCCACAGGTCCTCCCAGCTCGTCGGGCGGAAGCCGAGGTCGGACTCGCGGAAGCCGAGGACCTCGTAGCCGTAGCCGAAGGGCACCCCGTAGGCGTCGTCCTCGCAGTCGATCTCGTCCGCCTCCCGGTACCAGGGGTACACCTCGTTCGCACGCGGGATCTTCGAGTAGTCGACCTGCAGCCAGACGTCGTTCTGGAGCCCGTAGCACATGAGGTAGCCCTCGCCGATGCTGAGGTCGAACGGCGGCTGGTCCGCCGGGGCGGCGAGGATCTTGTCGACCTGCTCGGTCCACTCGTCCAGGATCTCCACCGTCGCGCCCGTCGCCTCCTCGAAGGGGGGCACGAAGTACTCGCGGATCGAGCGCGCGTAGGGCCCGGACCACGCCGCGACGCGCAGCGTGTGCCCTTCGAACGGGCGGTCGCCACCACCGCCGCCGCCACCGCCGCCGCCAGCGCCGCCGCCAGCGCCGCCGCAGGCCGTGGCGGCGAGCGCGAACGCCGTCGCGAGCGCCCCCACCAGGATGAACCGCCTCATGACACCCCCCTCAACCCTGGACCACTTTCCCGAACGATGGGCGACTATATGCGCCACCCGGCCGGCGGTCAAGCCCCGGGAGGCGGCAGCGTCCCGCGCGAGACCGGGATCGCCGGCCGCTCGTACGGGAACCACCACTCCGGCGACGGCGCCTGTGCGAAGTCGATGTGCACGTGCTTGGTCTGGGTGAACGCGGCGATGCCCTCCGTGCCGAGCTCCCGACCGAACCCGCTCATCTTCCAGCCCCCGAAGGGGGCCGCGTCGTTGTCCTTGAGGGGGTCGTTGATCCACACCATCCCCGCCTGGAGCTCGGTCGCCGCCCGCATCGCCGCCTCCAGGCTCGAGGTGTAGATGCTCGCGCCGAGGCCGAGCTCGCTCGCGTTGGCGAGCTCGATCGCCTCGTCCAGGTCCCGGACGGGGGTCACCATCGCCAGGGGCCCGAAGATCTCCCGGTTCGGGGCCTGGCGCTTCGGCTCGGGGAGCTCCACCACGGTCGGCTCGAAGAAGTACCCCTTCGGCAGGTGGGCGGGGGCCTCGCCGCCCGCGAGGACCCGCGCCCCGCGCTCGCCGAGCTCATCGAGGGTCCGGCACACCTGCTCCCTCGCGTCGCGCGAGATCAGCGCCCCCATGTCGACCTCGTCGAAGGGGTCGCCCACCCGGATCTGGTCGCGGAGCTTCAGGACCTCGGCCATGAAAGCGTCGTACACCCGCTCCTCCACGAAGAAGCGCTCGGCCGAGGTGCAGACCTGCCCGGCGTTCAGGAACGCGGCGAAGACGGCGCCGCGGGCGGCGACCTCGAGCTTCGCGTCCCCGAGCACGAGGAACGGGTCCGAGCCGCCGAGCTCGAGCAGGAGCTTCTTGATCCGCGGGGCCGCGGCGGCCATGACGCGCGAGCCCGTCTGCACGGACCCCGTGAAGGCGATCATGTCGGTGCCCGGGTGCTCCACCAGCCGCGCCGAGCCGGGCCCGGTGGCCGTCACCACGTTGAAGACCCCCGGCGGCAGGCACGAGAAGATCTCGCCCAGCTTCAGCGTGGCGAGCGGCGTCTGCTCCGCGGGCTTGACGATGCACGTGTTGCCGGCGGCGAGCGCGGCGGGCACCTGCCAGGCGAGCAGCACGAGGGGGTAGTTGAAGGGCAGGATGTGGACCACGACCCCGTACGGCTCGTTCAGGACGATGTTCAGCTGGTCGGGCTTGGTCGCACCGACGACCCGACCGCGCGAGGTGCGGGCCACCTCGGCGAGGTGCCGGACGGCGGTGACGCCTCAGTCGACCTCGTCGCGGTTCTCCTTCAGGGTCTTGCCGCCCTCGCGCGTGAGCAGCACGGCGAGCTCGTCCGCCGCCTCGGCCAGGCGATCCGCGCACCGGTGCAGGAGCTCGGCCCGCTCCAGGGCGTCCAGGCGCCGCCAGCCCGGCTGCGCCGCGCGCGCCGCGTGGACGGCGCGGTCCACGTCCTCGGCGCTCGCGTCCGGGACGACCGCGATGATCTCCTCGGTGGCCGGGTCCTCGACGGCGATCGTCCCCCCACCCACGCTCTCGACGTACTCGCCTCCGATGAACAGTCGCTCCACCGTGCCCTCCTCGCTCGCGTGTTCAGCATCCTTGACAAGTGGCGCACGATAGTGCACACGCCTGCGGCCGGTCAAGCCGGTCAAGCCGGTCAAGCGGGCGCGCGCGGCCCCGCCTCGGATGGCGTATGGTGGGCGCATGGGTCCCTCCGGCATCTACCGAACCCGGGAGGGCAGGACCCTGCGGATCTCGCTCGCGGAGGACGGCGCGATCAGCGTCCAGATCCTGGAGGACGACGCGTGGGTGCCGGCGTCGGTGCGCATGGCCGGCCTGCGGCTCGCCCCGACGACCCGCCGGCTCTCCCCACGAGAGGTCGCGCGGCTGCCCGACTAGCCGCTCAGGGCCCCCGGAACTCCAGCGTGTAGGCCCAGGTGTCGCCCTCGCCGCGCTCGAAGGCGAGGAGGCGGCCGGTCTCGCCGCCGGGCAGGAGGACCGGAAGCCCGCGGTGCTCCTCGGCGGGCCAGAGGTCCTCGCGCTCGTGGGCCTCCATCCGCACGAGGGTCATCGGCGTGCCTCCCTCGCCAACGAGCGGTGCGCACCAGTCCGGGTCCTCGATCGGGCCCAGCCGTCGGTAGCGCAGGAAGCGCGGGGCCGCGTGCACGAGGAGCGGCTCATCCGGCCACTTCCACGCCCTGCCGTACGCGCGCCAACGCTCGCCGTCGCGCGAGGTCTCGACCGCCCAGGCCTCCGGCTCCCCCACCACCCGAGCAGGCTACGCCCCGTCGGCGGATATGGATACCCAGGGGGCCCTTCCGATCGTTCTGCCCCGGAACCCCCTGAGACCCCCGGTTGCCGAGAGGAGGACCAGAGCGGCGAGCGGCAGGAACGCGAGGATCGGTGCTGCGTCGACGAGCACATCCTCCTGCGCCAGCCCTTCGGTCGGGTACGCGGCGATGACGACCACACCAAGAGCGAGATTCCGCACGAGAAGGTGGCGCCGCGAGATCGCTCTGGAGACCGATCCCCAGCATCCGCAGGTTCCCGCCCTGCGTAGGCTCACCCACCCGTAGACCGTCAAGACCCCGAGCAGCGCGAGAACGATAGGAGTGGCAGCAGGGCCCGGAACAACGAGGAATGCCGCCGACGCGATCAGCTCAGCCACCACAGCGGTGAGGAGTAGCGCCTTGCGGACGAGGGGAGCCGCATCCGCGCTCCATGGCACCCACGGTCCCTCGGCGGACGCGGGGAACCTGATCGCCTTCCCTATCGCCGCGAGGGCCAGGACCGTTGAGACCGGCACGCGGACAAGCACGATCCAGGCGGGGGCCACGGCCGCGCCCGTCAACGTGGTGTATGAGAACACCGCTTCATCGCTCGCTCCGAACGATCAGCTGGCCGCCACCAGCTCTCCGCTCACCTCCCTCGGGATCTCCTCGAGATCGCCCTGAACGATCCTCATGCGCGCCTTCGCGAGCGACTCCACGCCCATGTAGCGACGGGCCACGGCCCACTCGTCGTGGCGCTCGGCGAGCACCGCACCGACCAGGCGATAGATCGCGGCGCGGTCGGGGAAGATGCCAACGACGTCGGTGCGCCGGCGCACCTCCCGGTTCAGCCGCTCCTGCGGGTTGTTCGACCAGATCTGGCGCCAAAGCTCCGTCGGGAACGAGGCGAAGGCGGTGATGTCGGGCCCGGCCTGCTCCAGGAGCTCGGCCGCCTCGGGGAAGCGCTCGGCGAGCTGCTCGGTCACCCGGCAAAGCTGCAGGCCAACCTGCTCGGAGTCGGGCTGAGCGAAGATCGAGCGGACCATCGTGGCCACGAACGGGGCGGCCGACTTCGGCACCTTGGCCAGGATGTTGCGCATGAGACGGGTCCGGCACCGCTGCCAGGAGGCGCCGGGGAGGACCGCACCGATCGCGCCGTTCGGCCCGACCAGACCCTCGTGGGCATCGGAGATCACGAGCTCCACGCCGGAGAGGCCCCGGGCAACCAGGGAGCGGAGGAACGCCGTCCAGCCCGCCCCGTCCTCGGAGGTGAGCACGTCAAGGCCCAGGACCTCCCGGTGGCCGTCGGCGTTGACGCCGGTCGCGATCACGCAGGCCACGTTGCGGATCCGCCCGCCCTCCCGGCACTTCAGCACGAGCGCGCACGAACGTGGAGGGACCGGCGTCCAGCGGACGGGACCGGAAGGCCTCCACCGCCTCGTCCAGCGACCTCGCCGTCTCGGAGACCTGGGACTTGGAGACAGACCTTCTCGGCCTGGGCGGAGATCTTCGGCGACCCAGTGGCGGTCGCCGCGATGGTCGACCGCCTCGTGCACCACGCGGAGGTGATCGCCCTCCAGGGGGAGAGCTACCGCCTGAAGGGGCGGACGAAGGAGGTGATGGCCACCGAGCGAGCCTCGTAGGTGTCAAGGATCCGACCGGCGGAAATCGTCAAGGATTCGACCGGCGTTGACACCCCACCACCGGAGCAGGCTACGCCCCCTCGGCGGATATGGGTACCCAGGGGGCCGTCCCGACCGCCGAGGCCAGCACGCGGACGAGAGCGATCCAGGCGGGGGCCACGATCACGTCTGCGTGGGTGGCGAGCTCGCAGCCCCGCAGCCAGGCGCTCGAGGACACCAGCCGCCGTCAGCACAAGCGCACGCCGCTCGAGCTCGAGGAACTCGACGTCCTCAGAGCCGCCGCCGACCGCCGGGCCTCCACATCCGCGGAGCTGGGATCAGGACCCGAGGTGCAGGAACTCCAGCCCTACGTACCGGGCGAAGTCCCCGTCGAACGCCACGAGGCGGCACCCGCTCGCCGCGGCGAACGCGGCCAGGTACGCATCCGTCCATGCCCCGCCCCGCAGGTCGAGGTCGTCGCTCCAGCGCGCGAGCCAGTCGTCCAGGCCGGGCGGCTCGGCCAGCCGATGGACGCCCGGGGTCGCGAGCCACGTCTCCAGCGCGCGCCACGCAGCCGCTCCACCCAGCGCCCGATCGCCGAGGATCCGCGGGTTCGTGAGGTGCCGCAGCAGCGCGAGCTCGGTGATGCGGCAGAAGGCGATCTCCTCGGCGGCCTCCCGCTCCCAGTAGCGCCGGGCACGCGCGTGATGCACGTGGTCCGGGGCGCTGAGCGGCACCCAGACGCTAACGTCCAGCAGATCGGGCATCCTTGGCCGCGTCCTCTTCCTCGTCGAGGCGCTGGAGCTCCGACCTCGGGACCGCGGGGATGGGCATGCCCCGCGGCGGGACGATCACCGGCGGCGGCTGCCGGCGCCCTGCGCTCGCAACCGGAGCGCTGGGATGGCGGAGCCCCTGCTCGACGTACCGACGAACCAGCTCACGAACGGTGACGCCGCTCAGCGCCGCCCTCGCCTTCAGCGCCCGGTAGAGCTCGTCGGGGATCTCGATGGTCGTTCGCACATAGACAGTTTTGTGCTTCCCTGCTCGCACGTCAAGGCCCGCGACGTGAGCGGCCTGACCGAGGTGGTCGACGGAGCCCAGGTACCGGAAGGCCCAGCAACCTCGCGGCTGCTGGGCCACCGGTCTTGCGGCCGCCGGGCGCGGGGCCCGGGCGGCACGGATCAGCTCTCGCTCGAGCCCGCGAGCTCCACCGGCGGGGTCTCCGGGGGCGCCGGAGCCTCGAAGACGATCTCGCCGTCCACGGCGTCGACGATGATCGTCTGGCCGGGCCGGAACTCCTTGTGCAGGATCTTCTCGGCGAGCGGGTCCTCGACGAGGCGCTGGATCGTCCGCCGCAGCGGCCGAGCGCCGAGCGCCTGGTCGTAGCCCTTCTGCGCGAGGAGCGTCTTGGCCGCGTCCGTGAGCTCGATGTCGATGTCCTTGGCCTTCAGCTGCTCGCGCACCCGCTTCATCATCAGGTCCACGATCCGCTTCACGTCCTCCTCGGACAGCGAGTGGAACACGATGACCTCGTCGATGCGGTTCAGGAACTCCGGCCGGAAGGAGCGCTTCAGCTCCTCCATGACCCGCTCCCGCATCTTCTCGTAGGTCACCTTCTCGTCGGGCCGCGCCGCGAACCCGACCAAGGTCCCCTTCTGGATGTCCCGCGTGCCGAGGTTGGACGTCATGATGATGATCGTGTTCTTGAAGTCCACCGTGTGGCCCTGCGAGTCGGTGAGGCGCCCGTCCTCGAGGATCTGCAGGAGCGTGTTGAACACGTCCGGGTGGGCCTTCTCGATCTCGTCGAAGAGGATCACGCTGAACGGCTTGCGCCGCACGGCCTCCGTGAGCTGGCCGCCCTCCTCGTAGCCGACGTACCCGGGGGGCGAGCCGATCAGCCGCGAGACCGTGTGCTTCTCCATGTACTCGGACATGTCGAGCTGGATCAGCGCGTCCTCGTCACCGAAGAGGAACTCCGCGAGGGCCTTGGAGAGCTCCGTCTTCCCCACCCCCGAGGGGCCGAGGAAGATGAAGGAGCCCGAGGGCCGCTTCGGGTCCTTCAGCCCGGAGCGCGTGCGACGGATCGCGCGTGAGACCGCCGAGATCGCGTCGTCCTGGCTGATGATCCGCTTGTGGAGCTCCTCCTCCATGCGCAGGAGCTTGTCCGTCTCCTCCTCGGTGAGCTTGAAGACGGGGATGCCGGTCCAGATCGACAGGACCTCGGCGATCTCCTCCTCGCCGACCTCCGAGAGGACGTCCATCTCGCCGGCCTTCCACTCCTGCTCCCGGCGCTGGCGCTCCTCGATCAGCTGGCGCTCCTCGTCCCGCAGCGCGGCGGCGCGCTCGAAGTCCTGGGCGTCGATCGCCGACTCCTTCTTCAGGCGCACCTGCGCGATCCTCTCGTCGATCTCGCGCACGTCCGGCGGGGCCGTCATGCGGCGGATGCGCATGCGGCTGCCGGCCTCGTCGATGAGGTCGATCGCCTTGTCCGGCAGGTACCGGTCGCTGATGTAGCGGTCCGCGAGGTTCGCCGCCGCGACGAGGGCCTCGTCGGTGAAGGTCACGCGGTGGTGCGCCTCGTACCGGTCGCGCAGGCCCTTCAGGATCTCGATCGTGTGCGCGACGGTCGGCTCCTCGACGTTGATCGGCTGGAACCGCCGCTCGAGGGCCGCGTCCTTCTCCAGGTGCTTGCGGTACTCGTCGCGCGTGGTCGCGCCGATCGTCTGCAGCTCGCCGCGCGCGAGCATCGGCTTCAGGATGCTCGCCGCGTCGATCGCGCCCTCGGCCGCGCCGGCGCCCACGAGCGTGTGCAGCTCGTCGATGAACAGGATGATGTCCCCGCGGGTGCGGATCTCCTTCAGGACCTTCTTCAGGCGCTCCTCGAAGTCGCCGCGGTAGCGCGAGCCCGCGACGAGCGCCCCGAGGTCGAGGGTGTAGATCTGCTTGCCCTTCAGGGTCTCTGGCACCTCGCCCTTCACGATGTTCTGCGCGAGCCCCTCGACGATGGCGGTCTTGCCGACCCCGGGCTCCCCGATCAGCACCGGGTTGTTCTTCGTCCGGCGCGAGAGGACCTGCATCACGCGCTCGATCTCGCGCTCGCGCCCGATCACGGGGTCGAGCTTGCCCTCGCGGGCGAGCTGGGTGAGGTTCCGCCCGAACTGGTCGAGCACCATCGAGCCCTGCCCCTGCGGGCCGGTCTGCTCCGGCGAGGCGGGCTCGCCCTTGCCGCCGGTGTAGCCAGACAGGAGCTGGATGACGGTCTGCCGGACGCGGTTGAGGTCGGCGCCGAGCTTCTGCAGCACCTGCGCCGCCACCCCCTCGCCCTCGCGGATGAGGCCGAGGAGGATGTGCTCGGTGCCGATGTAGTTGTGGCCGAGCTGGAGCGCCTCGCGCAGCGAGAGCTCCAGCACCTTCTTCGCGCGCGGCGTGAAGGGGATGTGCCCCGTCGGCGCCGCCTGCCCCTGGCCGATGATCTCCTCGACCTGCTGGCGGACGGCCTCGAGCGAGATGTTCATCGACTCGAGCGCCTTCGCGGCGACCCCCTCGCCCTCGTGGATGAGGCCGAGCAGGATGTGCTCCGTGCCGATGTAGTTGTGGTTCAGCATCCTCGCCTCTTCCTGGGCGAGGACCACGACCCGTCTCGCTCGGTCGGTGAATCGCTCGAACATGTCACTCCCCCGGGGCCGAGGCCCCACATCCTCGCTCCGTCCCGGAGATCACCGGACCACGTCCTCCCCCCGAGACACATCGAGCGCTCCGGGCGTCGCCCCCAGCGCCCCCGAAGCGCCCCACGGCCTCAGTATACCCCGGCCTCCCGTTCCGCCCGTCCCTGGTCACCGCGGCGCCTCCTGCCCCTGGATACGGCCTCACCACTACCGTCGGATGCCGCGCCGGCCGACCTGAGCGCTCCGGGCCCGGGTTAGGCCGAACGGCGCGGACGTAGCCCGAACGGGCCACGCGAGTTTCCCCCGGTTGGGGCGTTGTCCGAGCAGGACCCCTCGGCGAAGATGGAGCGGCTTCCCCGAGGACCGTGCCTTCCCCCCGAGCCGCTTCCCCGTGAGGAGAGGATGACGTTGCGGGTACTGGTCGTCGACGACCATCCGGCGTTCCGGCGTGCGCTGACGTCGGCGCTCAGCATGGTCGAGGAGATCGAGGTCGCGGGCGAGGCCGGCGGCGGCCTCGAGGCCACCGAGCAGGTCCAGGTGATCGAGCCGGACCTCGTGATCATGGACCTGTCGATGCCCGACATCTCCGGGATCGACGCGATGCGCGAGATCCACCGCCGGCGGCCCCACCTCCCGGTCGTGTTCCTGACCGCCCACGCGGATCCCGGCGTGGAGCGCGAGGCCCGCGCGGCCGGCGCCAAGGGGTTCCTGGCCAAGGGCTCGCCCCTGGAGGACCTGGTGATCGTCCTCCACGAGGCGGCGGAGGGGGACCTCAGCGGAGGGGATGGCGCCAGCGCAGACCGGGGAAGCGGGCGAAGTCCCGATCGGTCGTGACGAGCTCGCTCCCCGACTCGATCGCGAGCGCGGCGAGAGCGGCGTCGGCGACGAGGTTCCCCCGGGCCGCCCCGTCTCGGCAGAGTCGCTCGAAGGGCTCCCAGTACCGCGGCCCGGGCACCACCGGGACTGCGTTCGGCGCCCCCCGGAGGGCGCGGACGAAGGAGAGCGCCTCCTCCAGGTCGGCCGGCGGGTCGAAGACCCGGGGATGGGTCGCGATCCGCACGAACCCGGTCAGCACCTGATCCGCCAGGGCGAACGGCGCCTCTCCGTTCACGAGCCCGAGGAGCCACGCCCGGTAGCTGGCATGCTCCGGCGTCCCCTGGAGGAACGCGTACAGGAGGACGTTGACGTCAGGGAGCTGCATCGCCCTCCATGAGGTCGAGCAGCTCCGCGGTCGAGTCCAGGCTCACGCCCGGACGGAGCCGCCCGCCCCGCGACACGGGGAGCTCCACCCGGTCGCGTTCCCGCGTCTGCGACCGCGCGAGGCTCTCGCGGAGGGCGTCCTCGATCAGCTGGGTGAGCGTGCGGCCGGTCCGCGCCGCCAGGGCCTTGGCCTCGGCGAGCAGCGCATCGTCGAGACGGACGGTCGTCCTCATGCATCGAAGCATATCGGAGAGGCATCGATATGTCTGGCTTTCACGACCCCGGCTGGGGCTGGCCCGGCCGCAGGTGCGGGAAGAGGATCACATCCCGGATGCTCGGGACGTCCGCGAGGATCTTGAGCAGCCGATCCACCCCAAGCCCGAGCCCGCCCGCGGGCGGCATCCCGTGCTCGAGCGCGAGCAGGAAGTCCTCGTCCATCGGGTGGGTCTCCTCCTCGCCCCTCGCACGCGCCTCACCCTGGATCTCGAAGCTGCGGCGCTGCTCGTCCGGGTCGGAGAGCTCGGAGTAGGCGGGGATGATCTCCATCCCGCAGATCACGAGGTCGGCGTGCTCGACGAGGCCGGGCACCGAGCGGTGGGGGCGGGCGAGCGGGGAGACCTCGCGCGGCAGGTCGAGCACCCAGGTCGGCTCCCACAGGTGCTCCTCGACGAGCTTCTCGTACAGCTCGAGCACGATCTTGCCGGGCCCCCAGGTGGGATGGACCTCGAGCCCGTGCCGGCGGGCGAGCTCGGGGAGGTCCGCGCGCTGGAGCGCGACCTCCTCCCCGACGGCCTCGGAGACGAGCTGGAGCATCGGCACCCGGCGCCACTCGCCGCCGAGGTCGAGCTCGCGCCCCTGGTACGGGAAGCGGAGCGCGCCCCGGACCTCGAGCGCCGCCTCCTGGATCAGGGCCTGACCGATCTCCATCATCGTGTGGTAGTCGCCGTAGGCCTGGTACAGCTCGAGCATCGTGAACTCCGGGTTGTGGTCCCGGTCGATGCCCTCGTTGCGGAAGTTCCGGCCGATCTCGTACACGCGCTCCAGGCCGCCGACGAGCAGGCGCTTCAGGTACAGCTCGAGGGCGATCCGCAGGTACAGCTCGATCCCGAGCGCCCGGTGGTGGGTGACGAAGGGCCGGGCGATCGCCCCGCCGGCCGTGGGCTGCAGCACGGGCGTCTCGACCTCGACGAACCCTCGCGCGTCGAGGACGCGTCGGAAGGCCCGGAGCGTCCCCGCCCGCGCGTGGACGACCCGTCGGTACGCGAGGTCGGTCGCGAGGTGCAGGTAGCGCTGCCGCTGCTGGAGGTCGGGGTCGCGCAGGCCGTGCCACTTCTCCGGCAGCGGCCGGAGGGCCTTGGTGAGCATGGCCAGGCGCTCGGCGAAGACCGAGAGCTCGCCCCGGCGGGTGGTGCCGACCCGTCCGGTCGCGGCGGCGATGTCGCCGAGGTCGATCTCCTCGAGCAGGGCGAGGTCGTCCCCGGCGAGGCTGGCCCGGTCGCACACGACCTGCAGGTCCCCGGACCGGTCCCGGAGCACCAGGAAGACGAGCCCGCCGAGGTCCCGCCGACGCACGACCCGCCCGGCGACCGTCGTCCGGGCCTCGGTGAGCCGGTCGGGCGGGAGCGAGCCGTGCTCGGCGCGGATCTCGGCGGCGGTCGCCGCCTCCCGGGCGCCGATCGCGAGCTCGAGGTTCAGCGCGAAGGCGCGGTCGCCGAGGCGCTCGCGGCTCTCGCGGCGGGCGCGTAGGACCTCGCGCTCGCGCGTGCCGAGCTCCTCGCGGGGGTCCGCGCCGGGGCCCTCAGTCATCCGCGGCCCCGACGTTGCGCTCGAACACCAGGCGGAGCCCCTCGAGCGTGAGCCACTCGTCGTGCTCGGAGATCGTGCGGCAGTGCGGCGCGATGAGCCACGCCAGCCCGCCCGTCGCGACGGCCGGCGCCTCGGCGCCGAGCTCGGCCCGGATCCGCTCGACGAGGCCGTCGGCCTCCGCCGCGGTGCCGTAGACGAGCGCCGACTGGATCGCGTCCACCGTGTTCCTGCCGATCACCGAGCGCGGCGCCTGCAGCTCGACCTGGGGCAGGCGGGCGGTCGAGGTCGACAGCGCCGCGTTGGAGATCTGCACGCCCGGGGCGATGACGCCCCCCAGGAACTCGCCCTTGGCGGAGACCACGTCGTAGGTCGTCGCCGTGCCGAAGTCGATCACGATCACCGGTCCGCCGAAGCGGTGGTGCGCGGCGATGGCGTTCACGATCCGGTCCGCCCCGACCTCCTTCGGGTTGTCGGTGAGGATCGGCAGGCCCGTGCGCGTCCCGGGCTCGACCACCACCGGAGGGAACCCGAAGTAGCGGTCGACCATGTCCCGCAGCTCGGTGGTCGTGGCGGGCACGACCGAAGCGATCGCGACGCCCGTGATCTCCCGCGCGAAGGACAGCCCGACGCTCTGCAGCAGCGCGCCGAGGACCACGGCGATCTCGTCGGCCGTGCGCCGGGGAGAGGAGGACAGGCGCCAGCGGTGCGCCAGCTCCGTGCCCCGGAACAGGCCGACGCCGGTGTTCGTGTTCCCGACGTTCACGGCGAGCAGCACGGGCGCAATCGTGGCACACCGCGAGCGGCCCCGACACGCCGGACGGGTCGCTCAGGTCGCGGGGGCGCACGCCTGCGTCCGCGGACCCCTCGGGAAGCCGCCCCTCGGCTCGGTCCGGAAGCGCCGGGAGCCGAGGACGCGGAAGACGCCGGCCTCGCCGCGCACCCTCGCGCGCTGGATCAGCCAGCGGTCCGAGCCCCCGAGCCTCCTCGCCGTGGAGACCACGATCACGAGGACGCCGTTCGGGTGACGCCGACACCCGAACGTGTCCTGGGTGATCCAGTCCCCAGCCATGCGGAGGATGAGTGGGCCCGGTCGCAGGCCGGCGAGGGGCTCCCCGGCGAAGACCGCGGCCCGCAGCTCGAGCCCGACGAGCCGGTAGACGCGGCGCTCGCCGAGGGCCGCGCCGCAGCACGCGTCGACGATGAGCTCATCGCGCCCGTCGCCGTCCAGGTCCGCCGCCCCCGGTCGGCAGAAGACGGGGCCGGGCTCGCAGGGGAGGGGACGCTGCGCCCGCACGCCGCCCCCGAGCCAGACGGTGAGGTGCCACCGGGCCTCGGGCCGCTGCTCGTCGCAGCGCCGGTGCGGCCCCGAGCGGTTCCACACGACGGCCGGCTCGCGCACGCCGTCCCCGTCGACGTCGGCCAGGACCCGTCGAGGCCAGCACACCCATCCGAGCGAGGGACGGAGGCTCGGCTCCGACGGCACGTACCCGTCCGGCGCCGCGCTCGGCGCGAGCGACAGCCCGAGCGCGACCACGACGACGAGCGCGATCAGGCGACGCACCGACCCCTCCCGGCCGGAGCCCATCCTACGCCCGCCCGATTCAGGGCGTCGCGATCACGAGCCGCACGCGCGCGACGGAGTCCCGGTAGTGCTGGACCCAGATCGTCTGGGTCTCCGGGTCGAACGCGAAGGACTGGCCGAGCATCTGCTCGAACGTGTCACGGTCCTCGACCCTGCCCACGGCGTCCACGGCGCCCGAGGGGTCGAGGTGCCAGATCCACCGCCCTGCGTCACCGTTCAGGCTGGCCACGAGCCAGGCACCGCCCATCCCGTCCAGGACGAACGGACCTGCGCAGCAGCCCGGCGCGCCGAGCGACACCGGGTCGCCGAGGCGCATCGTGACCGGATCGAACCGCTGCATGCCGTCATCCGTCCGGAGCCAGACGCCGTCCCCCTGCACGACCGGCGTGAACATGCTGGTGGGCGCGTCGACCCGGTCGCGGAGCGCACCGGTCGCCGGGTCGAAGGCGTAGAGTGAGGTGGCCTCGATCGGGCCGCGCGACTCGGGCTCCGTGCCGAGGACCCACGCCGAGCCGCCGGCGACGAAGACGGTCTGCGACCATTGACCGGGGACCGACACGCGCCACCGGGTCTCGTGCGTCGCCGCCTCGACCCTGGCCAGCTCGAGCCCGGGACCGTGGGCCTGGAACCCCAGGACGTACACCGCGTCCCCGTCCACCCACAGATCGCCCCCGGCCATCCCGGGAACCCGGAGCTCGTCGACGACGGCGTTCGTCGCGGGATCGATCCGGCTGACCAGGCCGTCGCAGCATCCGCCGTCCTCCGCTCGAGCGGTGCCGACCGTCCACACACCGCCGCCCCCGACGGCCAGCCCGGCGCCGCCGAACTCCCACCCGGGGGCCGCACCGATGCGGATCCGGGCAACGATCTCGCCGGTCTCCGGGTCGAGCCGGATCACCTCACCCCCGTCCGAGCCGTCCTGGCTCGGCGCCGTGACCCACACGCCGCCCTCACCCACCGCCACCGCGCTCGGGAACTCCGCGACCCCGCGCACCGTGGACACGTCGACCTCCACCGAGGCAGGTTCGGGGGTCGTCGTGCTCCGGTGCGGGCTCGGGGCGCTCCACAGGGCCGAAGCGGCGACGCCGAACCCCGCGGCGGCCACGGCGAGCGCGACGGCGGCCGCGAGGAGACGACGCCGGGCGGGCGGCTCGGGCGCCACGGGAGCCTCCCGGCGGCGCTCGATGTCCGGCCACAGATCGGGGGCCCGCGTCCGTGCGAGCGCGGCGAAGCGGCGCGCGAGCTCGTCGGGATCACTCACCGAGGTCCCCCAACAGGTCACGGAGCCGCCGGCGACCCCGGAGCAGATGGACCTTCACGGCCGCCGGGGTCGAGCCGAGCACCCGGGCGACGTCCTTCACCGGGAAGCCGGCCGCGTGGTGGAGCACGACCGCGACCCGTTGGGAACGGGGCAGCTCGGCGAGCGCCCTCATGAGCTCCACGGCCGGTTCCTCCATCTCGTACGTCGGGTCCGGTCGCTCCGCGCCCGACGCCCGGCCCCGCCGCCGCAGCTCACCGCTCGCGATCCTGAAGGCCGCACGCCACAGCCACCGCTCCGGGTCCCGGATCCGGTCGCCGCGCCGCAGGGCCTGCGCGAAGGCCTCGGCCACCGCGTCGCTCGCCACCTCCGGATCGCCGGCGAAGGCGAGGGTCGAGCGCCACATCCGGGCGCCGTTCTCCCGGTACAGGCGCTCGAGGTCCCGCCGCTCGCCAGCATCGTCCGCCGACCCGTCCTCCACCCTCGCCATACAGGAGGCAAGACCGCCGGAGCGGTGAACACGGTTCCACGAGATCGCCGCGGTCAGGCGGGCAGGAGCAGGTTGTCGATCAGCCGCACGTCGCCGAAGCGCGCCGCGACCAGGGCGCGGGCGGGGCGGGTGATCTCGCGGACCTCCTCGAAGGTCTCCTCGTCCACGACGGCCACGTAGTCGATCCGGGCCCCAGGGGTCGCGCCGATCTCGCGGGCCATGACGGCGACGAGCTTCGCGGCGTCGCGCTCCCCGGCCCGGGCGAGCTCGGCGGCCGCGGCGAGGGCGAGGAACAGGCAGCCCGCGGCCTCGCGCTGCTCGGGCGTGAGCCGGCGGTTGCGCGAGCTCATCGCCAGGCCGTCCGGCTCGCGCACCGTGGGGCACGCCACGACCTCGACGGGGAAGTCGAGGTCCCGCACCATGCGTCGGATCACCGCGAGCTGCTGGGCGTCCTTCTCGCCGAAGTACGCGCGACAGGGCCCGACCGCGTGGAAGAGCTTCGCGACCACCGTGGCCACGCCGCGGAAGTGCCCCGGGCGGGCGGCCCCCTCCAGGCGCTCGCCGAGCGGTCCCGGGTCGACGGTCACCTCGGGCGCGCCCGTCGGGTACATCGCCTCGACGCTCGGCACGAAGGCGAGGTCGATGCCGAGGGCCTCGGCCTCGCGCAGGTCCGCCGCCTCGTCGCGGGGGTAGGCCGCGAGGTCCGCCGGGTCGTCGAACTGGATCGGGTTCACGAAGATCGAGCAGACAGCGAGGCCACACTCGGCCCGCGCGCGCCGCAGCAGCGAGCGGTGCCCCTCGTGGAAGGCGCCCATCGTCGGCACGAAGCCCACGCTCCGGCCCTCGGCCCGTGCGCGGTCGCACGCCGCCCGCAGCTCGGGGACGGTCCGGATCACCTCCACCGGGCGAGCACCTCCTCCACGGCGGCGCGGCCCTCGGGGGACAGGCGCCCCGAGGCGCTCGCGAGCTCGAGCGCGAGCTCGGCCAGCGCGACGTACGCGGGCACGGCCCAGGGTGCGTGCTCGGCGAGGCCCCGCAGGTTCGTCTCGACCGTCGCGGCGTCCCCGCGCACCGCGGGTCCGGTGAGGGCGGCCTCCGGGCCGAGCGCCGCGACGTTCTCCAGGGTCGCCCGCTGCAGCGGCAGGAGCGCCGCCATCGGGTCCCGCAGCCCCGCGAGCCGCTCGAGCTCGGCGGCGAGCGCGGTGAGCGTGACGAGGTAGTTCGACGCGAAGACCGCCGCCGCGTGGTACACGGGCTTGGCCGCGTCCTCCAGCCCGAAGGGTCGCCCGCCGACGTCGAGCGCGACCCGCTCGCCGAGCGCGAACCCCTCGGGCGTGCGGGCCGTCACGGCGATCGCCGCGCCGGGGATCCGGGCGACGGCGGCCTCGACGTCCGGACAGGTCTGGAGGGGGTGGATCGACAGGACCGTCGCGCCGGCGGCCTCGGCCGCGCCGAGGGCCGACAGCCCCGTCGCGCCCGACAGGTGCGCCACCGCCTGCCCGGCGGCGATCGCCCCGGCGCGCGTGAGGGACGTGCAGACCGGCTCGATCGCGGCGTCGGGCGTGCCGAGCAGGACGAGCTCGACCCCCCGGGCCGCCTCCTCGGCGGGCAGCACCGGCACGCCCGGCAGGAAGCGCGCGGCCCGCTCCCGCGTCGCCCCGCCGCCCGCCACGGCGCGCACCCGATGCCCGGCCCGCGCGAGCAGGACCGCCATCGCCGTCCC
>CAZXJB010000022.1:0-28181 GCA_964640965.1 uncultured Actinomycetes bacterium | reverse complement strand
GCCGAGCGCCGAGACCCAGATCGGGACCGGCGCGCCGGGGGCGAGCGAGAGCCGTCGCCCGGGCCCGAGCGCCTCGCCCGCGAGGAGCGCCCGCACCTCGAGGACGGTGCGGCGCAGCGCGTCGAGCGCCCCCGCTCGGACGTCGCCCGGGCCGAGGCCGAGCACGAACCGACCCCCCGAGCGCTCCTGCACGGTGGCCGCCCCCATCGCGGTGAGCATGGACGTGCGCGAGCGCATCGGCAGGACGCCCGTCCCGAGCAGGAGATCCCGCGTCTCCCCGGCGAGCGCCGCGAGGGCCGCCACCGCGTCCCGCCCGGCGATCTCGGGCAGGAAGACGGCGCGGTACCCGAGTGCCTCCCCCTCGCGCACCGTCGCCGCGAACGTCTCCCAGGGGAGTGGGTCCCGGAGCGCGAGCCCCAGCCCCTGCGGCCGCACCACGTCCCTCATCCGCCGCGGGGCAGCGAGCGCTGCGTCAGCCAGATCACCGCGAGCAGCCCGCCCGCGACGACCACGAGCGCGGCCCAGCCGGGTCCCCCGAGGACCCCGGCGAGCAGCGCCGCCCCCGCCCAGAACGGGATCTGCGTCCACCAGCGCCAGCGCGGCCACGTGCGGCCGTAGGTCCGCTCGACCGCGGCGATGGCACGGGCGTAGCCGAGCGCGGCGAGCCCCAGCAGGATCAGGGCGACGAGCCGGACCACGTCAGCGATCCCCGTCCCAGGGATCCCACGGGTCCGAGGCGTCCTGCTCGCCCCACTCGTCCTCGCGGCGACGCTCGTGCGGCCGGCCGTCGGACCCCCGCGGCCGCCGGATCCACAGGAGCGGCAGGAACAGGAACGTGATGCCGAGCAGCCTCGGCGCGATCACCAGGCCGACCACGAGCAGGACGATGACGAGCAGGAGCAGCGGTCCCGGCATCACGAGGCGCGTGCGGCCCTCGCGCAGGCCGATCACCAGCGCCGCGACCAGCAGCGCGAGGAGGGTCAGACCGATCGCGATGACCGCCGGGCTCACGCCTCCAGGGTACCCCGCCGCGCACGGCATCGGCGAAGGCCGGCCTCACCCGGCGGGGCGCAGCTCCGTCTCGAACCGCACGCCCTCGGCCGCGAGCTCGGCCAGGAAGGCCTCGGGCTCGAACGCGGTCTCCGGCGGATGCACCCCGGGCGCGACCCGCCCCTCGGCCTGCCATCGCGCCGAGACCGCGATCGGCAGGGCCGTGCCGAAGGCGCCCGCCGAGAGCCCCTCCGGGCTCGGGTCGAAGCGGGCGAGGGCGCGGTGCTCGACGCGCCGCCCCTCCTTCTCGCCGCGGACCCGGACGTCGAGGTACTCGACGTCGCGCGGCTCGCCGGCCGGAGCGGGGAGGCGGTTCAGGACCGCGGTGAGGACCTCTCGGGGCGCGACGGGCCCGGCGGAGGTCGCCACCGGCTCGGTGCTGGCGAGTCCGAGGCCGACGAGGAAGGCGAAGCCCTCGTGGACCGCCCGGGGCAGCGCGAGACGCCAGCGCACGTCGCGGACACCCGGGATGGTGAAGGGCAGCGTGGCGGGCTCGGAGTGCAACGTGTACATCGCGGGCTGCGTCCCCACCGGCTCGGGGAAGTCCCAGTCGACGACGCCGGAGCCCGCCGGCACCTCCCGCAGCTCGCCGTCCTCGAAGACCATCGCCGGCATCGTGAACTCGTCGAGCACGGTCTCGGCCGAGTAGGGGACCGCGAAGGCGCCGCCGTCCGCGGCGAGGTCGACGGCGCCGTCGGCCATCTCGATCGCCTCGACGCGGTCGAGCCGGTCCGCCCCGAGCCTGGCGAGGACGTTCGTGAGGCCCGGCGCCGAGCCGATCCCGAGCACCGCCGACACCCCGGCCGAGCGGAACCGCTCGTCGAGCTCGAGCTGCCCGCGCGTCGTGTGGAACAGCCCGCCGAGGTCGGCGTAGTGGCACCCGGCCGCGAGCGCCGCCTCCATGCTCGGCAGGTTCGCCCGGTACGGGATGCACGCGGCGACCGCGCGCACGCCCCGCAGCAGCTCGACGAGCTCGCCGGAGCCGGGGTCGAAGCCGCGGCCCTCGGCGCCGACGCGCGCGGCGACCCGCTCGGCCCGCTCCGCGTCCACGTCGAGCACGAGCAGGTCGACGTCACCGTGCCGCGCGAGCAGCACCGCCGCGGCGCTGCCCATCGCGCCGGCGCCGAGGACCGCGATCGACGTTCCCATCGAGGGCGCGTCTACAGGGGGACGTGGGAGAGGACCATGATCCGGGGCTCGGTCATCTCCTCCATCGCCCACCGCAGCCCCTCGCGGCCGAAGCCCGAGTCCTTCGAGCCGCCGTAGGGCATCTGGTCCGCGCGGAAGGCCGAGACATCGTTCACGATCACACCTCCGACCTCGAGGTCGCGGTGCGCCTGGAACGCGCGGTTCAGGTCGCTCGTGAACACGCCGGCCTGCAGGCCGAACCGGGAGTCGTTCACGACGGCGATCGCCTCCTCGAAGGTCTCGTAGGGGCTGATCGTCACGACCGGCCCGAAGATCTCCTCACGGCAGACCCTCATCTCGGGCTTCACCTGCGCGAGGAGCGTCGGGTGGTAGAAGGGCGGCTCGGCGCGGCCGCCGACGAGGACCTCGGCCCCCTGGGAGACCGCCTCCTTGACCCAGGCGTCGATCCGCTCGACGTCGCCCTTGGAGATCACCGGCCCGACGTCCACGGTCGGGTCCATCGGGTCGCCGACCTTGAGGCTCTCGACCTGCTTCACGAGACGGGCGGCGAAGTCGTCGTAGACCTCCGACTGCACGAGCACCCGCTGCACGCTGATGCAGGACTGCCCGGCCTGGTAGTAGCCGCCGAAGGCGACCCGCTGCGCCGCGAGGTCCAGATCCGCGTCGGAGTGCACGATGACGCCGGCGTTGCCCCCGAGCTCGAGGGTCACCCGCTTCTTCGGGTCCAGGCCCTTCAGGTACCACCCGATGTCGGCGGAGCCGGTGAAGGAGATCTTGCGGAAGCGCTCGTCCCGGGCCATCCGGTCGGCGACGCTCGAGCGCACCGGCAGGACCTGGACCATGCCCTTCGGCAGGTCCGTCTCGTCGAACAGCTCGGCCAGGCGCAGCGCCCCGAGCGGCGTGTACGAGGCGGGCTTCACGACGATCGGCGCCCCGACGGCGAGGGCCGGCGCCACCTTGTGCGCGACGAGGTTCAGCGGGAAGTTGAAGGGCGTGATGCCGAGCACCGGGCCCAGCGGGAACCGTCGGATGAGCCCGATCCGCGAGCCGAACGCCGCTTCCGTGTCCAGCCGCATGAGCTCGTCGTCGCCGTGACGCAGGACCTCGGAGGCCCACCGGAACGTGCTCACCGCGCGGGCCGCCTCGACCCTCGCCCACTTCAGCGGCTTCCCGCCCTCGCGGGCGATGAGCTCGGCGTTCTCCTCGGCCGTCTCGGCGAGACGATGCCAGATGTGGTCGAGCGCCGCCGAGCGCGCCGCCACCGAGAGGCGCCGGGACCCTTGGAACGTCGCCGCGGCGGTGGCCACCGCCTCCTCGACGTCGGCATCGGTCGGGACGCCGACCTCGGCGACGACGCTCTCGTCGTAGGGGCTGTGGACCTCGAGCGTCCCCTCGCCCGTCCGCCACTCCCCGTTCACGTAGAACGGCCTGGTTGCCAATCCCTCCACCACCCTTCGACGGCGGTGGCCCGGGCCCGACGCGTCGGGCCAGGCCACCCCGGGATCCGTGCCGGGTCGCTCAGTCGAGCGCCCACATGACGTGCTTGATCTGCGTGTAGTCCTCCAGCGAGTACATGGACATGTCTTTGCCGTACCCGCTCTCCTTGTAGCCGCCGTGCGGCATCTCGGCCGTGATCATGAAGTGGGTGTTCACCCACACCGCGCCGAACTGCAGCCGGCGGGCCACCCGCATGGCGCGCTTCGCGTCGCGCGTCCACACCGAGCTCGACAGGCCGTAGACGACGTCGTTGGCCCACTGGACCGCCTGCTCCTCGTCGGAGAACCGCTGGACCGAGACGACGGGTCCGAAGACCTCCTGCTGCACGATCTCGGAGCGCTGGTCCACGTCGGCCACCACGGTCGGCTTGTAGTAGAAGCCGGGCCGGTCCAGGCGCTCGCCGCCGGTCAGCACCTTCGCGCCCTGCTGCTGCGCCCGCTCGACGAACCCGGCCACGGTCTCGCGCTGGGACTCGGAGACCAGCGGCCCCATCTCGACCGACTCGTCCATGATGTCGCCGACCTTGATCGACTCCACCGCCGGCACGAGCGCCGAGAGCAGGTCGTCGTAGATCCCGGGCGCGGCGATCACGCGGCAGGAGGCGGTGCAGTCCTGGCCGGTGTTCGTGTACCCGGCGAAGCGCAGCGTCTCGACGAGCTTGTCGAGGTCGGCGTCGTCGAAGACCACGACCGGCGCCTTGCCGCCGAGCTCGAGGTGCACGCGCTTCACGTTCGACGCCCCGGCGTTCGCGGCGATGATCTTGCCGGTCTTCGTGTCCCCGGTGACCGAGACCAGGCGCACGAGGTTGTGCTTCACGAGCTCATCGCCGATCTCCGAGCCGCGGCCCGTCACCACGTTCAGCACGCCGGGCGGCAGGATGTCCTGCGAGAGCTCGGCGAGGCGGAGCGTCGTCCGCGGCGTGATCTGCGCCGGCTTCAGCACCGAGGTGTTCCCCGCCGCCAGGGCCGGGCCGATCTTCCAGATCGCCATCATCAGCGGGTAGTTCCAGGGGCAGATGCCCACGGTCACGCCGAGCGGCTCGCGCCGGATGATGCTCGTGAACCCCTTCTCGTACTCGCCCGAGGACTTGCCCTCCAGGATCCGCGCCGCGCCGGCGAAGAACCGGAGGTTGTCGATGATGAACGGGATGTCGGCGCGCGAGACCGCGATCGGCTTGCCGACGTCCTCCGCCTCGAGCCGCGCGAGGGTCTCGGCGTCCTTCTCCATCGCGTCGGCGAGGGCGAGCATCATCGCCGAGCGCTCCTTCGGCGGCGTGTCGAACCACACCTCGTCGTAGGCCTTCTGGGCGGCCTGGACGGCACGGTCCGCGTCCTCCCGGGTGCCGACCTGGACGTGGTCGGCCGTCTCCCCCGTCGAGGGGTTGATGTTCGGCTCGGTCTGGCCGCTGCTGGACCCGACCCACTCGCCGCCGATGTACATCCCCCAGGTCTTGTCGTCGGCCATGCAGACCTCCATCACGTCCGGGACCCGCGCAGGGTCGACCACGCCTGACCGCCCAAGTATCCACCCTTCCGGGCCCGGAAGGCCAATCGACGTTCCGTCCGCCCCCCCGGGGGGGCCTGTACGGAACGGCGCCTGCGCGTGCGCCGGTTGGACCTTGTCTGACGGTCCGCCTTCCGCCTAGCCTTCGGCCGGAGGACGCACGAAAGGGGGTCACCGTGCGCGACGCGTACGACCTGTACATCAACGGGACCTGGACGACGGCGAGCTCGGACGAGCGGATCCCGGTGATCGACCCGGCCACCGGGGAGCAGGTGGCGACCACCGCCGCCGCGACGGCCGAGGACGTGAACCGCGCGATCGAAGCGGCGAGCGAGGCCTTCCGCGACGGCCGCTGGAGCCGGATCCCGCCGGGCGAGCGCGCCCGGGTGCTCCTGAAGGCGGCCGACCTCATCGAGGAGCGCCTCATGGAGCTCTCGCGGGTCGAGTCCATCGACGCCGGCAAGCCGATCAAGCTGACCTCGAACTTCGACATCCCGTTCGGGGCCGACAACGTGCGGTTCTTCGCCGGCGCGGCGCGCGTGCTCGAGGGCAAGGCGGCCGGGGAGTACTCGCCCGACCACCTGAGCTACCTCCGGCGGGACCCGCTCGGGGTGGTCGCCGCGATCTGCCCGTGGAACTACCCGTTCCAGATCGAGGTCTGGAAGATCTTCCCGGCGATGGCGGCCGGCAACACGGTCGTGATGAAGCCGGCCAAGGAGACCCCCCTGTCGGCCTTCGAGCTCGCGGAGATCTGCGAGGAGGCGGGCCTGCCGCCGGGCGTGCTGAACGTCGTCACCGGGCGCGGCGCCGAGATCGGCACCCCCCTGATCCAGCACCCCGACGTGCGGATGGTGTGCCTCACCGGCGACACCGAGACCGGCAAGCTCGTGATGAAGGCGGCCGCCGATGGGGTGAAGCGGCTGCACCTGGAGCTCGGCGGGAAGGCGCCGTTCATCGTCTTCGACGACGCGGACCTCGAGGCCGCCGTCCGGGGCGCCGTCGCCGGCGCGTACATCAACTGCGGGCAGGACTGCACCGCGGCGACCCGCGCCTACGTGCAGGAACCGCTCTACGACGAGTTCGTCTCCGGGGTCGCGGACCTCGCCCGGGAGCTGAACGTGGGGCCGACGCTCGACGAGGCGACCGACATGGGGCCGCTGATCACGATGGCCCAGCGCGAGCGGGTCCACGGCTTCGTCGAGCGCGCGAAGGCGGCGGGCGCGAAGGTCGTGACCGGCGGCGAGTTCTCGAGCCGCCCGGGGACCGAGCGCGGCTCCTTCTACGAGCCGACGGTGATCACCGACGTCGACCAGCGCTCGGAGATCGTCCAGTGCGAGGTCTTCGGGCCGGTCCTCGTCGTCCTGCCGTTCCGGGGGGACGAGGAGGCGATCCGGATGGCGAACGACGTCGTCTACGGCCTGTCGAGCTCCGTGTGGACCCGCGACATCTACCGGGCGATGGACGCCTCCCGGCGCCTGGAGTTCGGGAACACCTGGATCAACGAGCACATCCCGATCGTCTCGGAGATGCCGCACGGCGGCGTGAAGGAGTCGGGCTTCGGCAAGGACATGTCCATGTACGCGCTCGAGGACTTCACGACCGTGCGGCACATCATGGCCGACATCACCGGTCAGGCCCGCAAGCCCTGGCACGCGGCGGTGATGGGGGGCAAGCAGGGCTAGCCCGGGCCCGCCGG
This sequence comes from uncultured Actinomycetes bacterium, assembly GCA_964640965.1. GTDB lineage: Bacteria > Actinomycetota > UBA4738 > UBA4738 > HRBIN12 > HRBIN12. Next base: position 21,286 of record CAZXJB010000022.1, on the reverse strand, counting down.
CGCGGCGGGGAGAGGGACGTCGCCCGGAGCACGGGCGCGTCCCCGAGCGGGGTTCGAGGCCGAGGCCGCGCTAGGCCTCGGCCTCGGCCTGCAGGAGCTCCCGGGCCCGCAGCGCGAGCCAGAACTCCATGCGGTCGAAGCTCGAGGAGAGGTCCCGGCCGGTGAGCTCCTCGACCTTGCGCATCCGGTAGCGCAGGGTATGGCGGTGGACGTAGAGCTCGGCGGCGGCCGTCTCCCACCGCGCGTTGTGCTGCAGGAAGGCGCGGAGGCTGGGGACGAGCTCGCCCCCCTGCTCCCGGTCGTACTCGTCGAGCGGCTTCAGCAGGGCGTCGGAGAACGCCCGGAGCGCGTCGGGGTCTGCCATCGAGAGCAGGAGCCGGTACGTGCCGAGATCCTCGAAGCCCGCCGCGTCCCAGCCCTCGAGCCGGCAGACCTGGAGCGCGTAGCGGGCCTCGCGCAGGCTGCGCCCGACCTGGGCTGGCTCGACCGCGCCGCCGGAGCCGAGGCGCACCTCGCCCCGCACCCGTTCCGCCACCGCGGTGCGGAGCGTGCCGAGATCCGGCGGGGGCTCAGCCGGCAGGAGCACGTGGACCCCGCGCTCGTTCCGCGAGATCAGGTAGGGCCCGCCGCGGCGCGAGAGGTGGTCCTCGGCGGCGTAGGCGAGCTCCTCGGGCGCGGCGGCGCTCTCGAGCGCCGCGACGAGCACCGCGCCGTCCCGGGCGAACCCGAACCGCTGGAGCCCGCGGGCGCGCTCCTGCGGGGAGAGGGTCCCGGCGGCGAGCGCGTCGAAGAAGTCTCCCTGGAGGCGCCGCTCGGCCTCCGCGACCGCGCGGGACTTCGCAAGCTCGATCGCGAACAGCGAGAGCGCGTGCCCGGCCACGATCCGGTCGAACTGGCCGAGCGACTCGGGCTTGCCCACCGCGAGGAACGCCTCGATCCGGCCCTGCGCCCCGACCGGCTGGATCCAGACGTGGTGCCCCCGGTCGACGAGGGTCAGGCTGAACCCCGTGCCCTCCGGGCGCGAGGACCGCAGCTCCTCCCAGACCCGCGCCGCCCGCTGCCGGGCCGCGGGGGACGTCGCCGCGAGCGGGATCCCGTGGAGGTCGAGCAGGAGCGCCCAGCCGCCGGTGACCTTCGCGAGGGAGCTCGCGATCCCCTCGACCCCCCCGCCCTCCATCACGGTGCGGGTGATCACGTGCTCGGCCTCGACGGCGCGCTGGAGCATCTCGTACTGCTCGGCGAGCAGCCGCGTGAAGACGGCCTCGGTGATCGCGATGAACGGGACGGGGTAGGGCACCTCGAAGACGGGGAACCCGGCCTGCTCCGCCGCGGTCACGATCGCCCTCGGGACGCGGTCGTAGCCGAACCCCAGGCCGAACCCCAGGCCCGCGAGCTCCGCCCGCACCAGGCGCTGGACGTAGGCGCGCTGCTTCGCGGGGGTCTCCCCGATGCCGCGGCCCGTCGTGAGGAGCAGCTCACCACCCTTCAGCCAGGGCGTCGGGTCCTCGAGCTCGCTCGCGTGGACCCAGCGGATGGCGCGGTCGGCGCTGGCCTCGCCGGCGACGAGCCGCAGCGCGAGACCGGGGACGTTCAGGATGTCCCGGATCGTGAGCCCCACGGCTGGATTGTACGGGCTGTACAAACCGCAGGCACGTCCCCGGGCCGGGGCGGCCTGGATGGACGGCCCGTACAAACCCCCTGCTCAGCCTTGGTCGGCGCCCCGCCTGACACGGCGGGCGGCGCGGTCCACACTGAGCTGGTCCACGGCGTGGCCTCGCGGGCAGCCCGCACGCCTCGGCCGTGTGACGGCCGGCACGACGAAGGAGGAAGCGTTGGACATCCCGCAGGAGCGCAAGCTGGTCACCGAGATCCCCGGCCCGAGGTCCCGCGAGCTGTTCGAGCGCCGCGCGGCGGCGATCCCGCCCGGCGTGGCGAACCTCCACCCCATCGTCACCGCCCGCGCCTCGGGCGCGATCGTCGAGGACGTGGACGGCAACCGGTTCATCGACTTCGCGACCGGCATCTCGGTCCTGAACGTCGGCCACGCCGCCCCCGAGGTCGTGCGAGCCGCGCAGGCGCAGCTCGAGCTCGACACCCATACGTGCTTCCACGTCACGGCGAACGAGCCCTACATCGCGCTCGCCGAGCGCCTGAACGCCCTCGCGCCGGGCGACTTCCCGAAGAAGACGATGTTCGCGAACTCCGGCGCCGAGGCCGTGGAGAACGCGATCAAGATCGCCCGCCACGCGACGAAGCGCCCCGCCGTCGTCACGTTCGACCACGCCTTCCACGGCCGGACCTTGCTCGGCATGTCGCTCACCGCCAAGGTCATGCCCTACAAGCAGGGCTTCGGCCCGTTCGCGCCCGAGGTCTACCGCCTCCCCTTCGCCTACCCGTACCGCTGGCCCTCGGGGCCCGAGCGCTGCGCCGAGGAGGCCCTCGCCTACGCCCGGGACGAGATGCACAAGCACATCGGCGAGGAGAACATCGCGGCGGTCATCGTCGAGCCGATCCAGGGCGAGGGCGGGTTCATCGTGCCCGCGCCGGGCTTCCTGAAGGGGCTCGCCGAGCTCTGCGCCGAGCACGGCATCGTGTTCATCTCCGACGAGATCCAGGCCGGCATGGGCCGGGCGGGCCGCTGGTTCGCGATCGAGGACGAGGGCGTCGTGCCCGACATGGTCACGACCGCGAAGTCCCTCGGCGGCGGCCTGCCGATCAGCGCCGTCACGGGCCGGGCCGAGCTGATGGACTCGGTCCACGTCGGCGGGCTCGGCGGCACCTACGGCGGCAACCCCGTCGCCGCGGCCGCCGCCCTCGCCGTGCTCGACAAGATCGAGCGCGAGGACCTGCTCGCCGCGGCCCGGCGCGTGGGCGAGGTGGTCGCCAGCCGCTTCGGCGAGATGCAGGCGAAGCACCAGGTGATCGGCGACGTCCGGGGCCGCGGCGCGATGTGGGCCGTGGAGCTCGTCGCGGACCGGGCGACGAAGGAGCCCCTCGCGGCCGAGACGATGAGCGCGATCTCGCGCACCGCGCTCGAGCGGGGCGTCATCGTGCTCACGGCCGGGACCTACGGCAACGTGATCCGGCTGCTGCCGCCGCTCACGATCGACGAGGCGCTCCTCGGGGAGGGCCTCTCGATCCTCGACGAGGCGATCGGCGCCGTCACCGGCTGACGCGCCCGGGGACGCGGCCCGGACGGCGGCCCCGGGACGCAGGCCGGGCGCGCGGCTGCGGGAGAGCGGTACCCGGGTGACCCGGGCCCCAGGGCTGCTACCGTCGCGGCCGGTGTCATCCACCGGGGACCGACCGTCGCTCGCCCGGCGCATCGTCGCCGACCTCACGCCCCTGCGCGCCTCGCGCGACTTCCGCCTGATCTGGTCCGGGCTGCTCGTGAGCGAGCTCGGGTACCAGTTCACGCTGGTCGCCACCTACGTGCAGGTGACGCGCCTCACCGGCTCGGCGGCCGCGGTCGGGGCGATCGGGCTCGCCGGGTTCGTGGCGCTCGTCGTCGGGAGCCTGCTCGGCGCGAGCTTCCTCGACGCCCTCGACCGGCGGCGCGTGCTGATCTGGTCCCAGGTCGGGTACATGGCCGGCTCGGCGATCCTGCTCGCGGCGGCCCTCCACGGCCGACCGCCCGTCGGGGTCGTGTACCTCGCCGTGGCGCTCATCGCGGGGATCTCGGCGATCGAGGGCCCGACGCGCTCGGCGATGACCCCGCGGCTGGTGGGTCGGGACCTCGTGTCCTCGGCCATGGCCTTGAACCAGATCATCTGGAACGGGACGGGACTGGTGGGTCCGGCGCTCGCCGGCGTCGTGATCGCCCGCCTCGGCCTGCCCTGGGCCTACGGGATCGACCTCGCGACCTACGGGGCGATGCTCGCCGCGGCCTGGCGGATCCGGCCGGTCCCGCCCGAGCCCACCGAGGGCGCGACCCGAGGCCTCGCGGCGGTGCGGGAGGGGTTCGCGTACCTGCGGGGTCGCCGGGTCCTCGGCTCGACCTTCCTGATCGACATCATCGCGATGGTCTTCGGGATGCCGAGGGCCCTGTTCCCGATCCTCGCGGTGCAGCGCTTCCACGGGGGCCCCGAGGTGGTGGGCCTGCTCTTCTCGGCCCCGGCCGTGGGGGCGCTCCTCGGCGCCGCCACCACCGGGTGGGTCCGGCACGTCCGGCGGCAGGGCGCGGCGGTGATCTGGGCGGTGGTGCTGTGGGGGCTGGGGATCGCGGCGTTCGGGCTCGTCGGCGATCGCCTGTCGCTCGCCCTCGCGTGCCTGGCGTTCGCCGGCGGCGCGGACGTGATCTCGGCCGTCTTCCGCTCGACCATCCTGCAGCTCTCGGTCCCGGACGCGCTGCGCGGCAGGCTCTCCGCGATCCACATCCTGGTCGTGACCGGCGGGCCGCGGCTCGGCGACCTCGAGGCGGGCCTGGTCGCCGCCGCCTTCACCCCGCAGGTCTCGATCGTCTCGGGCGGGGTCCTCTGCGTGCTCGGCGCGACCCTGCTCGCCTGGCGCGTGCCGGAGTTGCGGCGCTACCGGACCGGCGAGCCCGCCTGAGCGGGACGGGCGCTCAGCGGGCGGCCGCGGCGCACCGGATGCACCGGACGGCCCAGGGGATCGCCGCGAGGCGCTCGGCGCCGACCTCGGCGCCGCAGCCGTCGCACCGGCCGTAGGTCCCCTCCGCGAGCTTGGCGAGGGCGCGCTCCACGTCTCGGAGCTTCGTGTCCAGGCGCCGCGCGGCGTCCACCTGCGCGATCCGCTCGACCGCCTGCGCGGTCCCCTCGCCGACCCGCTTGCCGAACGACAGGGCGCCGACCGGGTCGCGGGGGGCCGCGGTGAGCTCGGCGAGCTCGGCCCGGAGCTCCTCGCGCACCGCCTCGAGCCGCGCACGGGGGTCCTCGGTCACGGCGGTCGTCACCCCTCCGACGCCTGCGGGCGCGCGCTCCGCTCGGGGTCGCCCGGCGGCCGCAGGATCAGCTGATCGTGGGGCTCGACCACGTCCACCGTCCCCTCGAGCCCGGCCTCGACGAGGAGCTCGAACCCCTCCCCGACCACGAGCTCGTCGGTCTCCGCCCGCCGGTCCGTGAGGACGAACTCGACCCCGGAAGAGCCCCGCTGCATCCTCACCATCGCCTCGGGGTTGAGCCGGCGCGCGGCCGTCACGGTGCGCCGGAGGATCTCCGCGGCCCACTCGGTGTACGCGATCACGGTCCGGGCATGCTACCGCCCTCGACCGCCACGGCGGGCCGGTCAGTCGAAGGGCCGGCCCGGCGGCCCCCCGGGGGGATCGCGGCGGGACCAGTCCCGGCCGTCCCGGGTGTCGGGGCCCACCCAGACCGCTCCCGCCCACAGCAGACCCCAGAAGGCGAGCACGAGCACGACCGCGAGCGCCATGGCCATCACCGCACCTCCGCGAGCCCGAGCACGCGGTGACCCGCCCGCAGCAGCCCGAGCCCGAGCGCGGTCCTCACCGGTCCGGGGCCCCGCCGCCGGCGCCGTTCCGCGCGATGGCTCCCCCGGCCCCCTCGGGCCTCCGCCCGGAGGCTCTCCACCCGCGCCGAGACGATCTCCCGCATCAGCGAGTGGTGCTGCATCGCTCCCCCTTCCCGGGGCCCGCCCTTCGGTCCCGCGTCGGCTCGGCTGTAACTGGCGCTGACTCTAGACCGGTTATCGTAACTTGTCAAGAGCCTTGGTTGGTGTCACACTGCCCTCGACGATGATCGACATCCGGACGCACGACGACACGGCCCCCGCCCCGGGGGACCTCGAGGTCCTCCAGCGGTTCCTGAACCTCCACGACCACGAGCCCTCGGGACCGGAGGTCGAGGCCCCACTGGAGATGGTCCGGGCCTTCCTCGTCGAGCGCGGCCTGCTCACACCCGACGAGCCGTTCGGGCCTGCCGAGCACGGAGCCGCGCTCGCGCTCCGGCGCGCGCTCCGGAACCTCATCGCCGCCGGCGAGGAGGGCCTCACCTCCGAGGACGCCGAGGTGATCGACCGGCTCGCCGTGGAGGCGGGCCTGCACCCGCACTTCCACGCCGGCCGGGCCCCGACGCTCGAGCCGCGGGGCGGGGGCGTCGCAGCCGCGCTCGGACACCTCATCGCGATCGCGTTCCTCGCCACCTTCGACGGCTCCTTCGAGCACCTCAAGCTGTGCGCGGACCCCACCTGCCGGGCGGTCTTCTACGACCGCTCGAAGAACCGCTCCGGCAAGTGGTGCTCGATGGAGGTGTGCGGGAACCGCGCGAAGGTCCGGGCCTGGCGAGCGCGGCAGCGAGCCGGCCGGTGAGGACGGTCGGGTTCCCGCTCGTCGGCGCGGGGGGCGAGCCGGTCGATCTTGCGCGGACCCTGGCGTCGCACGGCTTCGTGGACCTCCCGCCGATGCGGCCGGACCCCGGCTCCGGCTCGCTCGAGATCACGCTCCCGACCGGTCGAGGACGGCCGCGGACGGTGCGGATCCACCCGGGCGCCGACGGGCACGGGGCGATGACCGTGCTCGGCCCCGCTCCGTCCACGGCCCTCCTCGCGCGCCTCGCGGCGACCGTGCGGCACGTCCTGCGTCTGGACGCCGACCTGTCGCCCTTCTACGAGCTCGCGCGCGAGGATCCCGATCTCGCGTGGGCGACGGCGGGCGCCGGGCGGATGCTGCGCAGCCCCACCGTGTTCGAGGACGTCGTGAAGACGATCTGCACGACGAACTGCGCCTGGTCGGCGACGCGGAGGATGGTCCACGCCCTCGTCGAGCACCTCGGCGAACCGGCCCCCGGCGCGCCCCCGACCGGACCCTACGGGCGGACCTTCCCCACGCCGGAGCGGATGGCCGAGGCGGGCGAGGCCTTCTACGGGGACGTGGCCCGGGCGGGGTACCGCGGCCCGTACCTGCTCGCGCTCGCGCGGAGGGTCGCCGCGGGCGAGCTGGACCTCGAGGCCCTCGACGACCCCGAGCTGCCCGACGCGGAGGTCGAGCGCCGGCTCCTCATGCTCCCCGGCGTCGGCCCGTACGCCGCCGCCCACATCATGATGACGCTCGGTCGCTACCACCGGCTGACCCTCGACTCCTGGACGCGGCCGACCTACGCGGCCATCATCGAGCGGCGGGCCGTGAGCGACCGCGCGATCCTCCGCCGGTTCCGCCGATACGGCCCCTGGGCGGGCCTCGCCTTCTGGCTCGTCTGCACCCGCGACTGGGTCGACTGATCCCGCGGTTGTCCACCTCGCCCCACCGGGCGCATACTGGCCCCGGCCGCATGGCCGTGCAGCACGTCTCCGTACGGGTGAGGGATCGATGGGCGAACCGTTATGGCGATGGCCGTCCCGCGCCGCGCTCGCCTGCTGTGGGCCCACTGGCGCGCCGAGCGACGCACACTCGGCCAGGGCCTGGTCGCGCTCGCCCTCAGCACGGTCGCGGGCTTCGTCGCCGGCCTGACCCTCGCCCACATCACCGGCACCCTCGAGCGCCTCCCGGGGCTGATCATCCTCATCCCGGCGGCCGTCGGGATGAAGGGGACGATCTTCGGGGCGATCGGCGCACGCCTCGGCACGGCGAACGCCGCGGGTCTGCTCGAGCCGCACCTGCGTCGCGGCGGCATCCTGCGCCGCAACGTGTCGGTCGCGATCCTCACGACCTTCAGCTCGGCCCTGTGGCTCGCCGTCCTTGCCCGGATCGCCTCCGCCGCCTTCGGCGAGCCGTCGATCTCGGTCCTCGAGCTCATCGTGATCTCCGTCGTCGGCGGCACGATCGGCTCGGTCCTGGCGCTCTTCATCACCCTCCTGATCGCGGTCCAGTCGCACCGCCGGGGATGGGACCTGGACTCGGTGGCGACCCCGATGGTCACGGCCCTCGGGGACGTAACCACCCTGCCCAGCCTGTTCCTCGCCACGTTCCTGCTCCGCGACGAGGCCGTCGCCCAGGTGGCGACCGCGCTGTGCCTGGTCGTCGCGGTGGCGGCGACCGTCCGCGCCTACCTCACGCCGGACGAGGCCGTGCGCCGGATCGTGCTGGAGATGACCGGCACGATCGTCCTCACCCCGGTCCTCGACATCCTCGCTGGCGCCCTGCTCCGGGCCCGGGAGCCCCAGCTGCTCGCGGTGCCGGTGGTGCTCTCGCTCGTCCCGCCCTTCGTCTCCCAAGCGGGCGCCCTGGGCGGCATCTTCGCCTCCCGCATCACCTCGAAGCTGCAGATCGGCGTGATCACGGCCCGGGGGACCCCCGAGGCGCCGGCGGTGCTCGACGCCAGCCTCGTCGTGGGGCTGTCGGCCGTCACGTACACGCTCATCGGGACGCTCGCCTGGGCTCTCGCGGAGCTCACGGGGCTCCCCGGCACCCCGCCACTGGGACGGCTGCTCGCGGGCACCCTCCTGGCCGGCGGGATGCTCCTGCCCGCCAAGCTCCTCGCCTCGTACTACCTCGCCGTGCTCACGTACCGGTTCGGCTGGGACCCGGACAACCAGAGCGTGCCCATCATCACGAGCGCGATGGACCTCTCCGGCGTGGTTGCCGTGCTCTTCGCTATGTCAGTATCTGGAGTGCTTCTACATGGATGACCAACCGAGGAACGTGAAAGACCTGCTCGTCGAGGCCAAAGACGCCTCCGAGCTGATGGTCGACCTGGCCTACGCCGCGGTCTTCTTCAACGAGGAGAAGCTGGCCGAGGAGGTCGAACGGCTCGAGGACCGCATGAGCGAGCACCTGCGCCGGATGCGCCAGCTCGCCATGCTCGCCGCTCGGAGCCCCGAGGACGCCGAGGGGATGGCCGGCGTGCTCTGGATCGCGGACGCGATCGAGAAGATCGGCGACGCGGCCTCCGACATCGCCCGGGTGGTCGCGGCGCGGCTCGGCATCCCGGACGCGCTCCGACCGGACCTCCGGCATGCCGACGAGATGACCGCGCGCGTGCGGGTCCGGACGGGGTCGGAGATGGTCGGACGGACCCTGCGGGACCTCTCGCTCCCGACCGAGACCGGGATGTGGGTGATGGCGATCCGCAGCGGCATGGAGTGGCGGTTCGACCCGGGCCCCGACGACGTCGTCAGCGAGGGCGACGTGCTCCTCGTGCGCGGACCCGAGGAGGGCGTCAACCTCGTGCGCGCGCTCGCGGCGGCGCCCGAGCTGCCCCAGGCACCCGAGGTCGAGGGTCCGCCGCTCTCGGAGCTCGACCGGGCCGTGGACATCCTCGTCGAGATGAAGGACCTCGCCGAGGCGGCGGTGGGTCTCGCCTACTCGGCGCTGCTGTTCAACGACCGGGCGCTCGCCGCCGAGGTCGCCACCCTCGAGGGGCGCGCCGACGTCCTCCAGGACGAGCTCGAATCCTGGGTGCTGCGCGCCGCGCCCGAGGCCCGCGACGTGGACGAGCTCCGCGGCCTCATCCGCCTCGCCAGCGCGAGCGAGTCGATCTGCGACGCCGCTCGGGACATGACCTGGTACGTCGAGCACGGCGAGCCGCTCCACCCGGTCGTCCAGATGGCCCTCGAGGAGACCGAGGAGACGAGCGCCGAGATGGTCGTCGAGCCGGGGACCCCCGCCGACGGGCGGAGCCTGCGGGACCTGCGCGTGGAGACCGAGACCGGCATGTTCGTGCTCGCGATCCAGCGCGGTCCGCGGTGGATCTACCGCCCGCGCGGCGCCTTCGTGCTCCGCGCCGGCGACCGGCTCATCGCCGTCGGCCCCGAGGAGGGCGAGGCGGAGCTCGCCCGCCTCTGCCGCGCGGAGGCGCCGATCCCCGCGGAGTGAGCCCGGCCCGACGCGGCGAGTGTCCGGAGGGTGTCGGGTGGTACCCTATAGGGTATGAAGAAGACGAGCCTCTACCTCGAGCCGGAGGTCGACCGTGGGCTCGATCGACTCGCGAAGGCCGAGGGCATCAGCAAGGCCGAGGTGATCCGCCGGGTGCTCGCCGAGGCCGTCCGGCGGGTCGAGCGTCCCCGCATCTCCGCGATCGGCGTCGGGGCCGGACCGGGGGACGTGTCCGACGACGTCGACCGCCACCTCCGCGAGACCGGATTCGGACGCTCGTGATCGTCCTCGACACGTCCGCGATCTACGCGCTCCTCGACCGCCGGGATCGGCATCATCGCGAGGCCGTCGCGTGGTACCGCACGGTGGAGGAGGAGCTCGCGACCACGCCCCTCGTGCTCGCCGAGGCGGACCATCTGGCGAGCACCCGGGCCGGCCCGGAGGCGGCCCGCGCGTTCCGGCGCGACGTCCGTGCCGGCGCGTACGTGGTCGAGTGGTGGCCCGAGGCCCCCGGCGTGTGCGTCGAGATCGCCGAGCGCTACGCGGACCTCGGGATCGGCCTGGCGGACGCCTCGCTCGTCGCGCTCGCGGACCGCCTCGGGACCGATCGCGTCGCGACCTTCGACGAGCGACACTTCCGCGCGCTCCGTCCACTCCGGGGCGCCGATCGGTTCCGGCTCCTGCCCGCCGACGCGTAGCGGGTCCTTGCAGCGGGGGCCCGATGCCCCTAGCCTGCCCCTGTGGATGCCTACGTCTACCTGCGGGTCCGCCCCGGCCGCGCCGAGGACGTGGTGGTCCAGCTCAGGGTGACGAAGGGGGTCCGCGCGGCCGTGCTCACGGTCGGGGACTGGGACGCGGTCGCGGCGGCGCACGGCCCGGACCTCACGGCGATCGTCGAGACCGTCGTGCGCCGCATCCACCGCATCGACGGCGTCGAGCGCACCGTCACGGCCCCGGTCGTGCCGGGCGACGTCCTCGGCCTCGTGGGCGGAGGGATGATGACGCCGGTGCCCCTGCAGCACCAGGGCGACGCGTGCTTGGTCCACATCAAGGCCGCGCCGGGCGCCGCCTCCGGGCTGCTCGAGAGCCTGGGCGGGCTCGAGGACGTCTCGGCCGTCGCGCTCGTCGCCGGCGAGTACGACCTCATCGCCGAGCTGCCGTACCCCTGGGAGCAGGGAGCGCGGGTGATCGTGGACCGGATCCTGCCGCTGCCGGGCGTCCTCGCGACGAAGACCCTCATCGCGGTGCCGTACCTGGAGCCCGACGAGGAGGACCGGGACCAGTACTCGGTCTGGAGCTGAGGCGGGCGCGGCGGCTCCCTACACCCGCACGTCGGAGAACCGGAGGCGCTCGGTGGCGAGCGCGACCTCCTCCACCTCCGTCGCGCCGAGCCCCACGAGGTAGGCGAGCATCCGCTCGACGAGCCACTCGGGGGCGGACGCCCCGGAGGTGAGCCCCACGACCTCGGCGCCCTCGAGCCAGGCCGGGTCGACCTCGGTCTCGTCGTCGACGAGGTACGCGGGCGTGCCGGCCTCGCGGGCGACCTCCGCCAGGCGGTTGGAGTTCGAGGAGTTCACCGAGCCGATGACGAGCACCACGTCGGCCCGCCGCGCGATCGCCTTCACGGCGTCCTGCCGGTTCTGGGTCGCGTAGCAGATGTCCTCGCGCGGCGGGCCGACGATCGCCGGGAACCGCTCGCGGAGCGCCGCGATGATCTCGTTGGTCTCGTCCACCGAGAGCGTGGTCTGGGTGAGGTAGGCGAGGCTCGTCGGGTCGTCCACCCGCAGGCGGCGGACCTCCTCCACGTCCTGCACCAGGACCGTCCGCTCGGGAGCCTGCCCGGTCGTGCCGACCACCTCCTCGTGGCCGGCGTGCCCGATCAGGACGATCGTCCGGCCCTCGCGCGCGAAGCGCCGAGCCTCCAGGTGCACCTTGGTCACGAGCGGGCAGGTCGCGTCGAGCACGGTGAGGCCCCGGGCCCGGGCGTTCTCGTAGACCTCCGGCGCGACCCCGTGGGCCGAGAGCACCACGACCGCGCCCTCGGGGACCTCCGTCTCCTCCTCGACGAAGACGGCGCCCTTGGCCTCCAGGTCGCGGACGACGTGCAGGTTGTGCACGATCTGCTTGCGCACGTACACGGGGGGGCCGTAGGTCGCGAGCGCCCGCTCGACCGCCTCCACCGCCCGCTCGACCCCCGCGCAGTAGCCGCGGGGGGCCGCGAGGAGCACCTTCTTCGGCATGCCCGCCACGGAGCCATGGTACGGGCTCCCGGCGGAACCGGAGTGGTGACCCGAGGTCACGTTCGGGTTGGCGCCCCGGCGAGCGCCTTGGTACGGTCCCGGAGTCGCGCGTTCGGACGCTCGGTCCGGTCCTCCCCCCGCCCAGATGACGTCGTCCACCACGCCCAGGGATGGGAGGCGCTCGGACGGGCCGGGGAGCAGGGATCGGCGCCCGCGCGCGGCGCAGGTCGAACCACGGAGCCCGACCGAAGGAGGTGATCTGCCACCCGCGACCTACCGCGGGTCGGCCGGCCGCAGGCCGGCCGCGAGGGTCCGGCCGCCAGCCGGCGCCCACCGCGGGGGTGAACCCATCCCATGGCAGGAGGAAGCACCACGCGCCGCCGCGCGCTCGTCGCGGTCGCGCTCATGCCCGCGCTCCTCGGCCTCGTGCCCGGCACCGCCCGGGCCGTGACCCCGGAGCCTCGGGAACGCATCGTTCCCAAGCGCATCTGCCCCTACGACTGGAAGGACTCCCGGCGGGAGCTCAAGCGCCTGATCCGCTGCGCGACCCGCCACTACGGGAGCCCGGGTGGGGCCGACAAGGCCCTCGACGTCGCCCGCTGCGAGTCCCGCTTCGACCCGGACGCGTACAACCCGGCGGGGTACGGGGGTGTCTACCAGCACGCGCTCCGTTACTGGCCCGATCGGGCCGAGAGGTGGGGCTTCCCCGATCGCTCCGTGTTCAACGGCCGCGCGAACATCATCGTCTCCATCCGGATGGCGCGCTCGGCCGGCGACTGGGGCCTCTGGGGGTGCGGCTGACCCGCTACCGGACGGGACCGCCCGGGCGGGGCAGCCCCTTGACGGCGCCCCGGACCTCCTCGAGCGAGGCCGCGACCACGGTCGCCCCGGGCAGGTCCCGGTCCGCCACGATCCGCAGGAAGGGATAGGCCTCGCGGGCCGCGCGCACGAAGCCCTCGAAGGGTCCGAACACCACGACGACGTGCGGCCGCTCGGCGTGCAGCTGCTCCAGGGCCTCCTCCTCGCTCGTGGCACCGGGCGCGAGCTCCCACTCGGCGGAGACCGCCGCGCGCTTCAGCGCGGCCAGGGCCTCAGGGTCCTCGGCCACGCACAGGACCTTCAGCGCCCGGCACATCAGAGCCAGTCCCGTCGCTTGAAGAGCACGTACAGCACGCCGGCGGCGAGCGCCATCGAGCCGAGCGCGAACGGGTACCCGAGCCTCCACGAGAGCTCGGGCATGTGGCGGAAGTTCATCCCGTAGATCCCGGCGATGAGCGCGGGGATCAGGATGATCGCCGCCCACGAGGTGACCTTCTTCATGACGACGTTCAGGCGCTTGGACTCGAGCGCCACCTGCACCTCGCGGGCGGAGGTCAGGATGTCCCGCACGTTGTCGAGGAGCTCGATCGCGCGGATCACGTGGTCCTCCACGTCGCGGAGGTACGGAGCGAGGGCCGGGGTCACGAGGCTCGGCGACTCCTGGATGAGGTCCACGACCTCGCGCATCGGCACGATGAGGCGCCGCGAGGTGGCCGCCGCCCGCCGCAGGCGGAAGATCTCGCGCGCGAGCGGGCGCTCGGCGTCGTTGCCCTCCTCGCGGTCCACCCGCTCCTGGATCCTATCCGTCTTCGCCTCGAGCTCCTCGACGAGGTCCAGGTACCCGTCCACGACCTCGTCGAGCACCAGGTACAGGAGGTAGCCGATGCCCTCGCGCTCGAGCGGGTCCCGCCGGGCGAGCCGCTCGAGCACGCGCGAGAGGTCGAGCGCCGGTCCGCGGCGCACGGTCGCGAGGAACGACGGGCCCACGTAGAGGTGGAGCTCGCGGTCCTCCAGCTCGCCGTCCGGCGCCAGCCGCACCCCGTGCACGACGATGAAGTCGTGGTCGCGGAAGCGCTCGAGCTTCGCGCGCTGCCCCCATCGCCGGCTGTCCTCGATCGACAGGTCGTGCAGGCCGAAGGTGGCCTGCAGCGCCGCGAGCTCCTCCGGCGTCGGGTCGAGCGCGTCCACCCAGACGCGGGCGGCCACCTCGCGCGCGTGCGCGACGAGCGAGGCATCGAAGGGCGCCTCCCGGGCGAGCTCGCCGTCCCGGTGGATCCGGACGGTCATCACGGCACCGCGAGCCTACCGCGGCGTCAGAACGCGAGGGCGAGGCCCTTGCCGAGGAGGAACCCGAGGACCATGCAGGAGGGCCAGGTGAGGATCCAGGCCGCGACGACCTGCCCCGCGACGCCCCACCGAACGGCCGAGAACCGCTTCGTCGCCCCGACCCCCATGATCGAGGAGCCGATCGCGTGCGTCGTCGAGATCGGCATCCCGATCCGCGCCGCTCCGGTGATCACGAGGGCCGCGCCGGTCTCCGCCGCGAACCCCTGCACCGGCTCGAGGTGCGTCATCCGCAGACCGAGGGTCCGCACGACCCGCCAGCCGCCGATCATCGTCCCCACCCCGATCACCACGGCGCACGAGACGATCACCCACAGCGGGATCCCGAAGCTCTCCGGGACCTTGCTCCCGGTGCCGGCCTCGTTCAGCAACACGGCCAGCGTGATGATGCCCATCGTCTTCTGGGCGTCGTTCGTGCCGTGGCTGAAGGCCATGAACGCCGCCGAGGCGATCTGCGCCCTCCCGAAGGTCCGGGCGACGGTCGCTCGCCGGACCCGGCGGAACAGCCGGTAGATCAGCACCATGAGCAGGAGCCCGGCCAGGAACCCGCCGACCGGAGAGGTCACGAGCCCGATGAGGGACTTCTCGGTCCCCGCCCACTCGAGGGCCGAGAGCCCGCCCGCCGCGAACCCCGCGCCGAGCAGGCCGGCCACGAGCGCGTGGGACTCGGAGGAGGGGAGCCCGAGGTACTGGGCCCCGAGCGCCCAGATCGTCGCCGCCAGCACCGCCGCCCCGAGCGTCGAGAGCGTGACGTAGTCGGGGTTCAGGATGTCCCCCGCGATCGTCTTCGCCACCGCCGTCCCCGTCAGGGCACCCACGAGGTTCAGCACGCCGGCCATGAGCACCGCGTGGTGCGGTCGCAGCACGCGGGTGGAGACGACCGTCGCGATCGAGTTGGGCGCGTCGGTCCAGCCGTTGGCGAACTCGAACAGATAGGCGAGCACCAGGACGAGCCAGAGCGGCATCAGGCGTGCTTCAGCGCGATGGCCTCGAGGACGTCCGAGACGTCCTCGAGCCGGTCGATGGCCGCCTCCAGCTCGTCGATGATGTCCTTCCACTTCAGGACGTCGAGCGCCCGGTGGTCGCCGTCGAACAGGTCGGCGACGGCCCGCCGGTAGACCCGGTCGCCGTCGTTCTCGAGGCGGTTCACCTCGATCCAGTGGGGGGCGAGCTGGGCGTACCGCGGCAGCGTCTCGAGCCCCTCCCGCACCGCGCGGGTCGCCTGGACGAGCACATCGGCCTGGGCCTTCATGTCCGGGAGGGGCGCCTCGATCTTGTGGAGCACGAACAGGTCGGCCGCCGCCTCGATGTGGTCGAGCACGTCGTCGAGGGTGCTCGTGAGCTTGTGGATGTCCTCGTGGTCCAGGGGCGTGACGAACACGGTGTTGAGCCGTCGCATCACCTCGTGGGTCATCTCGTCGCCCTCGTGCTCGAGGTGACGGATCCTCGCGGCACGAGCCTCGACGTCCCGATAGTCCGAGATCAGCTCGAGCAGCTCGCCCGCCGCGGCCTCGATGTTCCGGGCCTGACGCACGAACAGCTCGAAGAAGCTCTCGTCGCGCGGCACGAGCCGCAACCGCCAGCGCGGCACCCTACCCCCCTTCGTCCGTCGGTCCGCGTGGAGTGTGGCACCCCTCGGCCACGGCGACAAACGGGCCCGATCAGCCCAGGAATCGGTAGCCGAGCCCCCGGACGGTCACCAGATGGACGGGGTGGTGCGGGTCCGCCTCGATCTTGACCCGCAGGCGCTTGACGTGGACGTCGAGGGTCCGCGTGTCGCCCACGTAGCCGGGACCCCAGACCTCGTCGATGAGGCGCTCCCTCGTGACCAGGCGTCCCGGTCGGCGGAGCAGGGCCTCGAGGAGCTCGAACTCCTTCGGCGGCAGCTCGACGGGCTCGCCGCGGACCGTCACCTCGTGCCGAGCGAGGTCCATGCGCACCGGCCCCGCGGCGAGGACCTCCTCGTCCTCGGCCTCCACGACGGGCATCGCGCGGGCCCGCCGCAGGTTCGCCCGCACCCGGGAGACCAGCTCCCGGACGCTGAAGGGCTTCGTGACGTAGTCGTCGGCGCCGAGCTCGAGCCCGGCCACCTTGTCGGCCTCGGAGTCCTTCGCCGTGAGGATGATGATGGGGACGTCCGACTCGGCCCGGATCAGGCGGCAGACGTCCAGGCCCGGGACCTCCGGCAGCATGAGATCGAGGATGACGAGGGCGGGGCGCTCGGCCCGGAACCGCTCGAGGCCGCGCCGGCCGTCCGGGGCCACCGTCACCGCGTATCCCTCGCGCTCGAGGTTGTAGCGGACGGTGTCGGCGAGCGCCGGCTCGTCCTCGACGAGGAGGATGCGGACGGGCGGCTCAGTCCTCATCGGCGACGACGCCCGTGCGGGACGCGTCGGTGAACTCCCGGAACTCGCCGGTCACGAGGAACCCCACCTGCTCGCCGATGTCCACGCAGTTGTCGCCGACGCGCTCGAGCGCCCGCGCGACCATGTTCATGTGCATGCCCCAGTCCAGGGCCCGTGGATCTTCGGCCAGCTTGGCGACCTCCAGGTGCATGTGCCGGTTCAGCCGGTCGAGGGGGTCGTCCATCTCGTCGAGCCGCTTGCAGAGGACGACGTCGCGGTGTCGGAAGGCCTCCATCGAGCACCGGATCATGTCGACGGCCACGTCGCCCATCTCGCGGATCATCTGCAGGATCGTCTGGCTCGTCGGCAGCCCCTTGGTCACCTCGTGCAGCTTCGCGATGTTCACGGCCTGGTCGGCGATCCGCTCGAGGTGCCCGTTCGCGTGCATGATCGTGCTGATCAGGCGCAGGTCGCTCGCGACGGGCGCCTGGAGCGCGAGCAGCGTCAGCAGGCCGTGGTCGATCTCGACGTAGAGCTCGTCAACCTCGTCGTCCCCGGCGATCACCCCCATCGCCTTCGCGTCGTCGCGCTCGACGAGCGCGTCCACCGCCTCGCGCACCGCCCGGGCGGCGAGCTCGCCCATCGTGAGGAGCTTCAGCTCGAGCTGCTCGAGCTCCTCGTGGAAGCGGCTGCGGGGCATCAGCCGAACCGCCCCGTGACGTAGTCCTCGGTCCGGGGATCCGAGGGGTTCGTGAAGATCCTCTCGGTCTCGTCCTCCTCGACGAGCACGCCGACGCGCTGCCCCTCCTCGCCGACCTCGGCCGTGAGGAAGGCGGTGCGGTCCGAGACCCGCGCCGCCTGCTGCATGTTGTGGGTGACGATGACGATGCTGTAGCTCTCCTTCAGCTCGACCATGAGGTCCTCGATCTTCTGCGTCGCGATCGGGTCCAGCGCTGAGCACGGCTCGTCCATGAGGATCGTGTCGGGCTCGACCGCGATCGCCCGCGCGATGCACAGGCGCTGCTGCTGCCCGCCCGAGAGCGCGAGCCCCGACTCCTTCAGCTTGTCCTCGACCTCGTCCCAGAGCGCGGCCCGCCGCAGCGCCCGCTCGACCCGACCCTCGAGGTCGTCCGTCATCCCGTTCACGCGCAGGCCGAAGGCGACGTTCTCGAACACGGACTTCGGGAAGGGGTTCGGCTTCTGGAAGACCATGCCGATGTGACGCCGGACCTCGACGGGGTCCACCGCCGGATCGTACAGGTCCTGGCCGTGGTAGAGGATCTTCCCCCGGACCTCGGCCCCGGGGATCAGGTCGTTCATCCGGTTCAGGCACCGGATCAGCGTGCTCTTCCCGCAGCCCGAGGGGCCGATGATCGCGGTGATACGGTTCCGGGGGACGTCGAGGGAGACGTCGCGGAGCGCGAGCCGGCCGTCGTAGGCGACCGACACGTCGCGCAGCTCGAACACGGGCTCCCGCGGAGCCTCGGTCGCACCGTGGTGCACCGCACCGGAGACGTCGAGCCTGATGTGGGTCCCCTCGGTCACCATCGCCGCTCGTACCGGTAGCGAAGATAGACGGCCACCCCGTTCATGGCCAACAGCACCCCGAGCAGGAGGATGATCCCGCTCGCGGCCACGTTCTGGAACCCGCTCTGGGGTCGGCTCACCCAGTTGAAGATCTGGATCGGCATGGCCGTGAACCGATCCCACGGCCCCGCCGGGACGAAGTTCACGTACGTGAGCGCCCCGAGCGTGATGAGCGGCGCCGTCTCCCCGATCGCCCGCGACAGGCCGAGGATCATGCCGGTCATCGTCCCCGGCAGCGCGGCCGGCAGGGTCTGGTGCCAGACGGTCTGCCCCTGCGTCGCACCGACCGCGTAGGCGCCCTGGCGGATCGAGTCCGGCACCGCCCGGAGCGCCTCGCGGGTCGCGACGATGATCACCGGCAGGATCAGCAGGACGAGCGTCATGGCCCCGGCCATGATCGATCGCCCCATCTGCATCCCCCGGACGAAGACGGCGAGGCCGAGCAGCCCGTAGATCACGGAGGGCACGGCGGCGAGGTTGGCGACGTTCACCTCGAGGAAGCTCGTGAACCGGTTCTTCGGCGCGAACTCCTGCAGGTACACGGCCGCCCCGACGCCGAGGGGGAACGAGATCAGGGCCGTGAGCCCCATGAGCCAGAGCGTCCCGACGAGCGCGGGCTCGATGCCGGCCTTCTCGGGGAAGCGGGAGTCCAGGCTCGTGAGGAACCGCGCGTCGAGGCCGCCGACCCCCTTGCGCAGCACGTCCACGAGGAGCGTCGCGAGCGTGAGGAGCCCGACGAGCAGGCACACGAGCAGGGCGAGGTGGAACAGCAGCGAGCCGGGGGAGCGCTCGGCCCGCTTGCCGGTCGCCAGGCGCGGCGGCGTCGTCCGCTCGAGCGTCGCCGCGCTCACTCGTACCGCTCCCGGAACCGGCGCACGAAACGGAACGCGACGATGTTCAGCAGCAGGGTCATCGCGAACAGGGTCGTGCCGATCGCGAAGATGGTCTTGTACTCGATGCTCCCGTACGGCGTGTCGCCGAGCGAGACCTGCACGATGTAGGCCGTCATCGTCTCCATCGGTCGGCGGGGATCCAGGGTGAGGTTCGGGATCTGTCCCGCCATGATCGCGACGATCATCGTCTCGCCGATCGCCCGCGAGAGCGCGAGGATCACCCCCGCCATGATCCCCGAGAGCGCGGCCGGCGCCACGACCCGGAGCGAGACCGTGCGCCGCGTCGCGCCGAGCCCGTACGCCGCCTCGCGCAGCCCGAACGGGACCGCGCGCATGGCGTCCTCCGCGAGGGAGGCGACGAGCGGCGTGACCGCGATGCCGATCACGATCGCCGCGCCGAGGGCGTTGAACACGCCGGTCCCGGGCAGGAGCGGCTGCAGGATCCTCGGCGTCAGGAAGGTGAGCCCGAAGAAGCCGAACACGACCGTGGGGATGCCGGCGAGCACCTCGAGCGTCGGCTTCACCACCGCGCGCGTCCGCGGTCGCGCGTACTCCGACAGGAAGATCGCCGAGCCGATGCCGAGGGGCACCGCGATCGCGGTGCCGAGCACCGCGATGAGGACCGTGGCGTTCACGAGGGGCAGGACCCCGAAGCTCGCCGGCACGAAGGTCGGCCCCCAGGAGGTGCCGGTGAAGAACTCCCGGGGCGAGACCGCCCGGAAGAAGTCCACGGTCTCGAACAGGAGCGAGCCGATGATGCCGAAGGTCGTGGCGACCGAGAGGACCGCGCACAGGAGCAGCAGGCCCCGGACGAGCCCCTCCACGCGTCGCGTCCGTCGCCTGGTGAGCGAGATCTGCGTGCTCGCGACCGCCATCCCTCACCCTCCGCCGCGGGGCCGCCCCGCCCGGGACGGCCCCGCCAAGCCTATCCGCGTCCCCGACCTCACGCGGAGGCCTTGAAGTCCTCCCACTCCTTCACCTCGGTGGCGTACGCATCGGGATGCACGTCGATGTACCCCACGTCCCCCACGAGCGCCTGGCTGCTCCCCATGTAGAAGTCCATGAAGGCGACCACCGCCGGGTTGGCGAGGGAGGCCTCCTTCACGTAGACGAACAGCGGCCGCGACAGCGGCGTGTAGGAGCCGTCGTTGATGGTCTCGGGGGTCGGCTCGACGCAGCCGCTGCCGCCGTCGATCGCGAGCACCTTGAGCTTGTCGCTGTTCTCGACGTAGTAGGCGTAGCCGAAGTACCCGAGGGCGTTCTCGTCGCCGGCGACGCCCTGGACCAGGACGTTGTCGTCCTCGCTCGCGGTGTAGTCCGAGCGGCTCGCGCCCTCCTCGCCGACGATCGCCCCGGTGAAGTAGTCGAAGGTCCCCGAGTCCGTCCCGGGCCCGTAGAGGGTGAGCGGCCGGTCGGGGAAGCTCGGGTCGACCTGGTGCCAGCTCGACACGTCGCTGCCCGGCTCCCAGACGGCCTTCAGCTGCTCCACGGTGAGGCAGGAGGTCCAGTCGTTCGCCGGGTTCACGACGACCGAGAGTCCATCGATGGCGACCTGGAGCTCCACGTACTCGACCCCGTTCTTCGCGCAGAGGTCGGCCTCGCTCGGCTCGATCGGTCGGGACGCGTCCTGGATGTCGGTCTCCCCGTTGCAGAACTTCTCGAACCCGCCGCCGGTCCCGGAGATCCCCACGGAGATCTCGACGTCCGGGTTCTGCGCGGTGAACTCCTCGGCCACCGCCTGGGTGATCGGGAAGACCGTGCTCGACCCGTCGCCGGTGACCGTGCCGGCGAGACCGCCGCCACCACCGCCGCCGGAGCCGCCCTCGTCGGTGTTCCCACAGGCAGCCGCCGCCAGTGCGAGCGCGGCGACGAACGCAGCCGTCCCGAGCCACCTGCGTGCCTTCCGCATCCGTTCCCTCCTGCGTCCCGGACGACCAACCACGGCCGTCGACCGCGGCGATGCTAGGGGGCGAGCGTGGCGAGCACGGGACCCCTGCGTGAACGGACCGTGAACGATCCTCGGCGGGTCGTCGGCCGTGCGAGACTGCCGACGTGGAAGCGCTCGGGCTCCTCCTCGGCCTGCTGGTCCTGGCCCTCGCGCTCGGGCTCTGGGTGCGGGACCGCCGGCGGCTGCGGGCGCGTCTCGAGCGGCTCGGGCGCGAGCTCGCCGACCTCACCGGGCACCTCGGCGCGGCCGGAGAGCGGCTGGCCGAGACCCGTCTGGTCCTCGAGGCGATGCCCGAGGGGCTCGTCCTGTTCGACGGCGCCGGTCGCGCCGCCCTCGCCAACCCGGCCGCCGCGACGCGCCTCGGGCGGGTCCCGCGGACGGCCGAG
>CAZXJB010000021.1:0-28249 GCA_964640965.1 uncultured Actinomycetes bacterium | reverse complement strand
CCGGCAGCATCTCGGCCGGGCTCATCGGCTCGGCGTGCTCCGGCACGATGCCGAGGCGCACGAGGCCCGCCGCCGCCAGCACGAGCGCGTCGACCTCGCCCGCCTCGAGCTTGCGCAGGCGCGTGTCCACGTTGCCCCGCAGGTCCGCGAGGCGCACGTCGGGCCGGTGGCGGAGGATCTGCGCCTGCCGCCGGAGGCTGGAGGTCCCGACGAGCGCCCCGGGGCCGAGCTCGCCGTCGCGGGTGACGAGCACGTCGAGGGGGCTCTCGCGCTCAGGCACCGCGGCGAGCACGAGGTCCGGCTCGTCCTCGGCCGGCAGGTCCTTGGCGGAGTGCACGGCGAGGTCGACCTCGCCCGCCCGCAGCGCCCGCACGATCTCGGCGACGAACATGCCCTTGAGCCCGGCGGGTCCCGTGACGGCGGTGCGGCGATCGCCGGCGGTCGTGATGCCGACGAGCTCGACCTCGAGGCCGCGCTCGCGGAGCCGATCGGCCACCCAGGTGGCCTGCGCGAGCGCGAGGGGCGAGCGGCGCGTGCCGAGTCGGAGGGTCACGGCTCGGACCGGCGCTCGGAGCCCGGCTCGGGCAGGTCGAACAGCCGGGCGAGGAGCTCGGCGTAGGTCCGCTCCGTCCCCGGGCCCGCGAGCTCCTTCAGGCGCACGATGGGATCGTGCAGCAGCTTGGCGGCGACCCCTCGAGCGATCTGCTCGACCGCCTCCCGCTCGGCCGGCGAGAGGTCCGCGAGGGCCGAGCGGTGGCGCGCGAGCTCGGCGGCGACCGCTCGCTCGCCCCGCTCGCGGAGGGCGTGGATGAGCGGCGCGAGGTGCTCGGACCGGCGGCGCACGGTGTAGCGCCGGACCTCCTCCTCCACGATCTCGGCCGCGCGGGTGAGGTCCTCGGCCGCGTCCGCCGTGCGCGCCGCCAGCACCTCCCGCAGGCCCTCGATGTCGACGAGGCGCAGGCCAGGGATCCCGGCGGCGGCGGGGTCGACGTCCCGCGGCACGGCGAGGTCGAGCACGAAGAGCGGGCGCTCGCGACCGGCGGCCGCGGCGCGGAGGGTCTCGGCGTGGAGCACGACCCCGGCCGCCCCGGTCGCCGAGACGACGATCTCCGCCGAGGCGAGGGCCGCGGGGAGCTCATCGAGGTCGCCGTGGTCGGCCTCGGCGCGCTCGGCGAGGGCCCGGGCGCGCTCGAGGGAGCGGTTGAGGACGCGCAGCGTCCCGACCCCGCGGCGCCGGAGGTGGCCCACGGCGAGCGCGGCCATCTGCCCCGCGCCGACGACGACCGCCGTGCGTCCCTCGAGCCCCCCGAGGGCCTCGACCGCGAGCTCCGTGCCCGCCTCGACGAAGGCGTCGGGCGCCGCGCCGACCGCGGTCTCGGTCCGCACCCGGCGCCCGGCCCGGGCGGCCGCGTGGAACAGCCCGGTGAGCGTGCGCCCCGCCGCCCCCTCCGCCTCGGCGATCCGCAGTGCCTCGCGCACCTGCGCCAGGATCTGGGGCTCGCCGAGGACCATGGAGTCCAGGCCCGCGGCGACCTCGAACAGGTGGCGGACGGCCTGCTCCTCGTAGTGCGAGACGAGCGGTTCGGCGATCTCCTCGGGATCCAGCCCCCGCGTCTCGCAGAGCAGGCGCTTGGCGGCCTGGAAGCCCGCGTGGTAGGCGGGCACGGCCGCGTAGACCTCGACGCGGTTGCAGGTGGAGAGCACGACGCCCTCGTCGATCGCCGGCTCGTCGGCGATCCGGCGGTAGGCCTTCGCCAGGTCGTCCTCGGTGAACGCGAGGCGCTCGAGCAGGTCGACGCTCGCGGTCCGGTGGGTCACGCCGAGGGCGAGGATGGCCATGGAAGCGCGAGCCATGGTACCGCCCGTCGGCGCTTCGGACCCGCGCGATAGCATGCGCGCCCGGGCCCGGGCGTGAGATCCCAAGGGGGGAGCGGTGGGCGCGAGCAGGGCGAGGGACCTCGGGGTCGTGATCGGCGAGCTGCCGACCGGCCCGGCGAACGCGATCACGGACGTGCCCGGCGTGCGCGTCGGCCACGCGACCGTGCGCGAGCGCGAGGACGGCGACCCGCACGCCGTGCGGACCGGCGTGACCGCGATCTTCCCGCACGAGGGCTGGCCCTGGGACGAGCCCGTGTACGCGGGCGTCCACATCCTGAACGGCTACGGCGAGACGATCGGGGTGAACCACCTCCGCGAGTGGGGGGTGCTCATGACTCCCATCGTGCTCACCTCGACGGCCCAGATCGGCCGCGCCTACGACGCCACGCTGCGCTGGGCCGCGCGGATCGACCCCCGCGCCGCCCGGGAGATCATGCCGGTCGTCTCCGAGTGCGACGACTCGTTCCTGAACGACGTGCTCTCCTTCCCCCTGCGGGACGAGCACGTCGCGGCCGCGCTCGACGGTGCCCGCGGAGGGCCGGTCGAGGAGGGCTGCGTCGGCGCGGGCCTCGGGATGCAGTGCTTCGACTTCAAGGGCGGGATCGGCACGGCCTCGCGGGTGGTCGAGGGCTTCACCGTCGGGGCGCTCGTGCTCACGAACCACGGCTCGCGGAAGGAGCTGGTCCTCGCGGGCGTGCCGGTCGGCCGCGAGCTCACCGACCTCATGCCCGCGGAGCACAGGGAGGGCTCGTGCGTGGTCGTCGTGGTGACCGACGCGCCGCTCCTGCCCCACCAGCTCCGTCGGATAGCCGTGCGGGCCGGGCTCGGGCTGGCGCGGGGCGGCTCGAGCGCGTCCAACGGCTCGGGGGAGCAGATGCTCGCCTTCTCGACGGCGAACCGCCTCCCCGCCGAGGCCGGACGCGTCCTCGAGGTCCGCGCGATCGCCGACGGGCCGGAGGCCGAGGTGCTCTCGGGCCTGTTCCGGGCGGTCGTGGAGGCGACCGAGGAGGCCGTCGCCAACGCGCTGTTCGCGGCCGAGACCGTGGTCGGGCGCGGCGGGAACACCCTGCACGCGCTGCCGGTCGAGCGCGCGCTCGAGATCCTCGCCCGGCGCGGGGCGCTGGCCTCCTGACCGGCGCGCCGAAGGGCCCTGCACCGCGGGGCCGCTCGGTCCGTGGTCGCGCCCGGCCCTCGGATGCACGATGATGGTGGAGGTGGCGTCCGTGGAGCACGACGACTTCTGCCGCGAGGCCGAGGAGCGGTTCGGCACCGTCGGGCAGGCGATGACCCGGAAGGTCATCACGCTCGAGCCGGACATGCGCGCGAGCGACGCCGCGATGCGCCTGGCTGCGGAGGGGATCGCGGGCGCGCCGGTCGTGGACGGCGGCGCGGTGATCGGGATCCTCACGCTCCGGGATCTGCTCGAGCGGGAGGGCCACACCGCGACGCAGACCACGGGGCCGTTCCTCCGGGCCGAGCGGCACCTCGCCAAGCTCACCGTCGGGGAGGTGATGACCCGCGAGGTCGTCACGGCCGAGGCCGACTGGCCGCTCACGCGGGCGATCGCGGTCATGGACGAGACCGGCGTGAACCGCCTCCCCGTGGTGGACGAGCGGGGTCGCCCGGTGGGGATCCTTGCCCGGGACGACGTGCTGCGGGCCGTCGCGGCGGCCCTCCGGCGTCCCGCCGCGGTCCACCCCGGCGCCCCGAAGCTCCCCCCGGACCCGTGAGCGGGCGCCTGGGGGCGGGATCCCCGGGGAGGGGTGCCTCGCGGGCCGCGGTGCCGTACCATCTGCCCCGGAGACGTGGCTGAGTGGCCGAAAGCAGCCGCCTGCTAAGCGGTTAGGGGGTGTTGAGCTCCCTCGCGCGTTCGAATCGCGCCGTCTCCGCGGGGCCCGCGGCCCGGCGTGCGGCCGGGCCGGGTAGGCGTGTGGAAGGACGGGGGGATGGGGCGGAGGAGCGCGATCGCGGCGGAGTCCCGGGCTTTGGTCCTGCGCCTCTTCGTGGCGGCGCTGCTCGCATCCCCCGTCCCGGCCATCGTCGGCGCAGGGCCCGTTCGGGCGGGGACGTGTCCGCGCTTCGGCGATCCCGAGGTCCTCGGCAGCATCGGGGACGACCGCATCAACGAGGTCTCCGGCATCGTCGCGGCACGGCGTGTCCGTGGTGTGCTGTGGATGCACGAGGATTCGGGGAACGGCACCTGGGCCTACGCGATCACGCCGAAGGGACGGATGCGTGCCGACGTTGAGGTCATCGACGCGTGGAACTGGGACTGGGAGGACGTGGCCCTCGCGGACGGCCGTCTGTGGATCGGAGACATCGGAGACAACGCGCGTGCCCGCGATCGCATCCGCGTGTACTGGTTCCGGGAACCGGCCAGCCTGGATCGCGAGCGTGTGTCTGCCAAGGTCCTCTGGTTGCGGTATCCGGATCAGGCTCACAACGCGGAGGCGATGATCGTCGACGGTCGGCGTGAGCGCCTGTTCGTCTTCGAGAAGCAGCGGGGGGAGGACACGAGCCGCGTATACGCGGTCGGGCTCCGCGGGATCAGCTCCGGTGACGAGCGGGAGCTCAAGCTCGTCGCCCGCGCTCCGCTCGAGAACATCACCGCTGCCGATCTCGGTCCGGATGGCATCGTGCTGAAGAACTACTCGACGTCCCTGTTCATCCCGTGGGTGGATCGGCGCGTCGTCGCGACGCTCCGACGGGGGACGCGTTGCCCGGTATCGCTTCCCTCGAGCGAGGCGGTCGCGTTCTCGCGGAGCGGCGGACGTATCTACTCGATCCCTGAGGGACCCGATCCCGAGGTCTCGGCCGTCGAGCGCAGGTAGGGCGGAGGGCGGAGCGCGGTCCGTATCCTGGGGACCGTGGAGGCCGCCCTGATCGACCTGTTCGACACGCTCGTCTGGAGCGAGTGGCGCGACCTCCGCTCGGGCCTGGCCGAGGCCCTCGGCGTCCCCGAGCGCGTGCTGATCCGGGCCTACGAGGCGACGTACGGGCCGCGGCAGACGGGGGCCTTCGGCAGCGCCGAGGGAGACGTCGCGGCGCTCGTCCGGGCGTGCGGGCTGGAGCCGGAGCCGGCGTTCGTGCGTCGCATCACCGAGCTCATCGCCGCGCACCTGGACGGCCGGGTGCACCTGTACGACGACGCGCTCCCCACCCTCCGGGAGCTCCGAGCCCGGGGCGTGCGCACGGCGGTCGTGAGCAACTGCGACCACTTCGCCGGCCCGCTCGTGGATGAGCTCGGCCTGCGCGAGGAGGTCGACGCCCTCGTCCTATCCTTCGAGGTCGGCTCGCACAAGCCCGAGCCCGGGATCTACCTGGCCGCGCTCGCGGCCGTCGGCGTCGCGCCCGAACGCGCGGTGTTCGTCGACGACCAGCCGCCGTACCTCGACGGCGCGGCGGCGCTCGGCATCCGGACCCTGTTCATCCGTCGCGGCAGGGAGCCGTGGGAGGGCCATCGCGACCCCGGGCTCCATCCCGAGATCTCGAGCCTCGCGGAGCTCCTCGAGCCCCGTCGACCCCGGGCCTGAACCCGCGGCGCCCGGTCCTCGCCGCCCACTCGCCGCGGCCCGGGGATGCGGCGGAGGCGCTGAAGCGGGTTCGGGAAACCCCCCGAGGAGCGCGCCCGGTCTCGAGCGGGCACGCCTCCGAGCCGAAGGTGAGGAACGCGGGAGGCTGCAGCACCGGAAGGGGTGGGGGCAGATGCGCATCGGAGACATCGTCCGGATCCTCGAGGTCTGGCCGGACCCGGCGCCGGAGCCGTCGGAGCCGCCCGAGCGCACGCCCGGTGCGACGGTCCGCACCCGGCGCCGGAGCCCACCTGCCGGTGCGGGCTCCACGCGGCCAAGGACCCGGCGCTCCTGCCGTCGGTCCGGGACGGCGCCGTCGCCGTGGTCGGGACCGTCGCCCTGTGGGGCCGGGTCGTCGAGCACGAGGACGGCTATCGCGCGGCGCTCGGGTATCCCGTCGCGCTCCACCTGATCTGCTCGCGCTGCGGTCGCGCGGGACGCGGGTCGCATGGTGGTGGGGCGGGATCGTCGCCGCGGCGTCCTCGTCGCCACGTGCCGCCGCCACCTGCGGGGACCCCGCCGCAGGACCCTGCGCGGGCGCGAGTCCAGGCGCGGTTGCTGCAGGTCTACGGCGCGCAGCCGCTGCCGAGCGACGCGGCTCGGTCCGTGCCCGGGTGGCGGGGCCTGGCGGCGCGCCGGCTCCTCGCGAGCGGCATCGGCAGGGCCGTCGTCGCGGGGTACGGGCTCCTCGCGGTCGTGGCGCTGCTCGCCGCGGCCGCCATCCTGGTCGGCCGCCTCCCGCTCGCCGCCGCCTGACGCCGCCCCGCCGTCCCTCGCTCCCAGGTCGCGTCGCTGTCGGAGATCGGCTTCACGCCGGCGCTGAGGCCGAACGCCCTAAGGCGTCGTCCCGCCCGACGCGGGTCATTCGCCCCTACCCTCCACACGCGTCGGACCCACGATGAAGCTAGCAGTCTCATCGGTGGAGGCGCGATGTCTGGCGGCGTCTCGACCAGCACCGACGCCCCGGGGGGTATGTGCCTGCTCTCCCGGAGGGAGTTCCTGGAGTTCTGCTCGCTCATGGCGGGGGTGCTTGCCCTGCCTCCCCGATACGCCCTGCGGATCGCGACTGCGCTTCAGGGGGCCGCGCCGCGACCGTCTGTGATCTGGCTCGAGTTCCAGGACTGCGCGGGCGACTCCGAGTCCTTCCTGCGTACCAGCCACCCTACGGCCGTGGAGTTCATGTTCGACCTCCTGTCGCTCGACTACCACGAGGTCCTCATGGCCCCGGCCGGCGGGGCGGCCCAGCGCTCGCTCGCGCAGGCGATGGAGCGTGCTCCCTACCTCCTCGTCGTCGAGGGTTCGATCCCAACCGCCGACGGCGGCGTCTACTGCACGGTCGCGGGCAAGACCGCCGTGCAGATCCTCACCGAGGTGTCCCGGGGGGCTGCGGCGATCGTCGCGGTGGGTACGTGCGCCGCGTTCGGCGGTATCCCCGCGGCGGCGCCGAACCCGACCGGAGCCGTCGGCGTGTGGAACGTCGTGAAGGACAGGCCGATCCTCAACCTGTCCGGCTGTCCCGTGAACGCCGTCAACCTCGCCGCGACGTTGGTGCACTTCCTCACGTTCGGCGAGCTACCGGCGACCGACGAACTTGGGCGGCCGCTGTTCGCCTACGGGCACGTGGTCCACGAGAACTGCCCCCGCCGCGCGCACTTCGACGTGGGTCGGTTCGTGGAAGAGTGGGGAGACGAGGGACACCGGCAAGGCTGGTGCCTCTTCAAGATGGGCTGCAAGGGGCCGAGAGCCGGCAGCAACTGCCCGCTCGTGGGGTGGAACGACAACACATCGTGGCCGATCGCGGCGGGGCATCCATGCCTGGCGTGCACCGAGCCCGGCTTCTGGGACTCCTCGACGCCGTTCTACCGCTGGATGGGCGAGGAGCTCCTGCCCGCGCCGGCCGCGCGTGAGCGGGAGAGCGAGGCGCTCGGTGTGGGTCTCGGCATCGGGGGCGCCGTGCTCGCGGCCGGCGCGGGCACCGCCGTGCTCCTGCGACAGCGCCGTCGGAGCGGCCGTCGCTCGCCGGCGTCAGGGGGCGGTGAGGCATGACCCGTCTCGTGATCGACCCCGTGACCCGGATCGAGGGCCACTTGCGGATCGAGGCCGAGGTGGACGGCGGCGTCGTCCGCGACGCGTGGGCCTCGGGGACGATGTTCCGGGGCATCGAGCTGATCCTCTTGGGGCGGGATCCGAGGGATGCGTGGGTCTTCACCCAGCGCATCTGCAACGTATGCACGATGGCCCACGCGCTCGCGTCGGTACGGGCGGTCGAGGACGCCCTCGGCATCACGCCACCACCGCTCGCCGTGATCGTGCGGAACCTCATCACCGCGTTCCAACAGGTGCACGACCACGTCATGCACTTCTACCACCTGCACGCGCTCGATTGGGTGGACATCCGCCTCGCTCTCGAGGCCGAACCGGCCGAGGCGGCGGCGCTCGCCGGCGGGCTGTCCGATTGGCCCCGGAACTCTCCCGCCGAGATGGAGGCCGTTCGGGACAAGCTGAAGCGCTTCGTGGCCTCTGGGCTGCTCGGCCCCTTGGCGAACGGCTACTGGGGTCACGAAGCCTACCGCCTCCCGGCAGCCGCCGATCTCATGGCTGCGGCGCACTACCTCCAGGCGCTCGATTGGCAGCGGGAGGTGATCAAGGCACACGCGGTGTTGGGGGGGAAGAACCCGCTGCTGCAGACGTTCCTGGTCGGCGGGATGGCGATCCCCGTGGACATCGACAGCTCCTCGGCGCTGAACGCGGCCCGGCTGTCGACCCTGCGATCGCTCGCCGAGACCGCCCGCTCGTTCGTCGAGCAGGTCTACATCCCGGACCTGCTGGCTGTGGCCGGGCTCTACCCGGACTGGGCTGAGATCGGGGAGGGGACCGGCAACTTCATGGTCCACGGGGACGTGCCCATGGACCCGAGCGGGGACCCGTCGAGCTTCGCCTTCCCGGGCGGGGTGATCTTCGACCGTGACCTGTCGGCCGTCCGGCCGTTCGACCCGGAGCTCATCGCCGAGGAGGTCGGCCGATCGTGGTACGAGGGCGACAGTGCCGCGAAACCGCTCGATGAGGACACTGTGCCGCGGTACTCGGGCCCGACCCCGCCGTTCGAAGAGCTGAACGTCGACGAGGCGTACTCGTGGATCAAGGCCCCCCGGTACGACGGACGGCCGATGGAGGTCGGTCCCCTCGCCCGTGTGCTCGTCGCCTACGCATCGGGTGTTCCGCGGATCCGCGAGCTCGTGGATCACGTGCTGGGCACGCTCGGGGTGGGCCCCGAGGCGCTGTTCTCGACCCTGGGCCGGACCGCCGCCCGCGGGATCGAGACGCTCTACCTCGCCGAGCAGGTCCCGGTCATGCTGGATCAGCTCGCCCAGGCGATGGCCGAGGGCGACACCACGATCCACGTCGGTGGGTGGGACCCCTCGGGATGGCCGGCCGAGGCGAGCGGCGCGGGGTTCCACGAGGCGCCACGGGGGACCCTCGGACACTGGGTCCGTATCCGGGACGGGAAGATCGCCAACTACCAGTGCGTCGTACCGACGACGTGGAACGCGTCTCCCAGGGACGCACGCGGGGTCCAGGGCCCGTACGAGGCCGCCCTCGTCGGAACGCGCGTGAGCGACCCGGCGCGCCCGCTCGAGATCCTGCGCACCGTGCACTCCTTCGATCCGTGCATCGCGTGCGCCGTCCACGTGATCGATGCTCGCAGCCGCGAGATCAGGGTCGCCGAGGTCGAGGGATGAAGCGATGGACGGGAGGGCGCCTGCACGCGGGAGGAGAGATCCCGGGACCTGCCCCACGCGCCGGGACTTCCTGAAGACCGCGGCCTTGGCAGCCGGGGCCGGAGGCGCCGCGACGCTGTCGGCGAGCCCCACCCGCGTAGCGACGCAGGCCGGGCTGGTCGAGGAGCACGCACGCGATCCCGCGATGCTGATCGATCTGACAAGGTGCATCGGCTGTGGCTCGTGCGTCACCGCGTGCAAGCTCCAGAACGACCTCGAGTTCCGCAGTGAGCAGCCGACGCTGGGAGAGGAGGCCGAGCTGACCTCGGAGAACTGGACCGTCGTGAGGACCTACGCGGCGGCCGGCGGCGACGGGGCGATCCGCTACGTGAAGCGTCAGTGCTTCCACTGCCTCGACCCGGCCTGCGCGTCGGCGTGCTGGGTCAAGGCGCTGGAGAAGAGCTCCGATGGCCCGGTCACCTACACGGCCGACCGGTGCATCGGGTGCCGGTACTGCATCGTGGCGTGCCCGTTCGACGTGCCGACGTTCCAGTGGGAGGAGACGTTCCCCCTCGTGAGCAAGTGCACGCTGTGCTTCGAGCGGGTGTCTCGGGGCGAGGGCACCGCGTGCGCCGCGGCGTGCCCGGTCGGGGCCATCCGGTTCGGAACCCGGGGAGAGCTCCTGGAGACCGCGTGGGAGCGCATCGAGGGCGATCCGAGGTACGTCCGTCACGTGTTCGGCGAGTCCGAGGCCGGCGGCACGTCCGTCATGTACATCTCGGACGTGCCCTTCGAGGAGCTGGGCTTCCCGACCGGGATCCCCGAGCAGCCGCTCCCCGGCTACACGTGGCAGATCACCCGGACCCTGCCCGTGGCCATCGTGGGTCTCGGAGCCGTCCTGACCGCGCTCCTGCGCCTCAGGGAGCGGGCCGGCGACCACGCGGGAGGGCGGACACCGGTCGGTGCCGGCTCGCCGTGGGGATCGTCCGCGCAGGGAGGCGAGGAGCCGTGAACGCCGGGGCGGCGGCGGTGCAGGCACGGCGTCCCTGGACGTTCCGCATGACCTGGACCCGGGTCGTCCTGCTCGGGGTGGGGGGCCTGTTCGTCGGGGTCGCCCTCTACCGATTCCTGTTCGGGCTCGGTGCCTCCACGAACCTGAACGACCGCTGGCCCTGGGGGATGTGGGTGTGGTGGGACGTCCTGACCGGCGTGGCACTGGCGGGCGGCGGGTACTCGACGGCGCTCCTGGTGCACTTCCTCGGTCGGGAGCGGTTCCGGGTCGTCGAGCGCGCCGCTCTCCTCACCTCGCTCCTCGGCTACCTGATGGTGTGCACCGGGCTGCTGATCGACCTCGGCCGCTGGTACCGGGCCTGGCACCCCCTGGTGTTCTGGACGCGCTGGAATCCGCACTCGGTGATGTGGGAGCTGTTCTGGTGCGTCGGCGGGTACACGGTGGTCCAGATCGTGGAATTCCTCCCGATCCTGACCGAGCGCGTCCACCTGCCTCGGCTCGCCCGAGCGGTGCGGGTGATCTACGCTCCGGTCCTCGTGGTCGGCATCATCCTGCCGTTCCTACACCAGTCCGCGCTCGGATCGCTGTTCGTGATCACCCGGGGGACCATGCACCCGCTGTGGTGGTCCATGCTGCTCCCGCTGTTCTTCCTCGTGTCGTCGTTCTTCGTGGGTCCGGCGATGGAGACGATGGAGACCCTGGCCTCCGCGCGTGTGCACCGATGGGAGCCCCCGATCCACACGCTCACCGAGATGGTCGGGCTGGCGGGCTGGGTCATGCTCGCGTACTTGGTCCTGAAGGTCGGCGACCTCGTGTGGCGGGGCATCCTGGCGGAAGCCTTCGATGGCTCCGCGGCGGGGAACCTGTTCCTGGTCGAGCTGGGGGTTGGGGTGGTCGTCCCCATGGTCGTCTTCCTGACCCCGCGACTGCGGGGGTCGAGGATCCTGCTCGTCACGGCGTCCGCGCTCACGGCCGCGGGCGTCGCGTTCAACCGGGCGAACGTGCTCTTCACCGCGATGGCGGATCCGGCGGGTGGTGCTTCCTACGTGCCACATTGGATGGAGGTCGCGGTCGCGCTCGGGGACATCGCGGTGGCGGTGCTCGTGTACCTGTTCATCGTCGAGAACTTCCCCATCGTCCGCGCCGAGGAGGAGCCGGTGGCCGAGATGCCGACCGCCAGGGGGATCGCGGCTCCTCGAGGGCGTGGCGCAGTGACCGCCCCGGGCAGCTAGCGGCGAGGAGACGCATCGTGAACGTGGTCGTCCTCGGCGTTGGCAACGTCCTGATGTCCGACGAGGGGGTCGGCTGTCGGGCGGCCGAGCTCGTGCGCGCGCGGGTGCCGCCGGGGGTGCGCGTGCTGTCGCCGGGCGCGATCGGGCCGGAGACGGTAGCGGATCTGGAAGGCGTGACGCACCTGCTCGTACTCGATTGCATCGACTCGGGGCGTGAGCCCGGGACGATCGTGCGCCTGGATGTGGCCGACCTCCCGCCCCTGGCCTTCGGGATGTCGCTCCACGAGTTCGGCGTGAAGGACCTCGTGGTGCTGCTCCACCAGCAGGGATCTGCCCCCGAGTCGGTGGTGCTGGGTGTGCAGCCCGCGAAGCTCGCCCCCGGTCTCGAGCTCTCCCCGGAGGTCGAGGCAGCCCTGCCCGCCCTCGTGGAGGCGGCCCTGGGCATGATCGAAACGTGGTCTTGACGGGATGGTTCGCCCCGGCGCACGTGCCATCGATACCCGCGTCCCGTCTCGTCTGCCGGCTCGCCGAGCCTCCTTCCTCATCGGCAGAGGCTCTGGGTCAGATGCCGGTGGGAGCGCGGTACGATGTGGGCCGAGCGCCGGTAGCTCAACGGATAGAGCATCTGACTACGGATCAGAAGGTTGGGGGTTCGAATCCCTCCCGGCGCGCCGGACCGACTGACCGACGGGCAGGTGCTTCGGCCGAGGGCGCACGTATGCTCGGCGCGGCGGCCCGACCGAGGGGGGCGACGTGCGCCGCGAGACCGAGCTCGTCGATCGCATCGGCATCCTCCGCCCGCTGCGGATCCGGGACTTCCGGCTGCTGTGGACGGGCATGACCGTCTCGATGATCGGCGACGGCATCTACGCCGTCGCCGTGGCGTGGCAGGCCTACGAGATCTGGAACCGGCCCTCGGCGCTCGCCGCGGTCGGCGTGGCCTGGAGCATCCCGCAGGTGGTGCTCCTGCTCGCCTCGGGCGTGCTCTCGGACCGGCTCGACCGGCGCCACCTCATGATCGTGGGCGACGTGGTCCGGATGATCGCGATCGGCGCGGTCGGCGTGCTCTCCCTCGCCGGGGCGCTCACGCTGCCGCGCCTCGTGGCGCTCGTCGTCGCCTACGGCGCGGGCCAGGCGGTGTTCGGGCCGGCCTTCTCCTCGATCGTGCCGCTGATCGTGCCGGATGACCTCCGCGTGGAGGCGAACTCCCTCGCGCAGTTCGTCCGCCCCTTCACGCTCGCGCTCGTGGGTCCCGTGGTCGGCGGGTTCCTCATCGCGTGGCTGGGGCTCGGGGCGGCGTTCCTCGTCGACGCCGCGACCTTCGTGTTCTCGGCCGCGATGATCCTCGCGATGCGCACCCGCGCCGTGGTCCGGGACGCGCCGGAGCGGACCTCGGCGTGGCGGGACCTCGTGGAGGGGCTCGGCTTCGTCCGCCGCCGGGCGTGGCTGTGGGCGGCGATGGTCGCCGCGACGGTCAGCCTGCTGTTCACGTGGGGGCCGTGGGATGTGCTCCTGCCGTACGTGGTCAAGAACGATCTCGGCGGCTCGGCGGCCGACCTCGGGATCGTCTACGGGGCGGGCGGGGTCGGCTCGGTCCTCGTCGCGCTCGCTGTCGGGCAGCGGGGGCGCTTGCCGCGCAAGCCGATCACGGTGCTCTACGTGGCCTGGGCGCTCGGGATGCTGCTCCTCGCCGGGTTCGGCCTGTCCGTCGCGCTGTGGCAGGCGATGGCCGTCGCGCTCGTCGCCGAGGGCAGCCTGACCTACCTCATGGTGATCTGGACGACGATGATCCAGCGGCTCGTGCCCGCCGAGCTCCTCGGGCGCGTCTCGAGCCTGGACTGGCTGATCTCGACGGCGGGGGTGCCGGCCTCCTTCGCCCTCGTCGCCCCGGCCGCCTCGGCCCTCGGCGTGGACGCGACGCTGATCGGCGCGGGCGTCCTCGGGGCGGCGATCACGCTCGCGTTCCTGCTCGTCCCTGGGGCGTGGGACCCCGAGCGCGACCCGGCCCTCCGCGAGCGCCTGCTCCGGCCCGAGCCTCAGAGCTCGCAGACGTAGCCGACGCAGCCCCCCGCGTACTCGGCGTCGACCTCGACCGGCGGGGCCTCGGCGCCCTCGGAGAGGAACGTCAGGACCTGGCCCGGGCGGCTCCCGTACCGGTAGACGGTGATGCCCTTCACGCGCAGGCGCCAGGCGGCGAGGTAGATCTCGCGCACGTCCTCCACGGTGGCCGAGGCCGGCAGGTTCACGGTCTTGGAGACCGCGGCGTCCACGTGGCGCTGGAAGGCCGCCTGCATCCGCAGGTGCCAGGCGGGCTCGATCTCGAGGGCCGTGACGAAGGCGCGCTGCACGTCCTCGGGCACCCGCGGGTTGCCGCGGATCCCGCCCGTGCGGGCGATCTCGGCCATGAGCTCCTCGGAGTAGAAGCCGCGGTCGCGCGCGACGCGCTCGAACAGGGGGTTGGTCTCCACCAGGCGCGTCCCGAGCACGTTGCGGACGTAGGAGACCGCGAACATCGGCTCGATGCCGGAGGTCGTGCCGGCGATGACCGAGATCGTGCCGGTCGGCGCGATCGAGAGCAGCTGCGCGTTGCGCAGCGGCGGTCCGCCGCGGGCGGCGAGCGCGCTCCGCTCGTAGGCGGGGAAGGGTCCCCGGAGGGCGGCGAGCTCGGCGGAGGCGCGCCGGGCCTCGTCCCGGACCTCGCGGGCGATGCGCGAGGCGAGCCGGATCGCCTCCTCGCTGTCGTAGGGGACGCCGAGCGAGCCGAGGAGCTCGGCGAGCCCCATCACGCCGACGCCGATCTTCCGGGTGGCGAGCGTGGCGGCCTCGACCGCGGGGGTCGGGTACCGGTTCACCTCGAGCACGTCGTCGAGGAAGCGCACGAGCAGGCGGACGGTGGCGCGCAGGCGCGGGAGGTCCAGGCGTCCGCCGCGCACCATGCGCGCGAGGTTCACCGAGCCCAGGTTGCAGGACTCGTTCGGGAGGAGCGGCACCTCGCCGCAGGGGTTCGTCGCCTCGATCCGCCCGAGCGCCGGCACGGGGTTGTCCTTCGCGATGCGGTCGAGGAACAGCAGGCCGGGGTCGCCGCCGCGGTGGGCCTCCTCGCAGATCAGGTCGAACAGGCGCCGGGCGGGGATCTCGCGCACGACCTTCCCCGTCCGAGGGTTGACGAGGCGGTGCGCGCCGTCCCGCTCGACGGCCCGGAGGAACCGGTCCTCCACCGCCACCGAGAGGTTGAAGTTCTCGAGCATGCCGGGGCGGCGCTTGGCCGTCACGAAGGACTCCACGTCGGGGTGGGTGGCCGCCAGCACGCCCATGTTCGCGCCGCGCCGCCGCCCGCCCTGCTTCACGACCTCGGTGGTCACGTCGAACACGCGCATGAACGAGACCGGCCCGCTCGCCACACCGTGCGTGCTGCCGACCAGGTCCCCGGCGGGTCGGAGCCGCGAGAACGAGAAGCCCGTGCCGCCGCCCGCCTGGTGGATGAGGGCCATGTCGCGGAGCGTCGTGAAGATCGACTCGAGCGAGTCCTCGACCGGGAGCACGAAGCAGGCCGAGAGCAGGCCGAGCCGGGTCCCGGCGTTCATGAGGGTCGGCGAGTTCGGCAGGAGCTCCAGCGCGCGCAGGCTCCGGGAGAACGCCTCGGCCCAGCGCTCGGAGGAGCCCGGCTCGAAGGCGTCCTCGGCGGCGGCCACGTGGCGGGCGACCCGGTCCATCATCTCGCCGGTGGACTCGACCACCCGCCCCTGCTCGTCGCGGAGGAGGTACCGCTCCTTCAGCACCGTGACGGCGTTCAGCGGGAGCTTCAGCTCGTCGCGCACCCCGAGCAGGCGCTTGGCCTCGCGCAGCTCGGCCCGACGCCGCCGGTAGAGGACGTAGGCGCGGGCGGCGTCGGCGAGGCCGAGCGCCATCAGGGCGTGCTCGACCTCGTCCTGGATCTCCTCGAGCTCGGGCGCGCGGTCCGTGCCGCGGGCGGCGAGCGCCTCGATCGCCCGGGCGGTGACGCGCTCGGCGAGGGGGCGCTCGGGCCGTCCGGTCTCGCGCAGGGCCCCGAGGACGGCCTCGACGATGCGCTCGGCGTCGAACGGGGCGAGGGTCCCGTCGCGCCGGCGGACCTCGCGGAACGGCGCCCGCACGCTCGGCACGGACCCAGCCTACCCCGGGTTCAGGGTTGTCGATCCAGCCACGTCCAGCACGACGAGGTCCAGCGGGGCGTCGGCGCGGACCGCCCTCGCCACCGCCTCGCGACGTTCGTCGAACGGCCCGAGGGCGGGCCCGCCGTCGAAGAGCACGCCGACGTCGAGGTCGCTCGCGGCGCCCTGCGTTCCCCGCGCGGTCGAGCCGAACGCGACGAGGAGGCGCACGCCGACGCGACGCAGGGCGGCCTCGTCGATCCCGATCTCCACGTCCGCATCCTACGGCCGGACGGTGGCGCTCGAGGCGCGTCGGCCGAGGAGCTCGAGGACGGAGGCGAGCGCCCCGAGCGCGGCCCCGGCGACGGATACCCGATACCCGATCTCGAGCCGATACGAGAGGCCAGGCGGCGGCTCGGACTCGGGCATCTCGACCGGACCCGCCAGGACTGCGAGGACGGCGAGGACGGCGAGCGCCGCGGCGGGTGCCGCGTACCTCCGACCGGTCCGGATCTGCACGCCGGCGACGACGAGCAGGCCCACGCCGGCCGCGAGCGCTGCGCGGCCGGACCACGCCTCGTACCCCCGCACCGAGCCGGGGAGCACGAAGACCGCCGCCCCGCCGTACCACGTCCACCAGTCGAGCGCCGACCCCACGCACAGGAGGACGCCGGCGAGGGCGCGACCGACGAGGGTGTACCTCGGGTCCGTCACGTCGCTCCGCCGGAGCCCTGCGACTGGTCGGGATCCGACCCGGATGTGGCGGGCGCCCGGAGCAGCAACCCCTCCTCCTCCGTGAGGCCGAGCGCCTCGACCGGGACCAGGTCCGGGTCCGCGCCGAGGACGAGATCCTCGTACCGGGTCATCGCGGCCCCTGCGCTCGCGAGATCCACGAGCACGACGCCCGTGTCGGTGAAGCGCTCGTACGGGATCCGCGCGACGGTCCCCCGCTCCAGCCACGAGACGGCGCCGTCCTCGACCAGATGCGCGACCCGGACCTCGAGCGCCTCGCCGGGCACCGCGTAGGCCTGCTCGAACCGGACGTACGGCCAGCCGTCGGCCCGTGGGAGGGTGCTGCAGCCCACGGACCCGATCGAGATCTGGAGGCAGAGCACGGCGTCGCGCACGTCGGCCCACCCGTCGGGGACCCGGACCCACACGGTCCCGGACGTGAGACGCCGTCGGATGTCCTCGGGCGCGTCGAGGACGCTGCGGCACATCGACGGAGCGGCGTCCCACCACGCGGCCGTGCCCGGCGCCGGATGGGCCGTGCGCTGAAGGACGACCTCGTCCACGAACCGTCCCCAGGCGGCCTGCATCGGTCCGTCGCCCCCCGCCGTCTCTTCGTTCCAGGCGAGGATGAGGTCGCGCGCGGACGCCCCCGTCGCGGGGTTGCCCTCCCACGTCCGGAAGGCCTCCAGGATCGCGGTCCGCCGCTCGGCGAGGGGCGAGGGGCCGAGGAACGTGCCGCTCGGGCCGGACGGCGCGAAGGCGAACCTCGTGCTCCACAGCCCGTCGGAGCGCTGCTCGCCGAGACCGAGGAGGATCTCGCCCCCGGTCGTGGCGAGCAGCGCGGTCGGCGCCCCCACCCACAGCTCCTCGCCCGGCGGGATCGCCTTCATCCCTCCCCCGCTCCAGAGCAACTCGCGCACCTCGACCGTCGTGGCCGTCAGGCCTTGGGAGAGCGGGTATCTGCCGGCGTCCGCTGGCTCGATCGAGGCGGGGACCACGATGAGCGGGGCGAGCGGCGGGGGAGCCGGGTCCACGATGACGTCGGGGTCGATCCCGATCGCGGGCCACGGGGTCGGCGAGGGAGCGGGGGGCTCGGCGTCCGGCGCGCAGTACGGCCAGGGCAGGTCCGGCCCCGCTCGCGCCGGCGCGTGACCCCCGCGCGCCAGCGACAGGAGCGGCAACCCGACGCCGCCGAGGGCCACGGCTCCGGCGATCAGGATCGCTGCGATCCGACCCCGCATCTCACTGAGCCCTCGCTGCCACGACGTCAACCCGCGCGTACGCCCGGTTGCTGTCTCGCCGGAGCTCGTTGATGACGTTCACCCGGATCGGTAGATGCGGGCCTCCGCTCGCGGTGTACTCGTTGGTCTGCCAGAAGGCCCAGGACTCGCTGGGGGTGAAGGTGTGCGCGATGGATGCGAGCCACTCTCCCGAGGGGGCGATGTCGCACGTGATCGGATCCCCCGTGAACTTGGTCCACGGGCGCTGCGCGAGTTTCAAGGTAACCGTCCCGGTGGCCTCCGGTGCCCGGCGGACCCATGCGCCGCCCATGTCGTACGTTCCCGGACGGAGCACCAGGACGTCCTGGCGAAGGACCGGGTCTGGTCCGGTCAGCGGCTCGAGACCCTTGAAGCGCAGGTGGTAACCACCCCATGGGCTGCTCGTGTCAGCTACCTGCTCAACGGAAGCTACGTCCGCGGTGTCCCAGTGGTCCGTCCAGTCAAGGGTCTCCTCGAAGCTGGGATCGGCATGCATCCGTCGGAACGTACCCGCGTTCTGCCCGTCCCGCTGCATCAGCGCCGCGTAGTCGTCGTGCTCGCTGGTCTGGAGGTCAGTGAGATCAGGAGAACACCAGCCCGACGTCATCGTTGGCGCCGCGGTGGTCGTGAGATTCCCCTCATCACTCACGTGTGCCAGGCCGGTGATGTGCCCAGCCTCGTGGGTAACGACCGCCTGCAATGCGTCGCCATTCAGCGAGATGTCTACCCTGAGATACCCCGCGTCGCATTCCGCTTGACCTAGCGTGTCGTCGGGGAAGTCATACCTTTGCACCTGCACCTCGACGCCCCCGCTCTTCTCGATCCAATCTACGATGGCACCGCCGTCGAGGTTGTCCAGGGTCTCCCACTCGGCGAAGGCGGCCCGCACGCGATCCTTCTGTGCCGCGCTCCAGGGGTACCCGAACGGGTTGGTGAACTTCCAGGTGATCTCGGGTCCACAGTTGGAAATGACGCTGCCGTCCTCAGGCGCGACCCCTCCCCGTGAATAGGCAGCAGCGTGTTGGGGTGTACCGCCGACGATCAGCCAGAGGACCGCCATCACGTATCCGCACCTCGTCGCGGTGTTTCCCATATACAGACTCTCTCTCTCCGTTGTCACGTCGTGCTCCTCGTCAGGTGGCGAGCGAGCGGCCGCAGGGGGAGCGGATCTGTACCCACGGTCCACAGGGGTGGCGCGACGGGTCTGCGCCATCGCGTCGTATCGTTCGGGCGAACACGGCGAGGAGGGAGCCCGCGATGGAGTACGTGCACCTCGGACGGCTGGGGCTCAAGGTGAGCCGTCTGTGCCTCGGGACGATGAACTTCGGGCCGGAGACCGACGAGCCCACGAGCCACGCGATCATGGACCGGGCGCTCGAGCTCGGGATCAACTTCTTCGACACGGCCAACGTGTACGGGCGCAGCAAGGGCGTCGGCGCGACGGAGACGATCATCGGGAACTGGTTCGCCAAGGGCGGCGGTCGGCGCGAGAAGGTCGTCCTCGCGACGAAGGTCTACGGCGAGATGGGGTCCTGGCCGAACGAGTCCCGCCTGTCGGCGCTGCACATCCGGCGAGCCTGCGAGGACAGCCTGCGTCGCCTGCAGACCGACCACATCGACCTGTACCAGATGCACCACATCTACCGCGAGGCCGACTGGGACGAGATCTGGCAGGCCTTCGAGGTGCTCGTCCAGCAGGGGAAGGTCCTGTACGCGGGCTCGAGCAACTTCGCCGGCTGGCACATCGCCCAAGCGAACGAGCGGGCGCGCGACCGGCACTTCCTCGGGCTCGTCTCCGAGCAGTGCCTGTACAACCTCAACGACCGGATGAGCGAGCTCGAGGTGCTCCCCGTGTGCCAGGCCTACGGGATGGGCGTGCTCCCGTGGAGCCCGCTCGCGGGGGGTCTGCTGGCCGGCGTGCTCCACGGGCCGAAGGAGGGGCGCCGCGCCGGTGAGTGGGTGCAGGAGGACCTGCCGAAGCATCGGGATCGGATCCGGCGGTACGAGGCCCTCTGCGCCGAGATCGGCGAGCGGCCGGCCGACGTCGCCCTCGCCTGGGTCCTGGCGAACCCGGCCGTGACCGCGCCGATCATCGGCCCCCGCACGCTCGAGCAGCTCGAGGGCTCGCTGCGCGCGCTCGAGCTTGAGCTCGACGAGGAGACGATGAAGCGCCTGGACGAGATCTTCCCCGGTCCGGGCGGTCCCGCCCCCGAGGCCTACGCCTGGTGAGGCCGCCTACAGGACGCCGACGCGGCGGAGGGTCTGCTCGCGCACCGAGCCCGCGAGGGCCTGCAGCGCATCGGAGACGCGCGGGGTGGGCGGCTCGGGGTCGGCCAGGCGGCGGGCGGCCTCGGGCAGCGCGGCGAGGTCGGCCTCGAACCGCCGACGGGCCTCGGCGAGGGGCTCGGGCGGCGAGGTCCGCCGTCCTTCCCGCATGACCGGCACGAGCAGGGGCTCGTGCCCGTCCGGCGTCGGCTCGTCCCGGAGCCCGATCACGTCCCCCTGCGGGCCGCGGAAGACCTGCTTGCGCCCCGGCAGGGTGGCCTTGGCCGCCGAGAGCTTCAGCACGGGCCGCCCGTCGAACTCGACGAGCTTGTAGACCGAGTCCAGGTACGGCGCGTCGGCCGAGGTGCCCATCTTCGTGCCGATCCCGAAGGCGTCGATCGGCGCGCCCGCGCGCACGAGGCGGTCGACGTCCGTCTCGTCCAGGCCGCCGCTCGCGAAGATCCGCACGTGCGGGAGGCCCGCCTCGTCCAGGATCCTGCGCGCCTCGCGCGAGAGCGCGTCGAGATCCCCGCTGTCCAGGCGGATCCCGAGCCGGTCGGCGAGGCCGAGCCCGCGGATGACCTCCACCGCCGTGCGGACGCCGTTCGCGGTGTCGTAGGTGTCGACGAGGAACGTGGTCCGGGTCGGGTGGTCCTGCGCGAAGGCGGTGAACGCGTCCTTCTCGGTCGGGAAGGCCTCGATGAAGGAGTGGGCCATCGTCCCGGCGACCGGCAGGCCGTAGCGTCGGCCCGCCTCCACGTTGGAGGTCGCGACGAACCCGACCATCGCGGTCGCACGGGCCACGGCCATGGCGGCGTCCACCCCGTGGGTGCGGCGGAACGCGAAGTCCACGAGGTCCTTGCCCCGCGCCGCGATGACGCACCGGGCCGCCTTGGAGGCGATCGTCGTCTGGAAGGTGACGACGTTCAGCAGGTACGTCTCGACGAGCTGCGCCACGGAGATCGGCGCCGTCACCTCGAGCAGGGGCTCGTCGGCGACGACGATCCGGCCCTCGGGCACCGCCCAGACCTCCCCGGTGAAGCGGAGCCCGCGGAAGGCCTCGAGCGTCTCGTCGTCGTAGCCGAGCCGCGCGAGGTGCTCGAGCTCGTCCTCCTCGAACCGGAAGGACTCGAGGAACGCGAGGCAGGGCTCGAGGCCGGCCGCGACGAGGAACCCGCGGTTCGGCGGCATGCGCCGGATGAACAGGGAGAAGGTCGCGTCCTGGGTCATGCCGCGGCGCAGGTAGCTCGCGGCCATGTTCAGCTCGTACAGGTCGGTGAGCAGCGCCGAGGGCGGCATGACGCAAGGGTACGCGCTGGACCGAGGACCGTGGCAAGATGCAGGCCAACGGCCCGCGGGCGCCGGGACGTCCGCCTTTTGGGCCGACTGCGGGCGCGCGGGACGCTCAGGGCGGGAGGAGCGCGATGTGGTACATCCGCCGCGTCGACCTCGACCGGTTGGTCGGGCTGCTCGCGGCCCGCGGCTACCGGGTCGTCGGGCCGACCGTGCGCGACGGGGCGATCGTGCTCGATGACGTCGAGGGCCTGGCGGACCTGCCCGCCGGGGTGCGGGAGATCCAGGGCCCCGGCTCGTACCGGCTGGAACAGGGCGGGGACGACCGCCTCTTCGACTGGGCCCACGGCCCGGACGCCGGCAAGCGGTTCCTGTTCCCCCCGCGGGAGCGGCTCACCGAGATCCGTCGCGACCGCGAGGGGATGCGCGTCGAGGCCGCCCCGGAGGAGGATCCGCGACCCCTCGCGATCATCGGCCTGCGGAGCTGCGACCTGCACGCGATCGCGGTGCAGGACCGGGTGTTCATGGAGCTCGACGAGCGCTACCGGCGGCGGCGCGAGCGGGCCCTGCTCGTCGGCGTGAACTGCGCGGTCCCCGGCGCCACCTGCTTCTGCGTCTCGGCGGGGACGGGGCCGCGGTGCACGGTGGGGTTCGACCTCGCGCTCACGGAGCTCGAGGACGGCTTCACGCTGGAGGTCGGCAGCCGCGCGGGCGAGGAGCTCCGCGGCGCGCTCGGCGCGCGCCTGGCGACCGAGGCCGAGCGGGAGGAGGCCGCGCGGATCCTCGCGGCGGCGGCCGAGCGCATGGGCCGCGAGGTCGACCTCTCGGACCTGCCGGGCC
This sequence comes from uncultured Actinomycetes bacterium, assembly GCA_964640965.1. Taxonomy (GTDB): domain Bacteria; phylum Actinomycetota; class UBA4738; order UBA4738; family HRBIN12; genus HRBIN12. The sequence continues at coordinate 6,317 of CAZXJB010000021.1, read as the reverse complement.
TGCTGTACCGCAACCGCGAGCACCCGCGGTGGCACGAGGTCGCGGCGCGGTGCCTCGCCTGCGCGAACTGCACGATGGTCTGCCCGACGTGCTTCTGCCACGACGTCGTGGACGACGTCTCGATCGGCGGCGAGCTCGCGACCCGGACCCGCGAGTGGGCGAGCTGCTTCGGCGCGGAGTGCTCGTGGGCGGCCGGCGCGGTCGTGCGCGAGAGCCATGCGGCCCGCTACCGGCAGTGGCTCACCCACAAGTTCGCGTCCTGGATCGACCAGTTCGGCGTCTCGGGGTGCGTGGGCTGCGGCCGCTGCATCACCTGGTGCCCCGTCGGCATCGACGTGACCGAGGAGATCGCCGCGATCCGCGCGATTGACGGCGCGGTGGAGGTGCGGACGTCGTGAGCGCGACCGACCTGCGCGAGCGGTGGGCGCAGCCCGAGGGCCGACCGATGCGGATCGCCGTGATCCAGCGCATCGTTCCGGAGACGCCGGAGAGCTCGACCTACTGGATGACCTGGCGGGGCACCGACGGCGAGGGCTACGCCTTCGAGGCGGGGCAGTTCAACATGCTCTACCTGTTCGGGGTGGGCGAGGTGGCGATCTCGATCTCCTCGAACCCGATGCACCCCCACCACCTCGGGCACACCGTGCGGCACGTGGGGCGCGTCACGGACGCGTTCCGGAACCTGGAGCCGGGGGACGAGATCGGGGTGCGGGGCCCCTTCGGTCGGCCCTGGCCGCTCCAGGACGCCGAGGGTGGCGACCTCCTCGTCGTCGCGGGCGGGGTCGGCGTGTGCCCGGTGCGGCCCGCCGTCGAGGCCGCGATGCGCCGGCGCGACCACTACCGGCGGCTGATCCTGCTGCTCGGTGCGCGGACCCCGGACCTGCTCCCCTACAAGGACCAGCTGGACGAGTGGGTGGCGCTGATGGAGCGGCTGGGGGTCGAGCTCCACCTCGCCGTGGACGAGGCCGTGGGCACGTGGCTCTACGACGTGGGGGTCGTGACGACGCTGTTCCCGAAGGCGAGGATCGAGCCCGCCCGCACCACGGCGTTCATGTGCGGCCCCGAGGTCATGATGCGCTTCGCCGGCCGCGGGCTGCTCGAGCTCGGGGTCCCGGCCGACCGGATCTGGGTCTCGCTCGAGCGCCACATGGAGTGCGGCATCGGCCTGTGCGGCCACTGCCAGCTCGGCCCGTACTTCGTCTGCACCGACGGCCCGGTCTTCCGGTGGGACCACGTCGTGCCCCTGATGGAGGTGCGGGAGCTGTGAGCGCGCCGGCCCGCCCCCGCGTCGCCGTGTTCAAGATGGCCTCCTGCGACGGCTGCCAGCTCCAGATCCTCGACGCCGAGGAGGCGCTGCTCGAGCTCGCGGGGGCGATCGAGATCGCGAGCTTCGCCGAGGCCTCCTCCGACCTGCGGCCGGGTCCCTACGACGTGACGCTCGTGGAGGGCTCGATCTCCACGCCCGAGCAGGAGGCGCAGATCCGGGAGATCCGCGAGGCCTCGAGGATCCTCATCACGATCGGGGCGTGCGCGACGGCCGGCGGGATCCAGGCCCTGCGCAACGCCACCGGCCGGCACGAGGAGTTCGTGCGGACGGTCTACCCGACGCCGGAGTACGTGCGCTCGCTCGAAGACTCGCGCCCGATCGCCGACCTGGTGCCCGTGGACCTCGAGCTCACCGGGTGCCCGATCGACCGGGGCGAGCTGCTCCACGCGCTCTCGACGCTGTTGCGCGGCGCGATGCCGCGGGTCCCGACCTCGCCGGTGTGCGTCGAGTGCAAGCGCCGGGGGGTCGTGTGCGTCGTGGTCGCGAAGGGCGAGCCCTGCCTCGGCCCCGTCACCCGGACGGGGTGCGGGGCGATCTGCCCGGCCTTCGGGCGTGGGTGCTATGGGTGCTTCGGGCCCGCCCAGGCGCCGGGCAACGCCGACGCGCTCGGACGGCGGTTCGTCGAGCTCGGGCTGTCGCCGCGGGAGGCGGCCGACCGGTTCCGGTTCATCACCGGGTGGGCGCCGGCCTTCCGGGAGGCCGCGTCGCGTCTGCTGGAGGGCGCGGGTGCCTCCCAGGAGGGGGGTGCGGGGTGACCCACCGCAGGGTCGAGGTGCCGGTGATCGCGCGCGTCGAGGGCGAGGGCGCCCTGCACATCACCGCCCGCGACCATGAGATCGTCGATCTCCGCCTGGAGATCTACGAGCCCCCGCGCTTCTTCGAGGCGTTCCTGCGCGGCCGCGCCTACCACGAGGTCCCGGACATCGTGCCGCGGATCTGCGGCATCTGCCCGGTGGCCTACCAGATGAGCGCCGTCCACGGTCTGGCGCGCCTCTTCGGGGTCGAGGTCCCTCCCGGCGTGCGGGAGCTGCGGCGCCTCCTGTACTGCGGGGAGTGGATCGAGAGCCACGTGCTGCACGTGTTCCTCCTCGCCCTGCCGGACTTCCTCGGCTACGACAGCGCGATCGAGATGGCCAAGGACCACCCGGAGCACGTGCGGACCGCGCTCGCGATCAAGCGGGTCGGCAACGACGTGATGGAGGTGATCGGCGGGCGCGAGATCCACCCCGTCTCCCCGCGGGTCGGTGGATTCTCCCGGGCGCCGCGGCGCCGGGACCTCGAGGCCCTCCTGCCGCGGCTGGAGTGGGCGCTCGAGCAGATGCCGCGGATCGCCGAGCTCGTCGCCTCACTCGAGCGCCCGTCCCTGCCGCGGCGGGCCGAGCTCGTGTCGATGGTCCATCCCGAGGAGTACCCGATGAACGAGGGGGAGATGGCCTCGACCGAGGGACGGCGGTGGACCTTCGAGGAGTACGAGACCGTCACGCGGGAGATCCACGTCGAGCACTCGAACGCCCTGCATTCGGTGATCGCCGAGACGGGGACGCCCTACCACACGGGCCCGCTCGCGCGGGTGAACCTGAACGCGGCGCTCCTCCCTCCGGTCGCGCGGGAGTGCATGCGCCGCACGGGGCTCGAGGTGCCCGAGCTCGACCCGTTCTGGTCGATGGCGGCCCGGGTCGTCGAGACGGCGCTCGCGATCGAGGAGGCGATCCGGCTGATCCGGGCCTACGAGCCGCCGGACCCCCCGGCGGCCGAGGTCGCCCCCCGCGCCGGGCGCGCGGTCTGGGCGACGGAGGCGCCGCGGGGGACGCTGTACCACCGCTACGACGTCGCCGAGGACGGGAGGATCCTCGAGGCGAGGATCGTGCCGCCGACCTCGCAGAACCTCCGTCACATGGAGGAGGACCTCCGCGCCTTCGTCCCCGGGGTGCTCGACCGTTCGGACGAGGAGCTCACGCGGCTGTGCGAGATGGTCGTGCGCAACTACGACCCCTGCATCTCGTGCGCCACCCACTTCCTGCGGCTGGACATCCGGCGGCTGTGAGGGGCCCCGGGCGATGAGGCGCGTCCGGCGATGAGGCGCGTCCGGGTCGTCGGGGTCGGGTCGCTCGGCGCGGGCGACGACGCCGCCGGGGTGCTCGCCGTTCGGGGGGCGAGGACCGAGCTCGAGCGCCTCGGGGTCGAGGTCCGCGAGCTCTCCGCGGCGGTGCATCTGCTCGACGCGCTGCAGGGGGCGGACGCCGTGGTCGTGGTGGACGCGGTGCGCGCCCCGAACCTCGCCCCCGGCGAGATCGTGCGCGTCGAGGCGCAGCCGGGGGGTCTTCCCGTGGAGCTCGGCGACCCGGTGTCTTCCCACGGGCTCGGGGTGGCGGAGGTGATCGCGCTCGCGGCCACGCTGCCCGCGCCGCCCCGGATCGTGGTGCTCGGGGTGCAGGTCGCCGCGACCCGAGCCGGCGCCTCGGTCTCGGGCCCGGTGGCCGCGGCGCTGCCTGAGCTCGAGGCTCGGGTGCTCGCGGAGGCCCGGGCCCTCTGCGCACACTAGGTTTCGCGTCCGAGTCAATGTTCGGGTCGGTCCCGCGGGTCTCGGGACCACCGCTGGATGCGCGGTCGGTTCGGAGCATGCAGGCTGCTGGTGGAAGGATCTCCCGGAGGCTCGGGCCGTGGCGCAGGATGTTCGACGGGATGGGTCCGCAGATCCGGTCCGTTCGTCGGCGACCGGCGCCCCGCTCGCGCGGCGAGCGTTCCTCAAGACGGCAACGACCGGTGTCGGTGCCGCCGCGGTCCTGGCGCGCGCGCCGCGGGCCCGAGCGGCAGAGCTCGCCCCCATCTCCGATCCGGAGGCGCTCGCCCGCGAGCACGCGGAAGACCCGGCGCTGCTGATCGACCTCACGCGGTGCGTCGGCTGCGGCAAGTGCGTCGAGGCCTGCAAGGCCGCGAACGGGCTGCCGTGGCGCGAGGATCAGCCCGCCCTCGGCCCCGATGCCGCGCTCGCCTCGAGCAACTGGTCGGTCGTCCGCGCTCGCGTCCTCGAGATCGAGGCCGAGACCCCCCTCGGGGCCAGGCGTCGGGGCGTCGTGCGCTACGCGAAGGTCCAGTGCATGCACTGCCTGGAGCCCGCCTGCGCGTCCGCGTGCTTCATGGGCGCGCTCCGGAAGAGCGAGGCCGGACCGGTCGTCTACGACCCCGACCGGTGCATCGGGTGTCGGTACTGCATGGTCGCCTGCCCCTTCGGGGTCCCGACCTTCGACTGGGACGATCCGGTCGGTCGGATCGAGAAGTGCGACCTGTGCGTGGAGCGGACCTCCCGCGGTCTGCCGACGGCGTGCGCCGGGGCCTGCCCCCAGGGCGCCATCGCGTTCGGGCGGCGGGGTGAGCTGCTCGCCGAGGCCTGGCGACGCATCGAGGCCGATCCGCGCTACGTCCGCCGCGTCTACGGCGAGCACGAGGTCGGAGGGACCTCGGTCCTGTACGTCTCGGACGTGCCCTTCGAGGCGCTCGGGTTCGCGACGACCCTGCCCGAGCGACCGCTCCCAACGCTCACCTGGCAGGTCACGCGACTGATCCCCCCGGTCGCCGGTGGCGTGCTCGCGACGCTCACGGTCCTGTACGCGCGCCGGCGCCGGTTCTTGGAGGACGCGGAGGCGCATGTCGGCTCGGAGGGCTCGGAGGGTTCGGAGGAGGGATCGTCGTGAGCATGCGCGTGGCCCGGTCCCCGACGCGATGGACCTTCCGGCTCACGCCGGGGCGGCTGGTGCTCGCCGCGCTCGCGGGGATCGGCGGTGGGCTCGCGCTGTTCCGGCTCCTGTTCGGGCTCGGCGCGAGCACGAACCTGAGCGACCGCTGGCCCTGGGGCCTGTGGGTCTGGTGGGACGTGCTCACCGGAGTGGCGCTCGCCGGTGGCGGGTACTCGACGGCGCTCCTCGTGCACTTCCTCGGGCGCGAGCGCTGGCGCGAGGTCGAGCGGGCCGCGTTCCTGACCTCGCTCATCGGGTACCTCATGGTGTGCGCGGGCCTGTGCCTCGATCTCGGGCGCTGGATCAACGTCTGGCGCGTCCCCTTCGTCTGGGACCTCAACCCGCACTCGGTGATGTTCGAGCTCTTCCTCTGCGTCGGCGGCTACACCGTGGTCCAGCTCGTCGAGTTCGGCTACATCTTCGTCGAGCGCGTGCGGGCACCGCGGCTCGCGCGGTTCCTCTCGCGGATCTACGCGCCCCTGCTCATCGTCGGGATCACGCTCCCGCTGCTGCACCAGTCCGCCCTCGGCTCGCTGTACCTCCTCACCGAGGGCCGGTTGGATCCGCTGTGGTGGTCGATGCTCCTGCCGGTGTTCTTCCTCACCTCGTCGTTCTTCGTGGGGCCGGCGATGGTGACCGTCGAGAGCTTCCTGTCGGCGCGCGCGCTCCGTCGGCGTCCGCCGGTGAGGATCCTCGTGGAGATGGTGCGGGTCTCCGGGGTCGTCATGCTCGCCTACCTCGGGCTCAAGGTCGCCGACCTCGCGTGGCGGGGTGAGCTGGGTCGCCTGCTCGAGAGCTCGACCGCGAGCCTCCTGTTCTTGGTCGAGCTCGGGCTCGGGGTGCTCGTGCCGGCGCTCCTGTTCCTCGGTCGGGATCTCGCGCGACGTCCCGGGCGGCTCGTGATCGCGGCCTCGCTGACGGTGCTCGGGGTGGTGCTGAACCGGGCGGACGTGGTGTTCACCGGGATGGCCCAGGCGGCGAACGGCGCCGTGTACGTGCCGTCTCTCGCGGAGATCGGCGTCACGATCGGGCTCGTCGCCGCCGGCGTGATCGCCTACCTCTTCGTCGTGGAGAACTTCCCGATCCATCCCGAGGCCGAGGGCCGGCCGCGTACCCGGCCGTCGGCCGCCCCCGCCGAGCTCTCCACCCCCGCCCGTCCTCCGAGGGTGCCCGAGACCGCGGGCGTCGGATAGGCTCGCACGCGTCCGGGGGCCGGACGGCCGTACGGGGCGGGGCCGACCGACCCGCCCCTCCGA
>CAZXJB010000020.1:22929-28341 GCA_964640965.1 uncultured Actinomycetes bacterium | reverse complement strand
TGGAGCACCTCGGCGGTGCGCCGGGCCGTCGCCTCCCACGTGAAGCCCGCCGCACGCGCCCGGCCGGGCCCGATGCAGCGCTCGCGGAGCTCCCGGTCCTCGAGCACGCGCCGGAGCCCCTCGGCGATCGCGTGCTCGTCCTTCGGGTCGACGAGCAACGCATCCTCCCCCGCGACCTCCGGGAGCGAGGACACGTTGGAGGTGAGCACCGGCGTGCCCGCCGCCATCGCCTCGAGCACCGGGAACCCGAACCCCTCGTAGAGGGAGGGGTAGGCGAGCGCCTCGGCGCCGGCGATGAGCGCGCGCTTGTCCGCCTCGCTCACGTACCCGGTCATGATCACGCGCGAGCGGACCGGCTCGGGCAGGCGCCGGACCTCGGCGAAGACCCGGGCCTCCTCGGCCGGGAACCACCGCACCCGCCCGCCGGCGATCACGAGGCCCGCGTCCACCCGCGCGGCCGCGAACGCCCGGACGAGCGCGACGAGGTTCTTGCGCGGCTCGAGCCCGCCCACGAACAGCACGTAGGGCCCGCGGATCCCGTAGCGGGCGCGCACCCGCGCGAGCTCCTCGGGCGGGACCGCCGCGAAGGCCTCCGCGTCGACCCCGTGCGGGATCGCGTGCACCCGGTCCTCCGGCAGCCCGTACCGCGCGACGAGGTCCCCTTTGGCCGAGACCGAGGGCACGATGACCGCGCCGGCGCGACGCACGGCCCGCGCGAACCTCCGACGCCAGCGCTCGTCGATCTGGGGCGCGGTTCGCGGGTAGACCTCGAACGCGAGGTCGTGGACGACGAGGACGACGCGGCCCATCCGCCCCGTCGGCGGGGGGAGGAAGTTCGTGGCGAGCAGCACGTCGAAGCCCCCCGCGAGCCACTCGATGCGGGGGACGCGGAGGCGGGAGGAGACCGGCTGGAACAGGCGCGCCGGCACGCGGCTCGCGACCTCCTGCAGCCCGGGCACATCCGCGAAGAACCGGCGCGGCCGCAGCAGCCCGCGCGCGTGCAGGTACCACGCGGCGTAGCTCGCCTCCGGATCGACCCGCGGCAGGTGCCGGATCAGGCGCTCGGCGTAGTGCCCCACCCCGGTGCGCACCGGGTCCAGGGCCGGCCGGGCGTCCAGGAGCGCGCGCACCGGCGCCTCACGGGGCCTCGACGCGGCTCTGGTCGCCGAGGACGAGCCGGTGCAGCCCTCCGTCCCCGCGGCGGACCTCGACGCCGCGACCGAGGATCGAGCCGGTGACCCCGACGCCGAGGATGCGGCAGCCCTCCATCACGATGGAGTCGGCGACGACGCCGCCCCGGATCTCGCACCCCCCGGAGATCGACGCGTTCGGTCCCACGGTGGAGCCCTCGACGAGCGCGCCGGCCCCCACGATCGTCGGGCCGAGCAGCCGCGAGCCGACGACCTTCGCCCCGGGCTCGACCACCACGGCGTCCCGCAGCTCCGAGGCCTCGTCGACCTCGCCCTCGACGCGCCGAGCGAGGGTGCCGAGCATCATCCGGTTGGCCTCGAGCAGGTCCTCCGGTCGCCCGGTGTCCTTCCACCAGCCGGTGACCATCTCCGCGCGGACTGTCCCGCCGTGGTCGATGAGCCACTGGATCGCGTCGGTGATCTCGAGCTCGCCCCGCCACGAGGGCCGCAGCGACGCGCAGGCCTCGAGGATCCGCTCGTCGAAGAGGTACACGCCGACCAGGGCGAGGTCCGAGATGCGCTCCCGCGGCTTCTCGACGAGACGGACCACCCGGTCGCCGTCCAGGACCGCCACCCCGAACCGCTCGGGCTCGGGGACGCGGGCGAGGAAGATCTGGGCGTCGGGGCGGGTGCGCTCGAACGCGGCGACGAACCCCCCGATGTCCTGCAGGAGCACGTTGTCGCCCAGGTACATGACGAACGGCTCGCCGCGGACGAAGTCGGCGGCGGTGAGCACCGCGTGGGCCAGGCCGAGCGGCGCCTCCTGCGGGATGTAGGTCACGCGCAGCCCCCAGGCCGACCCGTCCCCGACGGCCGCCTGGACCTCGGCCGCCGTCTGCCCCACCACGATCCCGACCTCGGTGAGGCCGGCCTCGGCGATCCGGGCGAGGACGTGGAACAGGATCGGCGTGTTCGCGATCGGGATCAGCTGCTTCGCGTTCGTGTGGGTGATGGGCCGCAGGCGCGAGCCCTCCCCGCCGGAGAGGACGAGGGCCCTCACGTCGGGCACTCCGTCTCGGTCGGCGGGGGCGAGCCCTCGAGCGGGGGCGGCGCGAAGGTCCGGCCGACCACCACGGCCACGTCGGCGTCCCCGAGGACCGACCTCGGCGCGGGTCGCAGCGCGAGGCCCCGGACGAACTGGGCGACCACCCGCGCCTTGGCCTCCTCGCCCGGGGCGAACAGGATGGCCGAGCCCTTCACGTCGGCGACGAGCTCGCGTGCGTCGGCGATCCCCTCCGCCACGAGGAACCCACCCTGGGTGAGGATCCGCAGCACCTCGGGCGCGCCCAGCGTGGTGCCCCGCTGGTACACGTCGACGGCGATGTTCGCCGGCGAGGGCGGGGTCTGCGGGAGCTCCTTGCCGAGGTCCCCGAGCGGCCTGCCCTCGCGGAGGGCGGCGAAGAGCCGGCTCGCCTCGGGCTCGACGAGGCGCACGATCGACAGGTACTGGCCGTTCACGTAGACGCCGGCCGGCACCGTGGGCACGACCCGGAAGTCGGCCGCCCCGGTGTTCACGCCGTTCAGCTGGCCCGCCAGGTACACGAGCTCGGCGGGGTTCGCGAGGCCCTCGTCCACGACGAAGTTCTCGACCAGCCGCGGCACGAGGGTCGGCAGCCGCAGCAGCATCGAGGGCGAGAGGAGCTTCGCGATCACGGCCCGGAGGAACTGCTGCTGCCGCCCGATCCGCGCGAAGTCAGGGATCTTGTCGCACACCTGGTGGCGGGTCCGGACGTAGGCGAGGGCCGTCCGGCCGTCGAAGCGCTGGCACCCCGCCTGGATGTCCAGGCCCGTGAGGGGGTCCTGCATCGGGTACGGCACGCACATCTCCACCCCGCCGAGGGCGTCGACGAGCCCCTGGAAGCCGGCGAGGTCCACGTACAGCACGTGGTTGATCCGCAGCCCGGTGAGGTTCGTGATGGTCCGGGCCACCCGGGCCGGCCCGCCGCCGTCGACGCCGCCCTCGAAGGCCGAGTTGATCTTCCCCATCCCCCGCCCCGGGATCTCGACCCAGAGGTCGCGCGGGAACGAGAGGAAGATCGCGCGCCGCTGCTTCGGCTCGGTGTGGACGAGGATGATGGTGTCCGAGCGGTTCTCGCCGCCGATGTCCTGGTCCGTGCCGAAGGCGATCTGCTCCTCCTTGGACAGCCCCGCCCGGGAGTCGCTGCCGAGCAGCAGGTAGTTGCAGGAGCGCACGTCGCACTTGCCGGCGATGTCCGGGGTCGGGCTCGCCACCGGGGAGGCCCCCGGTGAGGGCGAGAGGTCCAGGGTCGAGCCGAACGTGCGGATCTTCTGCCGGGCCCACACGTACGAGCCCGCCCCGAGCGCGCCCACGAGCATGACGAGGGCGGAGATGCTCGCGGCGGCCGCGAGCAGGGCGCGGCGCACGTGCGGATGGGCTCCGGCTCGGTCGATCATCCCCGCACCAGCCTACCGGCCGCGCCCCGCCCCCGGGGTTGCGATCGTGTTGCGTCGACCTGCGTACCTCGGCCGCGCAACGGGGCTATCCTCGCACCATGCACGAGCCGTCGATCCGGGTCCTGGCCGTGGGGCCCGCGCCCCCGCCCGAGGGCCCGGGCGTCGAGGTCGAGCGCGCGGAGGACCTCGCCGGAGCCCTCGCGCGGCTCGGCGAGGGAGGCGTCGACGTCGCGCTCTTCCCGCTCGCCCTCGGGCGGGAGGCGATCGCGGCGGTCCGCGAGCGCGCGCCCGAGGTGCCCCTCGTCGCGGTCGCCGACGAGGCCGAGGCGATCGCGGCCCTCGAGGCCGGCGCGCACGACGTGGTCCCGCCCGGGGCCGATCCCGCGTTCGTCCGCCGTGCGATCCGCTACGCCACCTCCCTGCACCGGCTCGAGGGCGAGCTGCACCGCCACCGCACGATCGACGAGCTCACCGGCCTGTACAACGCCCGCGGGTTCGAGCAGCTCGCCGAGCACCACCTGCGCCTCGCGGACCGGACGCAGGAGCCGGTGGTCCTCGTGTTCGTGCGCCTCGAGGACCTCGCGCGGATCAGCCAGACCGCCGGCGCCGCGGAGGGGCCCCGCCTGCTCGCCGAGACGGCCGAGGTGCTCCGCGGGGCCGTCCGCGACTCGGACGTGCTCGCGCGCGTCGGGATCGACGCCTTCTGCGTGCTGCTCACGGGCAACGCGGCCGGGGCCGAGGCGCTGGTCCTCTCGCGCCTCGTCGAGGCCGTCGCCCTGCGCAACGCGCGCGCCGGCCGCACCACGCCCCTCACGCTCTCGGTCGGGGCGGCCCGCTACGATCCCGCCGCTCCCGTCCCGCTCGCCGAGCTCATGGCCGAGGCGCGCCGGCGGCTCCGGTGGCCGACCTGAGCGTCACCGCACGACGAGCACCGGCACGTGGGCGAGGTGCACGACCTTGTGGGCGACGCTGCCGAGGAGCAGCCGCTCCCAGTCCGAGAGCCCGCGGGTGCCCATCACGATGAGGCCGGCGTCCTCGGCCTCCGCGACGTCGAGGATCGCCCGCGGCACGTCCCCGAGAGGCACGCGCACGACCTCCCCGCGGACGTTCGTCCCGGCGTCCTTCAGCTCGCGCACCACGTCGTCGATGAGCCGACGGGCCTCCTCCGCGCTCTCGATGTCGATGTCCGCGCCCCAGGTGAGCTCGTGCTCCCGCGCGTGCAGCACCACGACCTCGGCGCCGTACCGGCGCGCGAGGTCCCCGGCGACGGTGACCGCCCTGCGGCTGTGCTCGGAGCCGTCCACCGGCAGGAGGATCCGCTCGAACATCCCGCCTCCTTCCTCCCTCAGCCTCCCTCGAGCGTGGCGTGGGCGATACGGACGCACGGACCGGCGGCGGCGGTCCGTTCGGCCCGGCGCCGAGCGCCGGCATCCTTAGCGGACGCTTAACCGGCGCTTGAGGGATCGCTCACGACCGCCTCGCTACCGTGGCCACGTCCCCGAACGGGAAGGTCCCGTGGGCAAGGAGGCGATGATGACGAAGCGGACCGCGATGCTCATGGCGGCCGGGGTGGTGCTCGCCCTGCTCGGCGGCTCCGTGGCCCTGTCCTTCAGCCTGTCCGGCAACCAGACCGCCGAGGCTGGCGCGAGGAAGGCGAGCGAGCCGATCGTCCGCACGATCCACCGCACCGTCCGGGTCGAGAAGCAGGCCAAGGGCTCGGACCGTCCGGTCCAGGTCGTGACCCTGCAGGCGCCCGCCTCGCCGACCGAGCAGCCCTCGAGCTCGCACGACGCCTGGGACGACGACG
>CAZXJB010000020.1:663-22829 GCA_964640965.1 uncultured Actinomycetes bacterium | reverse complement strand
CGTACGAGCACGACGACGACGCGTACGAGCACGACGACGACGCGTACGAGCACGACGACGACGCGTACGAGCACGAGGACGACGCGTACGAGCACCAGAGCGGCTCGACCGAGGACCACTCCTCGGACGACTCCGGCTCCTCCGAGGAGCACGAGGATGACTGAGGCGGCGACGGGGCGCCGCCGGCTCTCCCGGGGCGCCCTGCGGGCGATCGCCTGGGTCGTCGGCGGCGCCGCGTTCGCGGCCCCGTTCGCCTCGCTCAGCGTCTCACCGAAACCGGCGGTGGCCCAGGCCGAGGGTCAGGGGCGGCGCGTGATCATCGTGAAGAAGATCACCCGCCGGGTGATCGTCCGGGCCGCGCCCGAGACCCCGCAGGTCCGCTACGTCTACGTCGGCGGCGGCTCGAGCTCGTCCGCATCGTCTGGGGGCTCGGGCGGGCCCTCGGCCCCGGCGGCCGCCCCGCCGCCCGCGACCACGACGGGGGGCTCCTGATGGAGCTCGTCCGACACCGCTTCCGCGCCATGGGCACGTGGATCGAGGTCCTCGCCGGAGGCTCCGAGGACGCGGCGCGCGTCGCCGACGCCGCCGTCCGCGTCCGGGACACGTTCGAGCGGCTCGAGCGCCGCTGTTCTCGGTTCCGCCCGGACAGCGAGCTCACCCTCGTCAACCGCCGGGCCGGCCGGCCGACGCGCCTTCCTTCCGAGCTCGCCGAGCTCCTCTCCCTCGCGCTCGCCGCCGCCCGTCGGACCGAGGGCCGGTTCGACCCGACGGTCCTGGACGCGGTCGTCGCCGCCGGGTACGACCGCGACTTCGACGAGGTCCTCGCCGGCGCCCGCGCCGCGCTGCGCCCGCCCCGGCCGTGCGGCCGGTGGCGGGAGGTGCGCCTGGAGGCCGACCTGCTCGAGCTGCCCGAGGGCGTGGGGATCGACCTCGGCGGGCTCGCGAAGGGCTGGGCCGTCGACCGGTCCGCCGAGGCCGCCCTCGCGGTCGGGCTCCGGTGGGTCCTGGTGAACGCCGGCGGCGACCTGCGCCTCGCCGGCGAGCCGCCGTCCGATGGCCTTCCGATCGGGGTGGAGGACCCGGAGGACCCCTCGGCCGAGGCCCTGCGCCTGCACCTCACGGGAGGCGCGCTCGCCACGTCCTCGATCACCCGGCGAGCCTGGGGGCCGGGGCTGCACCACCTGATCGACCCGCGCACCGGTGCGCCGGCCGCGACCGGGGTGCTGCAGGCCACGGTCTGGGCGCCCACCTGCGCCGAGGCCGAGGTCGCCGCCAAGGACGCGCTGCTGCGGGGCGAGGTCGCGCTCCGGGAGCTCCCTGGGGTGCTCGTCCTCGAGGACGGCCGCGTGCTCACGAACCTCGACATCGCCGAGGGGGCCGCGGCGTGACCACATGGGTCGCCCTGCGGGCCGCCGGCATCGGCGCCTATGTCATGCTGTTCCTCGCCGTGTCCTGGGGGCTGGTGTCGACCACGACCCCCTTCGGGAAGCTCATCTCGAAGCCGTCGGCCACCCTCGCGCACCAGTTCATGTCGACCTGCGGCCTGTTCCTGCTCGGCCTGCACATGGCCGGCCTGCTCGTCGACCGCTACATGCCGTTCCGCCCCGTCGATCTGCTCGTGCCGATGTCGGCGTCGTACCGGCCGGTCGCGGTCGCGCTCGGCATCGGCGCGATGTACCTCACGGTGGCCGTGATCGTCGCGTCGTGGCTCCGCAAGCGGATCGGCACCGTCTGGTGGCGCCGCACCCATCTGCTCGCCGTGCCCACCTTCGCGCTCGCGCTCGTGCACGGCCTCCTGGCCGGCACCGACGCGACGCGCCCGGCGATGTGGTGGACGTACGTAGGGACGGCCCTCGTCGTCGTGTTCCTCGTCGTGCTCCGCGCCCTCACGGTCGGCCTGCGCCCGGAGCGCCGGGCGCTGCCGCCGGAGCACGCCCACCGCCGGCCGGCCCGCGTGCCCGCGACGGAGGCGGCCGAGGGGTGAGTCGCCGAGCGAGCCGGGGACGTACGATGCCGACGTGAGCGGCGAGTACCCGGCCCACCTCGTCACCGACGTGGTGCTGCGGGACGGCTCGACGGTGCGCGTGCGCCCGGCCCGTCCCTCGGACGCGACGAGGGTCGAGGACTACCTCATCGGGCTCTCGCCGGAGACCCGGCGGCTGCGGTTCTGGACCCAGGCGATCGACGTCCGCGACCTCGCCGCGAAGGTCGTCGACGTCGACTACGAGGACCACCTCACCCTGCTCGCCCTCACCGGTGGGGACGGGGGCACGGTCGTCGGCGGGGCCCAGTACATCCGCACGGACGGCTCGCGGGCCGAGTTCGGCGTGTCCGTGACCGACGCGTACCAGGGCAAGGGGCTCGGCTCGATCCTGCTCGGACTCACGGCCCAGGCGGCTGCGGAGAGGGGGATCACGACCCTCGTCGCCGAGGTGCTCCCCGAGAACCACCGGATGATCAACGTGCTGCGGACGAGCGGGTTCCCCGTGAAGATCCGGGCCACCCCCGGCAGCCTGGAGGTCGAGTTCCCCTCGACCCCGACCGAGGAGGCCGTCGAGCTCTTCGAGCACCGCGAGAGCCAGGCGGCCGTCGCCGCCGTCCGCACGTTCCTCGCGCCCCGGGCGGTCGCGGTGGTCGGCGCCTCGCGCGACTCCTCGAGCATCGGTGGTCAGCTCTTCCGCAACCTGCTCCTCGCTGAGTTCCACGGGGCCGTCTACCCCGTGAACCCCAAGGCCGCCGTCGTGCAGGGCGTCCCGGCCTACGCCTCGATCCTCGACGTGCCGGGCGAGGTGGACGTCGCGTTCGTCACCGTGCCGGCGGAGCTCGTCGCCGGCGTCGCGCGCGAGTGCGGCGAGAAGGGGGTCCGCGGCCTGGTCGTGATCTCGGCCGGCTTCGGCGAGACCGGCGGCGAGGGCCCGGCCCGCCAGCGCGAGCTCCTCGAGATCTGCCGCGCCTACGGCATGCGCCTGATCGGGCCGAACTGCATGGGCATCGTCAACACCGATCCCGAGATCCGCCTGAACGGCACCTTCGCGACCGTGTACCCGCCCCCGGGCCGCGTGGGGTTCCTCTCGCAGTCCGGCGCGCTCGGCCTCGCGGTGATGCGCTACGCGACGGAGCTCGGGCTCGGGCTGTCCTCCTTCGTCTCCGTCGGCAACCGCGCCGACATCTCGGCCACCGACCTCATCGCCTACTGGGAGGAGGACGAGCGCACCGACGTCATCCTCCTCTACATCGAGTCGATCGCGGATCCGCGCCGGTTCGGGCACCTCGCGCGGGAGGTCGGGCGCCGCAAGCCGATCGTGGTGGTGAAGTCGGGCCGGAGCGCCGCCGGGGCGCGGGCCACCGCGTCCCACACCGGCGCGCTGCTCGCCGCCTCCGACGTCACGGTCGATGCGCTGTTCCGCCAGAGCGGCGTCGTCCGGACGGACACGCTCGAGCAGATGTTCGACGTCGCAACGGTGCTCGCGAACCAGCCGGCGCCGGCCGGCGACCGCGTGGCGATCATCACGAACGCGGGTGGCCTCGGGATCCTCTGCGCGGACACCTGCGAGGCGAACGGCCTCGTCGTGGCGCCCCTGCCCGAGGCCACGCAGGCGCGACTCCGGGGGTTCCTGCCTCCCGAGGCCTCGGTGACGAACCCCGTCGACATGATCGCCTCCGCGACGGCCGAGGACTACCGCCGGGCGATCGCCACCGTCGGCGAGGACCCCGAGGTCGACGCCATGATCGTCATCTACATCCCACCGCAGGCCTTCCGCGCCCCGGAGATCGCCCGGGGCATCGTCCGGGGCATCGAGGAGGTCGGCGGGCGGATCCCCGTCGTGACGACCTTCATGTCCGCCCACGGCCTGCCGGAGGAGCTCATGGGGGCCGCCGGCAGGATCCCCTCGTTCGCCTTCCCCGAGCAGGCCGCCCTCGCGCTCGCCCGCGCCGCCGAGTACGGACGCTGGCGGGCGAAGCCGGTGGGGCGGCGGCCGCGCCTGCCGGACCTGCGACCCGACGAGGCGGCGGCCGTCATCGCCGAGGGCCTCGCCGAGGGTCCCGGGTGGCTGTCCGAGGACCGGGTCGAGCGGCTCCTCGACTGCTACGGGATCCGCCTCGCCCGCGCCGAGCGCGCCGCGACCCCGGAGGAGGCCGGTGCCGCGGCGGCGAGGATCGGCCGGCCCGTGGCGCTCAAGGCCTTCGGGCCCGGCATCGTCCACAAGACGGACCTCGGCGCCGTGGAGCTCGGGCTGTCGGGACCGAGCGAGGTCGCCGCCGCGGCTCGGGCGATGGCCGAGCGACTCGCCGCCACCGGCATCACCCCGCGCGGCTACCTCGTCCAGGAGATGATCGAGGGCGGCGTCGAGATGCTCGTCGGGGTCGCCCACGACCCGCTCTTCGGTCCCGTCGTCGCCTGCAGCGCCGGCGGCACCGCCGCGGAGCTGCTGCGGGACGTCTCCGTCCGTCTGGCGCCCCTGTCCGACATCGACGCGCGCGAGATGGTCCGCTCGCTCCGGACCTTCCCGCTCCTCGACGGGTTCCGCGGCGCTCCGAAGGCGGACGTCCCGGCCCTCGAGGAGCTCCTCCTGCGCGTGAGCGAGCTCGTCGAGGCGCACCCCGAGGTGGCCGAGATGGACTGCAACCCGGTCATGGTCCTCCCCCGCGGGGCGCTCGTCGTCGACGCCCGGGTGCGCCTGGCCGGGGTTGCGCCGCCGCCGCCGCTGTTCTCGGTGGGCTGAGCCGACGCGCGGTCAGTCGGCGCGCGGCGGGCGGGCGACGATGACCGAGCACGGCCCGTGCATCGAGACGTGCTCGCTCACGCTGCCGAGCAGCACGCGCGTCACCCCCGCCACGCCCCGGTGCCCGACGACGAGGAGGTCCACCCGCTCGCGCACGGCGACCGTCACGATGGCCGACTCCGGCCGCCCCATCGCCATCTCGCGGATCGGGGTGACGCCCTCCGCCACGGCGGCGCGCACCGGGGCCTCGAGCTCGGGCGGGCTCGGCTCGTCG
The DNA here is from genome assembly GCA_964640965.1 of uncultured Actinomycetes bacterium. Lineage (GTDB taxonomy): Bacteria > Actinomycetota > UBA4738 > UBA4738 > HRBIN12 > HRBIN12. The sequence continues at coordinate 17,831 of CAZXJB010000020.1, read as the reverse complement.
GGGTCGAGCGTCCACTCGGCGTTGTCCCCGCGGAAGACGGGAACCACGTGCAGGAGCCGCAGCTCGGCGCCGGTGGCCGCGGCGAGCGCTGCGGCGAAGGACGCCGTGCGGACCGAGCCCTCGGAGCCGTCCACCCCGCACAGGATGCGCTCCGGGAAGGCGCGGGAGGCCTCGCGCGCGAGGAGCACGGAGCAGGGCGCCTCCCGCAGCACGCGGGCCGCGACCTGACCGACCCGGATCGCCCCACCGAGGATCCCGGCGTCCGGGCCGACCGCGAGCAGGTCGACCTCGTGCTCGGCGGCCTCCTCGACGAGGGCCTCGGCGGGGTCTCCCGCGACCAGGCGCGAGGGAGCCTGCAGGCCGGCCTCGGCCGCGAGGCGCACGACCCGCGCGAGCGCGGCCTCCCCCTCGGCCTCGACGTCCTCGCGGTGGGGACGCGTCGTGTCGACCACGAAGACGAACGCGAGCGAGGCCCCCACCGCCGATGCGAGCCGGACGGCCTGCCGCGCGGCCTCCTCCGCCCTCGGGGAGCCGTCGGTACCGACGAGGATGCGGCGCAGCGCCGGGTCGCTCATCGACCCGAAGCCTACCGCGCGGCCGGCGCCCCTACCGCGGACCGACCGCCGTCCAGGGCAGGGGGACCTCCGGCGAGGAGACCGTGTCGTCGATCTGGTAGCTGAGCGCGAGCTCGACGCCCACCACGCCGTCGACGGAGCTCACGAGCCGCTCGAGCACCGGGATGAGGCTCCTGCGCTCGAGCTGACCCTCCAGCCGCACGACCCCGTCGCGCACCGAGATCGCGACGGTGTCGGGGTCGATCCAGAGCGTCCGCCGGATCACGTCCTCTCGGACCTCGCGCTCGATGTCGGCGTCCTCGCGCAGGAACACCGTGAGCAGGTCGGCGCGCGCGAGGATCCCGACGAGCCGGCCCTCCTCGTCCACCACGGGCAGCCGCTTGATCCCCCGGCGATGCATGACCCGGGCGGCTTCGCCGAGCGAGGCGGTCGGTCCGATCGTCACGACCGGGAAGGTCATCACCTCGCGGGCGACCAGGCCCGCCGCCTTCTGGCGGTCGGTGCGACGGTGCCGACCCTCGAACAGGCGGGCGGACTCGTCGAGCTCCGGCTCCTCCTTCAGGATCAGGTCGGCCTCGGAGACGATGCCGACGAGGCGCCCGTCGTCGTCGTCCAGGACGGGCAGGGCGCTCACGCGCGCCTCGTGCATGCGCCGCACGATCTCCTTGAAGGGCGTCAGCGGGTGCGCCACGACCACGTCGCGGGTCATGACATCGGCCACCGTGCGCTTCATCCCCACCGCCTCCCGTCAGCCTCCACGGCTCCACGGTAGGCGCGCTCGCCGCGCCTCCCCAACGGCCGAGGGTCCCGCGGCGGACGGTACCCCGGCCCCGCCCCGCATGGGTCGCCCGGTCTCGGATCTGTGCCGGACGCCCGGACGGCGGCGACCCGACGCTCCCTCGGTCGGCGGTCGGGACAGCCTGTACGCTTGCCATGGTGGACCCTCGGCTCATCGACTCGGGCCTCGTCCTCGCCTCCGAGCTCTCGCTCGGCGCGATCCTCCAGCGCATCGTCGAGCTCGCGGTCGAGATCATCGGCGCGCGGTACGGCGCCCTCGGCGTGATCGGGCCCGACGGGCGCCTCGCCGAGTTCCTGACGGTCGGGGTCGACGAGGAGACCCGTGCGGCGATCGGGGAGCCGCCCGTCGGCCGCGGCGTCCTCGGCGTGCTCATCGAGGAGGGCCGTCCGTTGCGCCTGGACGACATCCGCGCCCACCCGCGCTCGGTCGGCTTCCCGCCCCACCACCCCGAGATGCAGACGTTCCTCGGCTACCCGATCCGCGTCCGGGGCACCGTGTTCGGCGACATCTACCTCGCCGACAAGGAGGGCGGCTTCACCGACGAGGACGAGGAGAACCTGCGGGTGCTCGCCTCGCAGGCGGGCGTCGCGATCGAGAACGCCCGCCTGTACGAGCAGGCCCGCCGGCGCGAGCGCATGCTCGAGGCCTTCCGCGAGATCGCGATCGCGATCCTGTCGGGGACGGCCGCCGACGACGCCCTCGCGCTCATCGCGCGCCGCGCGAAGGACCTCGTGGGTGCCGACCTCGCGACGGTCGCGGCCCTCGATGCCGCCGGGCGCCTCGCGCTCCGGGTCGCGGTCGGCGAGCGCGCCGAGGAGCTGCGGGGGGCGACCTTCCCGCCCAAGGGCTCGATCTCCGGCGAGGCGATCCGGACGGGCCGAGCCATCGTCGTGCCCGACGCCTCGCGCGACCCTCGCGCGTACCAGCCGGTCGTCCGCCGCGGCAACATGGGGCCGATGATCCTCGTCCCGCTCGCGGAGCGGGGCCGCGCGTTCGGGACGCTGAACGCCGTGCGCATGCGCGGAGGCAAGCCCTTCACCCAGGAGGACGTCGATCTCCTCCAACGGTTCGCCGACCAGGCCGCGATCGCGCTCGAGTACGCGCGCGCCCAGCGCGAGGCCCAGCGCGTCGCGGTGCTCGAGGACCGCGAGCGCATCGCGAAGGAGCTGCACGACGGCGTGATCCAGTCGCTGTTCGCCGTCGGGATGGGGCTGCAGGGCACGGCGCTGCTGAGCGAGGACCCGGAGCAGGCCGAGCGCATCGAGAGCGCCGTGACCGAGCTCGACCGCGTGATCCGGGACCTGCGCAACTACATCTTCGGCCTGCGCCCCGGCATCCTCGCGGACCGGCAGCTCGACCAGGCGCTGCGGCAGACCGCGCAGGAGTTCGAGGCACGCTCCGGCATCGTCACCGTGGTCGAGATCGACGAGACCGTCGCCGCCGAGCTCGCGTCCTCCGCCGCCGACGTCCTCCAGGCGACGCGCGAGGCCCTCTCGAACATCGGCCGGCACGCGAACGCCACGACCTGCCGGGTCAGCCTCCGCCGCGAGGGCGCGAGCGCGGTGCTCGAGATCGACGACGACGGCCGGGGCTTCGACCCGGCGACCGCGCGCCGCGGGGACGGGCTCACCAACCTCGAGCAGCGGGCCGAGGCGCTCGGCGGCAAGGCCACCATCGAGAGCGCCCCGGACCAGGGCACGACCGTGCGCCTGGTGATCCCGCTCGAGGGGATCGCGATCTGAGGCTCACCCCTCCTGCACCACGAGCGCCGTCACCATCCCGAACATCCCGTGCGGACCCTCGACGTGGGGCAGGATGTGGCAATGGTAGGCCCACACGCCCGGGTGGTCGGCGCGGACCAGGATGTCGAAGCGCTGACCCGGCGCGACCGTGAGGGTGTCGGCCGCATACGGCTGGTCGAGCACGAAGCCGTCCTCGGCCACGACCTGGAAGTGGTACCCGTGCAGGTGCATCGGGTGGATCTGCGCCCCGTCGTTCGCAAGGTGGATGAGGACGTCGTCCCCGAGGCGAGCCACGATCGGCTGCGTGGCGGGGAAGCCCTTGCCGTTCAGGACGTACCCGGTGGGCCCGTCGCCGAGGAACATCGTGGTCTCGACCTCGATCGAGCGCCCGTAGACGCGTGAGAACCCGCCCTTCGGCTCGATGATGAACGCGCCGTACAGGCCCTTGCCGACCTGCTCGGTCGAGTTGAAGTGCGAGTGGTAGACGGAGAAGCCCGGCGGGTCGACCACGGTGAACTCGTAGGTGAAGAACCCGCCCGGCATGATCGGGTCCTGGGTGATGTACGGGACCCCGTCCATCCCGTTCGGGACCGTGACCCCGTGCAGGTGCATCGTCGTCGGCTGGGTCATCTCGTTGCGGACGACGATGCGGACCCGGTCGCCGGGACGCACCCGGATCTCGGGCCCGGGGACGGTCCCGTTGTACCCCATCGCGTCGACGAAGACGCCGGGCTCGGTCTCCCACCGCAGCTCCTGCGCGGTGAGCTCGAACACCTTCACCCCGTCCTCGATGCGCGGCGCGAGGGGCTGGCTCCCGAGGCCCTGCGTCTCGGCGGGGAAGGCCTTCACCCCCGCCTCGTGTCCCGCGAGCATGTCCTCGATGGACACCGATCCGTCCGACATCGTCTGATGCTGCGGGCTCCCGCCGGTTGGCCCGCCCGCGCCTCCGGCGTCGGCGGCGCCGCTCGCGGTGGAGCCCTCGGCGGAGACGGTGAGCGAGCCGACCATCCCGAGGTCCTCGTGCCCCGGGACCGAGCAGAAGATCCGGTACTCCCCCGGCTGCAGCGCCGGCACGACCAGGGTGGCGGCCTGGCCGGGCTCGAGCTGCGGCGTCTCCTTCACCCCGGCGCCGGTGTCGACGGCCAAGGTGTGGGGCGCCCGGCCGTCGTTGGTGACGGAGATCGTGAGCTCCTGCCCCCGCGGCGCCGACAGGCGGTCGGGGTTCAGGGCGAAGTCGGTGAGCGAGATGGAGAGCGAGGCGGAGCTCGCCCCGCCGGCAACGGCCTCGCGCCCATCCCCGCCCCCGCCGGTGCACGCGGCGAGCACGAGCAGGAACACCGGGGCGAGGGCCGGGATGCGGCGGATCCGGTGCGGCATCGGAGCGCTCCTTCCTGGTCGGCGATACGTGGCGGATATGGAACCGGCCGATGCGGATGCGCGGCCCGTGCCGGACGGTCCGCCTCAGGCGGGACGTTCGGCCCCGAACAGAGACTCCACCGCCTGCAGGAGCTCGACCGCCTCGGGGTGTCGGCGCAGGCGCCGCAGCTGCCCCTCGATCTCGTCGCCGGGATGCGAGCCGAGCACGACGACGCGGGTCCCGGCGAGCAGGTACAGGCCGAGGATCTCCTCAGCGGCCGTGCCCATCATGACGGCCTCGCTCTCCGTGCTCATGTCGAGCACGACGACGACGGCCTCCTCCAGGAGCGGGCACGCGCCGTCGCGGACGCCCACGCACGTGTAGTCGGGCTCCGTCGGTCCCGGGCACTGCAGGACGTCGAACCCGGCGCCCTCGAGCCAGGAGCCGAACCGCTCCCGCTCGAGCGGGTCGGCCTCGACCACGAGCACGGGTCCCCGGCCGGCACCCATCGAGGCGAGTTTCCCCCGGAGGCCATCCCCGGAACGCGGGCCGCAGGTCCCGAGCCGGCCGGGTCCTTCGACCCTCCGCATCCGTCCCGCGGCGCTCCCATCCTTGCTGGACATGTTCGTCCGCTACTACCTCGAGCTCCCCATCCCCTTCGAGGAGGTCGAGCGCGCCCTGCTCGCCGAGCCGGAGGCCTGGGTGCCGGGGCTCGCGCGCGACGCCGAGCACCGCAGCGAGGGGCTCCTCGCCGAGGTGGGGTTCTCGCTCGCCGAGGACCGGCGGATCGACAAGCGGGTGGAGATCGAGCTCGGCACCCCGCACCGGATGCCGTCGAAGACCCTCCTGCCGATGGCCTGGCGGGCCACGGGCGCCGAGAGCCTCTTCCCCTCGCTCGACGCGGACCTCGAGGTCGCGAGCCTCGGGCCGAACCGCTGCCAGCTCTCGATCAGCGCCCGGTACCGCCCGCCGATGGGAGCCCTCGGGCGCGTCCTCGACCGGGCGCTGCTGCACCGGGTCGCCGAGGCCACGATCAAGGACTTCCTCGACCGCGTCGGCGAGGCCCTCCAGGGCCGGGTGTCCGCGGGGTGAACCGACGCACCTCGGCCCCCGGGACCGCTAGGATGTGAGGTCGTGCCGAAGACGCCGCCGCTGCGCGTGCTGCTCGTCGACGACCACGAGGTCGTCCGCTCGGGCATCAAGGCCCTCCTGCAGGCCACGGACGACATCGTCGTGACCGGGGAGGCGAGCTCGGTCCGGGAGGCGATCGACGAGGCCGACCGCACCCGCCCCGACGTCGTCGTCATGGACGTGCGGCTCGCCGACGGCAGCGGGATCGAGGCCACGCGTGAGATCCGGGCCAAGCACCCGAAGACCGCCGTCATCATGCTGACGTCCTTCGCCGACGACGAGGCCCTGTTCGCCTCGATCATGGCGGGCGCCTCCGGGTACGTCCTCAAGCAGGTCCGGGGCGGGGAGCTCGTCCGGGCGATCCGCACGGTGGGCAAGGGCGAGAGCCTGCTGGACCCCGCCGTGACGAACGCCGTCCTCGAGCGCCTCCGCAAGGGCAAGCACCTGCTGAAGGACGAGAAGCTCGCCCGCCTCTCCCCCCAGGAGGAGCGGATCCTCGCCCTCGTGGCCGACGGGAAGACCAACCGCGAGATCGGCGAGGAGCTGAACCTCGCCGAGAAGACGGTCAAGAACTACGTCTCGAGCATCCTGTCCAAGCTCGAGGTCGCCCGCCGGGCCGAGGCCGCCGCGTACCTCGCCCGTCACACCACGACGCCGGGCGCGCAGCCGTAGCCCCGCCGGAGCCCGGTGGCGGTCGGCCCCCGCGGCACCCCCGGGCCGAAGGTCCCGAGGCCGGTGGGCCCGAGGTCCCCACGGAGACCGGGACGGTCCTCGGACCCCGCAGGTCGGAAGACCGGTGGCGCGGTCTCCTCGCACCTGCACCATGACCTCGACGGGACCGGAGAGGTCCCGGTGGGGGAAAGGAGGAACGCGATGGCCACCACCACGATCGAGCGGCCCGCGGTCCGGACCGAGACCGAGATCGCGCGTCCGACCGAGCGGCCGAGGGGCGCGGTCGCGTTCGGTCTCACGCGGATCGCCCTGGGCTTCATCTTCCTGTGGGCGTTCCTGGACAAGGCGTTCGCGCTCGGCTTCGCGACCGGGCGGGCCGAGGACGGCACGATCGACGTGTTCGCCAAGGGCCAGGCATGGCTGAACGGCGGCTCGCCCACCGAGGGCGTGCTCCGCTACGCGGTGAAGGGCCCCCTGGCGGGCTTCTTCCACGGGCTGGCCGGCGCCGCGTGGGTCGACTGGGTCTACATGCTCTCCATGCTGCTCATCGGCACCGCCCTGATGCTCGGCGTGGCGACGCGTCTCGCCGCCGTCGGCGGCGCGATCTGGCTCGCGATCTTCTCCGTCGCGACCGCCTTGCCGCCCGCCTACAACCCGGTGGTCGACGAGCACATCGTCTACATCCTGGTGCTCATCGGGCTCGTCCAGATCGGGGCCGGGCGGTTCCTGGGGCTCCAGGACCGCTGGGAGCGCCTCGGGCTCGTGCGGCGGCTCCCGGTCCTGAAGTAGGGTCGAACGGGCCGGGCGGACACGGCCGCGGGGCGTGCCCCCGGAGGGCCGCGGAAGCGAGAAGATGAGGGGCGGGGCAGGAAGGCCCCGCCCCTCAAGGCATGGGAGCGGAGATGATGACCGGACCCAGGACCCGGACCGCGGTCGACGGCAACGAGGCGGCGGCCCGCATCGCGCACAAGCTCTCCGAGGTCATCGCGATCTACCCGATCACGCCGTCCTCGCCGATGGGCGAGCTCGCGGACGCCTGGTCGGCCGCGGGGAGGACGAACCTCTGGGGCGCGGTCCCCGACGTCATCGAGATGCAGAGCGAGGCCGGCGCGGCGGGAGCCCTGCACGGCGCGCTGCAGGCGGGCGCGCTGTGCACGACCTTCACGGCCTCCCAGGGCCTGCTGCTCATGATCCCCAACATGTTCAAGATCGCCGGCGAGCTCACGCCGACGGTCTTCCACGTCGCGGCGCGCACCATCGCGACGCACGCCCTGTCGATCTTCGGGGACCACAGCGACGTGATGGCCGCCCGCATGACCGGGTGGGCCATGCTCTGCTCCTCCGACGTGCAGGCGGCGCAGGACCTCGCGCTCGTGGCCCACGCCGCCACGCTCGAGGCCCGGGTGCCGTTCCTCCATTTCTTCGACGGGTTCCGCACCTCCCACGAGGTGAACGTCATCGAGGCCGTGGACGACGAGATCCTCCGGGCCATGGTCTCCGACGAGCTCGTCCGCGCGCACCGCGAGCGCGCGCTGACGCCCGACCGGCCGGTCCTGCGCGGCACGGCGCAGGACCCCGACGTCTTCTTCCAGGCGCGGGAGGCGGCGAACCCCTTCTACCTCGCGACCCCGGGGATCGTGCAGCGGACGATGGACCGTCTCGCCGAGCTCACCGGACGTCGCTACCACCTCTTCGACTACGCCGGGGCGCCGGACGCGGAGCGGGTGATCGTGCTCATGGGCTCGGGCACCGGCGCCGTCCTCGACACGACGCAGACCCTCGTCCCGCGCGGCGAGAAGGTCGGCGTCGTGAACGTCCGGCTGTTCCGCCCGTTCTCGGCCGAGGCCTTCCTCGAGGCCCTGCCGCCGACGGTGCAGGCGATCGCCGTGCTCGACCGGACCAAGGAGCCGGGGGCGCCCGGCGAGCCGCTCTACCAGGACGTCGCGACGGCGCTCACCGAGGGCCTGCTCTCGGGCCGCCTCACGCGCATGCCGAGGCTGATCGGCGGCCGGTACGGTCTCGCCTCGAAGGACTTCGACCCCCCCATGGTCAAGGCCGTGTTCGACGAGCTCGCGAAGCCCGAGCCGAAGAACCACTTCACCGTGGGGATCGTCGACGACGTCACGCACACGTCCCTGCCGGTCGATCGGAGCTTCTCGACCGAGCGCCCCGACGAGGTGCGCGCGCTCTTCTACGGGCTCGGCGCCGACGGCACGGTCAGCGCGAACAAGAGCTCCGTGAAGATCATCGGCGAGGACACCGATCTCCACGCCCAGGGCTACTTCGTCTACGATTCGAAGAAGTCCGGCTCGATGACGGTCTCGCACCTCCGGTTCGGGCCGCGGCCGATCAGCTCCTCCTACCTCGTCCGCAGCGCGAGCTTCATCGCCTGCCACCAGTTCAACTTCCTCGAGCGCAAGGACGTGCTCGCCGCCGCCGAGCCCGGCGCGACCGTCCTGCTGAACAGCCCCTACGGCCCCGACGAGGTCTGGGACCACCTGCCGCTCGAGGTCCAACGGCAGATCATCGACAGGCGCCTGCGCCTCTACGTGGTCGACGCGCAGAGGATCGCGAACGAGGTGGGGCTCGGCCGGCGCGTGAACACCGTGCTCCAGACGTGCTTCTTCGCGCTCTCCGGCGTCATGGACCGCGAGGCGGCGATCACCGCGATCAAAGCCGCGATCGAGAAGACCTACGGGAAGCGGGGCCGGGCGGTCCTGGAACAGAACTTCGCGGCGGTGGACCGGGCGCTCGAGGGCCTGCACGAGGTCCGGATCCCGACCGAGGCGACCTCCCGCATCCGCCGCCTCCCCCCGATCCCCGAGGACGCGCCCGACTTCGTGAAGCGTGTGACCGCCATGATCATCGCCGGGCAGGGCGACCTCCTGCCGGTGTCCGCGCTGCCGGTGGACGGGACCTTCCCCACGGGGACGGCGAGGTACGAGAAGCGTTCGATCGCGCTCGAGATCCCGATCTGGGACCCGGAGATCTGCATCGACTGCGCGAAGTGCGCGCTCGTCTGCCCGCACGCCGCGATCCGCATGAAGGTCTACGAGCCCGAGGCCGCGGCCGGCGCCCCCTCGACCTTCAAGCACAAGGAGTGGAAGGACCGCGAGCACCCGGGGATGTGGATGACGATCCAGGTGGCGCCCGATGACTGCACCGGGTGCGGCGTGTGCGTCGACACCTGCCCCGCCAGGAGCAAGGAGGTCGCCAAGCACAAGTCGATCAACATGGAGCCGAAGCTCGAGCACCTGGAGGTCGAGCGGGCGAACTTCGAGTTCTTCCTGAAGATCCCGCCCGTCGACCGCCGCCAGGTCAAGGTCGCCTCGATCAAGGGCTCGCAGATGCTCGAGCCGCTCTTCGAGTTCTCCGGCGCGTGCGAGGGCTGCGGCGAGACGCCGTACCTGAAGCTCCTGACGCAGATGTACGGGGATCGGATCCTGATCGCGAACGCGACGGGGTGCTCCTCGATCTACGGCGGGAACCTGCCGACGACGCCGTGGACCACGGGCCCCGACGGGCGCGGTCCGGCGTGGTCGAACTCGCTGTTCGAGGACAACGCCGAGTTCGGGCTCGGCATCCGCCTCGCCCTCGACCACCTCGCCGAGCACGCCCGGGACCTGCTGCGGCGGCTCGCGCCCCGGATCGGCGACGACCTCACCACGGCGATCCTCGAGGCCGAGATGGACGACGAGGCCGGCATCGCCGCGCAGCGCGAGCGCGTGGCCGAGCTCCGGCGGCGCCTCGAGGGCATCCCGGAGGAGGAGGCCCGCAACCTCGCGCAGATCGCCGACGCGCTCGTGCGCAAGAGCGTCTGGATCGTCGGTGGGGACGGCTGGGCCTACGACATCGGGTTCGCCGGGCTCGACCACGTGCTCTCGACGGGCCGGGACGTGAACCTCCTCGTGCTCGACACCCAGGTCTACTCGAACACCGGCGGCCAGGCCTCGAAGGCGACGCCGCGCGGGGCCGTCGCGAAGTTCGCCGCCGCCGGCAAGCCGATCGGCCGCAAGGACCTCGGGCTCTTCGCCTCGGACTACGGCAACGTCTACGTCGCCCAGGTCGCGCTCGGCGCCGACAACGCGCAGACGATCAAGGCGTTCGCCGAGGCCGAGTCCTGGCACGGCCCGTCGCTCCTCATCGCGTACAGCACCTGCATCGCGCACGGCATCGACATGTCGACCTCCATGAGCCACCAGCGGGAGGCGGTGCTCTCGGGCTTCTGGCCGCTGTACCGCTACGATCCCCGCAAGGCGATCGAGGGCGGGCGCCCCTGGCAGCTCGACAGCAAGGCGCCGACCCTGCCGCTGCGCGAGTTCCAGAGCAAGGAGGCGCGCTTCGCGATGCTCGCTCGTGCTCGGCCGGCGGAGTTCGAGCGGCTCCAGGCGCTCGCCCAGGCCGACGCCGAGGAGCGCTGGCGCCTCTACGAGCAACTGGCGGCGGTGGTCCGACGCCTGCCCGGCACGTTCGTGCCGGCGGGTCGGGCCGAGGCCGCGGACGAGGGGGAGGAGGGCTGAGCATGGGCGTGGACCTTCGCACCCGCTACCTGGGGCTCGAGCTCGCGAACCCCGTCGTGCCCTCGGCCTCGACGATCTCCTCGCGCAGCGACAACCTGAAGCGCCTGCGGGACGCGGGCGCGGCCGCCGTGGTGTTCCAGTCGCTGTTCGAGGAGCAGATCGAGCACGAGGAGATCCAGCTCCAGCGGGTCCTCGAGCAGGGCGCGGAGAGCTTCGCCGAGGCCGCGACCTACCTCCCGGAGCTCGAGGAGTACAACGTCGGCCCGGACGAGTACCTCCGGCACCTGGAGGCCTCCAAGCGCGAGCTCGACATCCCCGTGATCGGCAGCCTGAACGGCGTCTCCACCGGCGGGTGGGTGCGGTACGCCAAGCTCATCGAGGACGCGGGGGCCGACGCCCTCGAGCTCAACGTCTACTACATCGCCGCCGACCCGCGGGAGACGGGCGCCGAGGTCGAGCAGCGCTACCTCGACCTGGTGGCGGAGGTGCGCCGGGCGGTGCGGATCCCGCTCGCCGTGAAGATCGGGCCCTTCTTCAGCTCCGTCGCCAACATGGCGGTGCGCCTGGTCGAGGCCGGCGCCGACGGGCTCGTGCTCTTCAACCGGTTCATGCAGCCGGACATCGACCTCGAGACCCTCCAGGTCGACCCCACGCTCCGCCTGTCCACCTCGGAGGAGCTGCGGCTGCCGCTCCGCTGGATCGGGATCCTGTACGGGCGGGTCCGGGCCTCGCTCGCGGCGACGACCGGCTGCCACACGGCCGAGGACGCCCTGAAGCTGCTCCTCGCGGGCGCGGACGTCACGATGATGGCGAGCGCGCTGTTCCGCCACGGCCCCGAGCACGTCCGTGCGGTGATCGACGGCATGCGGGCCTGGCTCGAGGAGCACGAGTACCACTCGGTCCAGCAGGCGAGGGGCAGCCTCGCGCAGATCAACGTGCCCGACCCCGCGGCCTACGCGCGGGCCAACTACATGGAGATGCTCGTGCGGTTCACGAGCCCCTTCGACTGGCGGGCCGCGCCGTCGGAGCCCCGGGCCTGACGCGTGCCGGGGGCCGCCCCGGCGGACGGCCCCAGCGGCACGACCTCGGCACGTCCTAGAAGCTGAACAGCGGCCCCGTGACCGTGAACCGGACCGCGTCCCCGAGGCCCGCGAAGACGGCGAACAGCGCGATGGCCATCCCGAGGAAGGTCACGTTCCGCCAGAACAGCTGCATCTGGCTCATGCGCTGCATCTGGTCCTCGACCTTCCAGAACGCGTGGAACCACAGGGCCGTCGGGATGACCCACAGCCCGATGAGCAGCGCCCCGAGGTCCGGCCAGATCCCCACCGAGACCGACGTCGCCGCCGCGAGCAGGTACAGGCCCGAGGGCCATCCCGCGAGCTTCGGCGCCGGGAAGCCCACCGACTTCGCGTACCCCTCGGCCTGCGCCCCCTGGAACAGGTGGAACGACGCCGAGAAGAAGAAGAACAGCGACACCACGACCCTGCCCGCGAGCAGGACCGCACCCGCCGCATCGCTCATCGCATCACACCTCCCTCGCTCCTCTTCCACGGATGCCGTTACTTCCGGATCGATAGTAACATCATCTGCGGATGTGACCGACATGAGGCGAGCAGCCCACCCGGGGGGGTAGGCTTGCTCGGTGCACGGGCGGACGACGATGCGGAGGGCCGAGAAGCCGAGCGGCGAGGGGACCTGCCCGGCCACGGCGGCGCTGGAGCTGCTCGGGCGCAAGTGGACGGGGTTCATCCTCTGGGCGCTCCTCGAGGGGCCCCGCCGGTACACCGAGATCCTCCACGCGGTGCCGGGCATCACGGACCGCGTGCTGTCCGTGCGGCTGAAGGAGCTCGAGCGCGCGGGCATCGTGACCCGCCGCCAGTACCAGGAGATCCCGGCCCGGGTCGAGTACGCGCTCACCCTGCGCGGGCGCGACCTCGCGCCGATCATCGCCGAGATGGCGCGCTGGAGCGAGCGCTGGGGCGGCCGCCCGGGCGCCGCCGGGGAGCCGGCGGGGGCCTGACCGCCCTCAGGAGGCGAGGAGCTGGCGCAGCACCATCCGCAGGATGCCGCCGTCCCGCAGGTGCTCGACCTCGGCCGGTTGGTCGACGCGCACGGTCACCGGGAAGGCGATCTCGCGGCCGTCCTCGGACCGAGCCCGCACCGTCGCCTCCTGGCCGGGCGTGATGCCGCCGGCGAGCCCTAGCACGTCGAAGACCTCCCGGCCGGTGAGCCCGAGGGCGGCGGCGGAGTCGCCGGCGCGGAACTGCAGCGGCACGATGCCCATCCCGACGAGGTTCGAGCGGTGGATCCGCTCGAAGCTCTCGGCGAGGACCGCGCGCACGCCGAGGAGGGCCGGGCCCTTGGCCGCCCAGTCCCGGCTCGAGCCCGAGCCGTACTCCTTCCCGGCGATCACGAGGAGCGGCACGCCCTCCGCCCGGTAGCGCATCGCGGCCTCGTAGATGGTCGTGAGCTCGCCCTCCGGCAGGTGCACGGTCCACGGCCCCTCGGTGCCCGGCGCGAGCAGGTTCCGCAGCCGGACGTTCGCGAAGGTCCCCCGCACCATGACCTCGTGGTTGCCGCGGCGGGACCCGTAGGAGTTGAACTCCCGCGGCGGGACGCCGCGCTCGATGAGGTGGCGCCCGGCGGGCGAGTCCGGGCGGATCGAGCCCGCGGGCGAGATGTGGTCGGTCGTGACCGAGTCCCCCACCATGACCAGGCAGCGTGCGCCGAGGAGGTCCGTGGGCTCGGCCGGCCCGAGATCCTCGAAGAACGGGGGCTCCCGCACGTAGGTCGACTCCGGGTCCCAGGCGTAGACGGGGCCCGAGGGCGTCGGCAGGGAGCGCCACCGGTCGTCCCCCTCGGAGATCCGCGCGTACTCCCGCCGGAACTGCTCGGGCGAGACGGCCTCGGCCATGACCCGGCGCACCTCCTCCGGGCTCGGCCACAGGTCCCGGAGGTACACCGGGCGCCCCGCGTCGTCCGTGCCGACCGGCTCGCTCACGAGGTCGATCCGCGCGGTCCCCGCGAGCGCGTACGCCACGACGAGCGGCGGCGAGGCGAGGTACGCGGCCCGCACGAGCGGGTGGATCCGCCCCTCGAAGTTCCGGTTCCCCGACAGCACCGCGACGACGGCGAGGTCCTCGGCCTCGATCCGCTCGGCCACCTCCGGGGGCAGCGGGCCCGAGTTGCCGATGCAGGTCGTGCACCCGTAGCCGACGAGCGAGAACCCGAGCTTGTCCAGGTACGGCAGGAGCCCGGCGGCCTCGAGGTAGTCCGTGACCACGCGCGAGCCCGGCGCGAGCGAGGTCTTCACCCACGGCTTGGACGCCAGGCCGAGCTCGACGGCGCGCTTGGCGAGCAGGCCGGCCGCGAGCATCACCGACGGGTTCGAGGTGTTCGTGCAGCTCGTGATCGCGGCGATCACGACGGTGCCGTTCCGGATCTCGCCCGGGCGCTCGGCCCGCACGCGCTCGCCGTGGACCTCCTCGAAGGAGGCCCAGACCCGCGGCAGCGGCACGCGGTCCTGGGGGCGGCGCGGACCCGCGAGGCTCGGCTCGATGCTCGACAGGTCGAGCTCGAGCACCTCGCTGAAGACCGGGTCCGGGTCCTCGTCGGTGCGGAACAGCCCCTGCTCCTTCGCGTAGCGCTCGACGAGCTCGACCCGGTCCCCGCGCCCCGTGAGCCGCAGGTAGCGGAGGGTCTCCTCGTCGATCGGCCACAGGGCCGCCGTCGCCCCGTACTCCGGGCACATGTTGCTGAGCGTCGCCCGGTCGGCGAGCTCGAGCGTCGAGCAGCCGGGCCCGAAGAACTCGACGAAGCGCCCCACGACCCCGTGCGCCCGGAGCATCTGGGTGAGCGTGAGCACGAGATCGGTGGCCGTCGTGCCCGGCGGGAGCTCGCCCGTCACCCGGACGCCGACGACCTCGGGCCAGGGCAGGAACAGGGGCTGGCCGAGCATCGCCGCCTCGGCCTCGATGCCGCCCACGCCCCAGCCGAGCACGCCGAGCCCGTTGATCATCGTCGTGTGCGAGTCGGTCCCGACGAGCGTGTCGGGGAAGGCCTCGCCCTCCCGCACGGCCACCACCGTGGCCAGGTGCTCGAGGTTCACCTGGTGGCAGATGCCGGCGCCGGGCGGCACCACGCGGAGGGCGTCGAAGGCCTGCTGCGCCCAGCGCAGCAGCGCGTACCGCTCGGCGTTCCGCTCGTACTCGAGCTCGATGTTGCGCTCGTAGGCCTCGGGGGTGCGGAACAGGTCGACCTGCACGGAGTGGTCGATCACGAGATCCACCGGGATGACCGGATCGACCCGGGCGGGGTCGCCGCCGGCCCGCGCCACGGCGCTGCGCATCGCGGCGAGGTCGACCACCGCCGGGACCCCCGTGAAGTCCTGCATGAGCACGCGGGAGGGCATGAACGCGAGGCTCGCGCCGGGCGCGGGCTCGGGCCAGCGCGAGAGCGCGAGCACGTCCGCGTCCGCGACGTCGCGGGTCCCCGCGCGACGGAGCAGGTTCTCGAGCAGGACCTTCACGGTGTGCGGGAGGCGCGAGGGGTCACCGCCCCCGAGCGCCGGCAGGCGGTCCAGGCGCGCGATCGCGACCGGTCCCGCCGGGGTCGCGATCTCCTCCCGCGTGGCGCCAAGCTCGCTCATGACCCCTATCGTCCCAGATGGGCGGGCGTCGTCGGGTCGGCGCGTAGGATGGCGGGGTGCTCCGCGCTCCGCTCCCCCCGCTCGCCCTCCTCCTCGGGGCGCTCACGCTCGTCGCCTGCGGTGGCCGCGAGGTGGTCCTTCCGACGGGCTCGCCGACGCCGACCGCCGGCGGCTCCCCCGCGTCCCCCTCCCCGAGCCCTCCCGGCCACAGCCCGACCGCGCCCACGCCCACGCCGACCTCCACCCCGACCCCGGACCTGCAGCTCCCCCGCGACGCCCCGACGGTGCTCGCCGAGCGCGTCGACGCCGAGGACATCGCGGGGGCGGGGTACGCGTGGCTGCTCCCGCCGGGCGCCGGGGTCCTCCAGGCGCGCACGACCGAGGGGGCCGTCGTCCAGATCGCCCTCGCCTGGTACCGGGGCGAGGACCCGTTCGCGCGCCAGAGCGGGCTCGTGGTCTGGCGCCGCTTCCCCGACTCGCCCCCTTGGCGGGCCGTCTTCGCGTTCACGGACCGCCCGGGCGAGGGGGTGCTCGGGATCGCGCTCGAGCAGGCGGACCTCACGGGCGACGGCGTCCCCGACCTCCTCGTGCGGGAGGACACCGGCGGCACGGGGGCGTGCGCCCGCTGGCGGGTGGTCGTCTCGACCGCGGACGGCGCCGACGAGGCGTGGCGACACGAGGCCTGCGACACGAGGGTCGAGGTCTCGCGCGGGCGCCTCGTGGTCCGGGAGGCGGTCTTCGGGCCCGAGGATCCGCACTGCTGCCCGAGCGGCTTCCGCGAGCGGATCCTCGCCTGGGACGGCGAGGGGTTCACCCAGATCCGGGTGCGGCCGGCCGACGTCTGAGCACCCGGTCCTCGGTCCGAGGGCCGAACCGGACCGACGTCGGGCTTACGCCGGGCGGCTCCCCGTCCGATAACCACCGGGAGGAACCGTGCGGACCTGGACCCGACCCCGCGAGCTCGGCCGGGCCTCGCGTCGGCGCGCCGTCTGGGGCGCGCTGACCGGGCTCCTGTTCGTCGCGTCCGCGCTCGCCCTCGGGCAGGCGGGCAGCGTCGAGGAGCGCATGCTGCGCGAGGCCACCACCTCGGGGGTGGCGCTCGTCGCCCGGACCCTCGCCCCGGAGCTCGTGCCCTCGGACGCCGCGGCGCCGATCAGCGGTGAGCGGGCCCAGGCCCTCACCGAGGTGATCGAGCAGGGCGTGCTCGCCGACGGCACCGTCCGCTCGGTGCTGCTCTGGGCCCCGGACGGCACGATCCTGTTCGCGAGCGACGTGAGCCTCGTCGGGGACCAGGTCCGCTCGATGCGCCCGAGGCTCGTCTCCCTCGGCGCCACCCCCCTCACCGACGTGGACGCCGGGCACCTGCGCACCCTGATCCCGGTGCCGCTCGCGCCGGGCACCTCGGTCGTCGTCGAGCTCGACCGGGACCCGCGGCCGCTCGCGGCGGCCACCGACCCCTGGCGCCTGCTCGCGCTGCTCACCGGGGCCGGCGCGCTGCTGTCCGGCCTCGTGCTCGCGCGCTCGATCACCCGCGCGGCGGGCCGTCCGGCGGGCTTCGACGAGGACGTGCTCCGCTCGGCGATCGTGGCCCGTCGCCGCGCGGAGCGCGAGCGGGACGAGGCCCTCGCCCGGGCCGAGCACCTCGCGGCGGAGATCGAGCGCGCGAAGGCGGAGCTCCGCGAGGCGGACGGCCTCATCACCGAGGTCGTCGGCGACCTGCG
>CAZXJB010000020.1:0-548 GCA_964640965.1 uncultured Actinomycetes bacterium | reverse complement strand
CGCCGAGGCCGGCCGCGCGGTCGAGGCCGAGGCCGCCCGTGCGCGGGAGGAGCTCGCGGGGGCGCACGCCGAGATCTCGCGCCTGGAGGCGCTCCGGGACGGCCTCCAGGAGCGGGCGGCGAGGGCTGAGGAGCGCGTCGCCGAGCTCACCAAGCAGCTCGCCGAGCTCCGGGAGCGCCCCGACGTGGAGGCGGAGCTCGCCAACGCCCGGCGCGAGGCCGAGGTCGTGCGCCGCGATCTCGCCGCCGCCCGCGGCCGGGTCGAGCAGGCCGAGCGCCGCAACGCCGAGCTCGAGGAGACCGTCCGCGAGCTCGCCGCCCGCGTGCGCGAGCTCGAGGCCCGGCCGGACCTGTCGGCCAAGCTCGACGCCGCGACCTCCGCCCTGGACATCGCGCGCGAGCAGATCCGGGCGCTCACGGCCAGGATCGAGGCCGCCGGGGAGGAGAGCCGGGAGCTCGAGCGGGCCCGCGCCGCCGAGGCCGCGGCCCGCGCGCGCGAGGAGGAGGCCCAGGCCGCCCGCCGCCGGGCCGAGCTCGTCGCCGCGCGGG
>CAZXJB010000019.1:0-28420 GCA_964640965.1 uncultured Actinomycetes bacterium | reverse complement strand
ACGTGCTCCGCGACGAAGGTGCCGCGGCGCCCGCGGCCCTCGAGCAGCCCCGCGTGCTCGAGCTCCCGATACGCGCGCGCCACCGTGTTCGGGGCGATGCCGAGCTCGGCGGCGAGCGCTCGGACGGGCGGCACGCGCTCCCCCGGCGCGAGGGCGCCCGACCGGATCCTCCGGGCGATCGCGTCGCGCAGCTGCGCGGACGGCGGCGTCCGCACGCTCGGGTCGAGCCGGATCCGCATGGACCCATCATGCGACGCCGGTTGAGCGCGCGCCACCCTCCGGCTAGCGTGTGCGTCGTGAGCGTGCGGATCGGGCTCGGCCTGTTCACCGGACAGGTCCCGGCGGGGGTGCCGAGGACCTTCGCGCAGGAGTACCGGGAGACGCTCGAGCTCGTCCGCCTCGCCGAGACGGTGGGCTTCGACTCGGTCTGGGTGAGCGAGCACCACGGCACCTCCGACGGGTACCTGCCCTCCCTCCTCCCGTTCCTCGCGGCCGCCGCCGCCGTGACCGAGCGGGTCGAGCTCGGCACGGGGGTGATCCTGGCGCCGTTGCACGACCCGATCCGCCTGGCCGAGGACGCGGCCGTCGTGGACCAGCTCTCGGAGGGCCGGCTGATCCTCGGCCTCGGAGCGGGCTGGCGGGACGAGGAGTTCCGCACGTTCGGCGTCCCGCGGCGCGAGCGCGTCCGGCGCACCGTCGAGACCGTCGAGATCTGCCGCCGAGCCTGGACCGGTCGCCGGTTCTCCTTCGAGGGCCGCTCGTACCGGTACGAGCGCGTCCGGGTCTCCCCGCCGCCGGCCCGCGAAGGCGGCCCGCCGATCTACCTCGGGGGCTACGCGGAGGCCGCCGTCCGACGGGCGGGCCGGCTCGCGGACGGCTACATCACGGACGACGTCGGGCTCGAGCACGTGCGCCGGTACGTCCGGCTCGTCGACCAGGGGGCGCGTGAGGCAGGGCGCGAGCCCCGCTCGCTCGGCCTCGTCCTCCTCCAGAACACCTTCGTCGTGGCCGAGGGCGACCCCTGGGCCCTGATCCGCGACGGGGTCCGGCACCAGATCGGGGCGTACGCCGCGTGGGAGGCGGGGCACGACACCCCCGAGCACGACTCGCTCGAGCCGATCGCCGACGACGAGGAGCTCCGTCGATGGACCCCGGCCGGGACGCCCGATGAGGTGAACGCGGCCCTGCGTCCGCTCGTCGACGCGTTCGGCGCCGACCGGGACCTGCACCTCGTGGTGCGGCTCCACTACCCGGGGATGCCGCTCGCGACGGCGGCCGACGCGGTCGAGCTGTTCGGGCGGAAGGTGCTCCCCGCCCTGAGGTCAGCCTGATCCGGATCGGGCCGCGGCGCGCCGTCAAGCCCGCACACCGATCGTCCGATGCAGACAGGCGGAAGCACCTCGGATGAGGTGGACGTCGAGCCTCGCTGTCGGGAGGACGAGGTGGCCGTCGCCGAACACGGACCGATCGACGAGGGACCCAGGGGGTCCGAGCCCCCGCGCACCGTCGACTACCGCACGCTCGTCGAGCAGATCCCCGCGATCACCTACACGGAGATCCACGACCGCTCGAGCCCCGCGGGCCAGCGCACGACCTACGTCTCGCCGCAGGTGACGCGCATCCTGGGCTACGCGCCGTCGGAGTTCATCGCCGACCCCCAGCTGTGGCGCAAGCTGCGGCACCCCGCCGACCGCGCCAAGGTGCTCGCCGCGGAGCGGACCGCCGAGGTGACGCGCCAGCCGTTCCACGCCGAGTACCGGATGTACGCGAAGGACGGGCGCCTGCTCTGGTTCCGGGACGATGCCGTGATCGTCGAGGACCCCAGCGTCGGCGGGACCTTCTGGCAGGGCGTGATGTTCGACATCACGGCCGAGAAGCTCGCCGAGGAGCAGGCCCAGGCCGCCGAGCGCCGGTACCGCAGCCTGGTCGAGACCCTGCCGGCGGTGGTGTACATCGACCAGCTCGACGAGCGCGCATCGAACGTCTACACGAGCCCGTACTCCGAGCGGCTGCTCGGCTACTCGACCGAGGACTGGAACGCGGACCGGGACCTCTGGGTCAAGATCCTGCACCCCGAGGATCGGGAGCGGGCGATGGCCGCGCAGGCGCGTCACGTCGAGACCGGCGAGCCCTACGACCAGGTCTACCGCCTGGTCGCGAGGGACGGACGGGTCGTCTGGGTCCGGGACATGGCCGTGGTCGTCCACGATGACGACGGGATGCCCCTGTACTCGCAGGGCTTCCTCCTCGACATCACGCCGCAGAAGGAGGCCGAGGAGGCCCTCCGGGAGGCGCTCGCGCGGGAGCAGGCCGCCCGAGGGGGATCGTCCCCCGGATAGCCGCTGGACGGACGACCGTCGCACGGCTGCCGTGGTCCGATGACCCGGGCTCCTTGAGCGGACGCGCCCCACGTGGGACGATGCCGCGCGTCCTCGCCCGAGGGGGTTCGACCGTCCGCACGCGCCGTCCGATCCCGCATCGCCTGCTCGCCCTGCTCGCCGCCCTGCTCGCCGTGGGGGCGAGCCTCGCCGCGCCCGCCTCGGCCGAGACCGACCGGCTCACGGCCCAGGCGTCGGCGGCGGTCGTCGAGCTCGACGAGCCCGTCACCATCGCCGGCTCGCTCACCGCCGACCCGTCCTGCGCCCGTGGGCGAGCGCTCCTGCTCGAGTGGCGACCGGCCGACTCCGGCGCCTTCGCGATCCTCGAGGAGGGGACGACCGCTGCCGATGGCACCTTCTCGTTCGAGGCGGCGCAGCGGTACTCGGGCTCCTACCTCCTCGTCGCCCCCGCGACCGGAGCGTGCGCGGAGGTCGCCTCCGACCCGGTCCGCGTGCGGGTCCGCGCCCACGTCGAGAGCACGATCCTCGCCGCCTCGCTCACGGCGGGTCGCTGCGTCGAGGTGACGGTCCAGGTGGAGCCCCCGAAGCCCGCGCAGACCGTCCAGCTCCAGCGCCGCAGCGGCGGCACCTGGGCGACGTTCGAGGAGCTCGCGCTCGGCGCGGACTCCTCGGCGAGCGCCCGCCCGTGCTTCGGGTGGGAGGACGTGGGCGTCGTCCGGCTCCGCGCCCGCTGGTCGGCGCAGGACGTCCTGAACGCGTCGGGCACCGGCGCGCCCCTCGCGTTCGAGATCGTCCCCGCCCCCTGGATGCAGCGGATCGCGTCGCTCGTCGACGGACGCGCCGTCTCGCTCTCCGTCGCCGAGGCGGGGGAGCCCCTGTACGGCATCGCGCCGGGGGTGCCTCGCATCCCCGCCTCGAACGAGAAGCTCCTGCTCGCGATGGCCGTGCTCGACGCCCTCGGCCCCCGCTTCCGGATCCGCACCCTGGTCGCGACGGACGGTGCACCCGGGGAGGTGATCGAGGGCGACCTGTGGATCCTCGGCCGCGGCGACCCGGGCGTGGATCGGGGCACGATCCGGGCGCTCGCGCACGGCATCGTCCGTGCGGGGATCCGGCGCGTGCGGGGCCGGATCCTCGGCGCCACGACCTACTTCCGGCGCGACTGGCGCGCGACCGGGTGGCAGGAGGACGCCCACCGGTGGGTGGCCCTGCCGACCGCCCTGACCTTCGAGGGGAACGTCGACCGGCTCGGCCGCAACGTCCTGGATCCGGAGGCGCGCGCCGCCGCCGCGCTGCAGCGGGCCCTCGAGCGGCTCGGCGTCGTCGTCCGAGGCCGTCCGGGCAGCGGCGACCCCCCGGCGGGGCTCACGATCGTCGCGAGCGTCTCCTCCCCTCCGCTCCGGAGGCTGCTCGCGCGCATGCTCCGTCCCTCGGACAACTTCGCCGCCGAGGTGCTCGGCAAGCGGCTCGCGGTCGCGGCCTCCGGAACCCCCGGCAGCATCTCGCGGGCGGCGGCGGCGATCGCCGGATGGGCTCGAGGGCGCGGCGTGGACGTGCTGTCGTACGACGCATCCGGCCTGTCGTACGCGAACCGGGTGACGGCCGAGGGCATCGTCCGGCTCCTCGCCGCCGCCGAGGCCGAGCCGTGGGGCCGTGCGCTGTTCGAGACCCTGCCGACCGGGGGTCAGGGGACGCTCGAGCACCGCCTGCTCACCGTCCGGGTGCGCGCGAAGACGGGCACGCTCTCGGGCGTCTCCGCCCTCTCGGGCTGGGTCTTCCTCGAGCGCGTCGGCGCCTGGGGCGAGTTCTCCATCCTCTCGGCGGGGATGAGCAAGCCGGTGGCCTCGGACCTGGAGGATCGGATCGTCCGGATCCTCCAGAACCGCGCGGCCTGAGCGGGGGCGCGACCGGCGATGGACCGAACGGCCGTAAAGCCCCTCCCCCGACCGACCGATGCGTGAAGCGATGGAGTCCCGCCTGGAGGCGTCGGCCCCGCACCGCGAGGGGTTGCTCGAACGCGTGTTCCACGAGAGCACGCTCGGCATGCTCGTCTGCCGGCTCGCCGACGGCGCGGTGCTCGAGGCCAACGACGCCTTCTGCTACCTCCTCGGGCGCGGCGCCGACGACCTCCACGGCCGGACGATCACCGATCTCGGCCTCCTCGCCTCCTTCGGCGAGCACCGGGCGTTCGAGCAGCTGCGCGAGCGAGGCGTCCTCGAGAGCTTCGACGCCCGCTTCACCACCCCCGCGGGGGAGGTCCGGGTCGTGCGCCTGTGGGCGGAGACGATCGAGGCGGAGGAGCCGCTCGTCGTCGTCCGGGCCTCCGACGTCGACGGGCGGACGACGGCGCGCTCGCGCTACCAGGAGCTCCGCGAGACCGAGGTGCGGTACCGGGCGCTCGTGGAGAGCATCCCCGCCATCACCTACACGCAGGTCGAGGACGAGACGAGCCCGACCGGCTTCCGCGACGTCTACATCAGCCCGCAGACGGAGCGCATCCTCGGCTACCGCCCCGAGGAGTGGGAGGCCGACCCGACCCTGTGGATCACGGTCACCCACCCGGAGGACCGCGACCGCGTGCTCCGGCAGGACCGCGAGCCCGCGGCGAACGCGACGCGCTTCTCCTCCGAGTACCGGATGATCGCGAAGGACGGACACGTCGTCTGGTTCCACGACGAGGCGGTCCTCGTGGAGGACCCCGCGAGCGGGGTGAGCTTCTGGCAGGGCGTGATGTTCGACATCACCGAGCAGCGGCGCCTGGCGGAGGCCACCGCCGAGAGCGAGGCGAAGTACCGGGCGCTCGTCGAGCAGCTTCCGGCGATCGTCTACCTCGGCGAGTACGGGGAGGACGGCGACTGGCTCTACATCTCGCCGCGGCTCGAGCATGTGCTCGGCTACACGCCGCAGGAGTGGCTCGCGCACCCCGCGCCGATGGGGACCTTCACGCACCCGGACGATCTCCCCGCGGCGCGGGCCGCCGAGGAGGAGTCGCTGCGGACCGGCAAGCCCTACCGCGCCGAGTACCGGATGCGCGCCAAGGACGGCCGCTGGGTCTGGATCCTCGACGAGGCCTCCGTCGTCCGCGACGAGCGGGGCAGACCCCTGTTCCTGCAGGGCATCATGTACGACATCACCGAGCGCAAGCAGGCCGAGGAGCGGCTCGTCGCCCTCGACCGCCTGAAGAACACGCTCCTGCACACCCTCTCCCACGACCTGAAGGAGCCCCTCACGGCGATCCTCGGCGCCGCGAGCACGCTCGAGCGCCTGGACCGCGAGCTCCCGGAGGAGGAGCGGAAGCACCTGCTTCGGACGCTCGCCGAGCGCACCCGCGGCATGAACGCGCTCCTCACCGACCTGCTCGACCTGGATCGCCTGGACCGCGGCATCCTCGAGCCGCGCCGGTTCCCCGTCGACCTCGCCGAGCTCGCGACCGACCTCGTCGGCCGCACCACGGTCCTCGGGGACCGGCGGGTCGAGCTCGACCTCACCCGGTGCACCGTGAACGTGGACCGGGCCAAGGTCGAGCGGACGCTCGAGAACCTGCTCTCGAACGCCGCCCGCCACACGCCCCCGGGGACGCGGATCTGGCTCCGCGTGCGGCCGGAGGGGGAGGGCGCGCTGCTCGTCGTCGAGGACGAGGGCCCCGGCATCCCGGACGACCTCAAGGAGGCCGTCTTCGAGGCCTTCCGCCGGGGACCCGCCGCGGGCGGCCCGGGCAGCGGGATCGGCCTGTCCCTCGTGGCGCGCTTCGCCGAGCTGCACGGCGGCCGGGCGTGGGTCGAGGACCGGCCCGGGGGCGGTGCCTCCTTCCGCGTGTTGCTCCCCTCCACCGACCCCTCCACGGAGGCGGCGCCCGAGGAGACCTAGCCCGCGGCGAGCGCGGCCTCGATCTCGGCCGCGGCCTCGAGCACCAGGGGCGCGTACCGACGTCCGCCCCCGCGCCCCATCCGCGCCGCCGGCCCCGAGACCGAGACGACCGCGACCAGCCGTCCGTCCGGCCCACGGACCGGCGCGCTCACCGAGCCGACCCCCGCCTCGCGCTCGCCCACGCTCGCGGCCCACCCCCGGGTCCGCACGAGCTCCACCGCGCGCGCGAAGCGCTCGGGATCGCGGGCCCGGCGCAGGTACGGCACCGGGTCCGGCTCGAAGGCCAGGAACACCTTCGCGGCGGAGCCCGCGGAGAGCGGCAGCGCGGCGCCGACCGGCACGATCGTGCGCAGCTCGCGCTCGGACTCGACGGCGTCCACGCAGACCCGCGTCGCCCCCGAGCGCACGTACAGCTGGGCGCTCTCCCCGGTGGCCGCGGCGAGGCGCTCGAGCGCGGGATGCGCGAGGTCCCGCAGCGGCGCCTCGCGCCTCGCGGTCGCGGCCATCCTGAGCAGCCGAGGGCCGAGGCGGTACCCGAACCCGCCCTCGAGGGCGACGTACCCGTGGGCGGCGAGCGCGCGCAGCAGCCGGTGCACGGTCGAGCGCGGTAGCCCCGTCGCCGCCACGACCTCGGAGAACGACCGCGCCCCGCCCTCGACGGCCTCGAGCACCGCGAACGCGCGGTCGAGCGCCCCGACGCCGCTGCGTACCTCTCGCACGTCCGCATCATAGAACTTCTGTTCCACGATACGGAACACCCCCTGGACAGCCGGGGCCCGGTCGTGCCAGCATGCGTGCCGTGAGCGGCGAGACCCTCGCGGAGAAGGTCTGGGAGCGACACGTCGTGCGTCGGGCCGACGGCGAGCCCGACCTGCTCTACGTCGACCTGCACCTCGTGCACGAGGTCACGAGCCCCCAGGCCTTCGACGGGCTGCGCCTGTCGGGGCGGAAGGTCCGTCGCCCCGACCTCACCCTGGCGACGATGGACCACAACGTCCCCACGGGACCTGGTCCGGTGGAGGAGATCTCGCAGCGGCAGATGGACGCGCTGCGCCGCAACTGCGAGGAGTTCGGCATCCGCCTGTTCCCCACCGGCCACATCGGGCAGGGCATCGTCCACGTGATCGGGCCCCAGATGGGGCTCACCCAGCCGGGCATGCTCATCGTGTGCGGGGACTCGCACACCTCCACGCACGGGGCGTTCGGGGCGCTCGCGTTCGGGATCGGGACCTCGGAGGTCGAGCACGTGCTCGCGACCCAGACCCTCCCGCAGGTCCGGCCGGGGACGATGGCGATCACGGTCGAGGGGACGCTGCCGCGCGGGGTGACCGCCAAGGACGTGATCCTCGGGATCATCCACCGCATCGGGACCCAGGGGGGCGTCGGGCACATCCTCGAGTACCGGGGGTCGGCGATCCGCTCGCTCTCCATGGAGGGCCGCATGACGGTGTGCAACATGTCGATCGAGGCCGGCGCCCGGGCGGGGATGATCGCCCCCGACGACGTCACGTTCGCGTACCTCGAGGGACGGCCGCACGCCCCGAGGGGCGCGGACTGGGAGCGGGCCCTGGAGGACTGGCGCTCGCTCGCGACGGATCCCGACGCCACCTTCGACCGCGAGGTGCGCATCGACGCGGCCGAGCTCCGCCCCTACGTGACGTGGGGCACGACGCCGGCGCAGTCGGTCACGATCGACGACGTCGTCCCCGAGCCGAGCGACGAGGCCGCCGAGCGCGCCCTCGCGTACATGGGCCTCGCCCCAGGGACCCCGATCCGCGAGATCCGGCCCGACACCGTCTTCATCGGCTCGTGCACGAACTCCCGGATCGGGGACCTGCGCGAGGCGGCCGAGGTCGTCCGCGGCCGCCGCGTGGCGCCCGGCATCCGCGCGATGGTCGTCCCCGGCTCGATGCTCGTGAAGCGGCAGGCCGAGGAGGAGGGCCTCGACCGCGTCTTCCGCGAGGCGGGCTTCGAGTGGCGCGACGCCGGCTGCTCGATGTGCCTCGGGATGAACCCCGACCGGCTCGCGCCGGGCGAGCGCAGCGCCTCGACGAGCAACCGGAACTTCGAGGGGCGACAGGGCGCGGGTGGGCGGACGCACCTCGTCTCCCCCGTCGTGGCGGCCGCGACCGCCCTCGCCGGACACTTCTGCACGCCGGAGGACCTCTGATGCGTCCGTTCCGCGTGCACACCGGCCGTGCCGTCGTGCTGGACCGCGCCGACGTCGACACCGACCAGATCGTCCCGGCCGAGCACCTGAAGCGGATCGAGCGCACCGGCTTCGGACCGTTCCTGTTCGCCGCCTGGCGGACGGACCCGGACTTCGTGCTGAACCGCCCCGAGGCTGAGGGCGCCACGATCCTGCTCGCGGGCCCGAACTTCGGGTGCGGCTCGAGCCGGGAGCACGCGGTCTGGGCCCTCGAGGACCACGGCTTCCGCGCGATCGTCGCCCCGAGCTTCGCCGATATCTTCCGGACCAACTGCACGAAGGTCGGGCTCCTGCCGGTCGCACTGCCCGCGGAGACCGTCCGGGCGCTCATGGAGGCGGTCACGGCCGATCCCGCCCTCGAGGTGACCGTGGACCTCGAGGCGCGCGAGGTCCGGGCCGGCGACCTCCGGGCCGCGTTCGAGATCGACGACTTCACCCGCCGGCGGCTGCTCGAGGGGCTCGACGACATCGGCCTCACGCTGCGGCACGAGGAGGCGATCTCGGCCTACGAGGTCGCTCGGCCGCGCTGGCTCCCGACGACCGCCTGACCGGGCCTCCGCGTTCGCCCGGCGGGACCACGGCCCCTCACCCGGTCCCCGTCGGGGGTTCCCCGGACGGCCGAGGCCGAGCCGCCTCCCGGGCTCAAGCCCGCCCCCGGATGCGCCGATGCGATAGGCATGTCGACGCCCGACCGCGTCGACGGGGCGCTCCGGCCGCGTCGACGCACGATGGATGCACCGCGTCCTCCCGAGGCAGGTCGCGAGGTGCTCGCGCCCCTCGGGAAGCCGCTGCGCCGCGAGACGGACGGCTGGCTGGAGCGCTGGATGGCCACCGTGGCCGACCTCGCGCGTCTGAAGGCGACGCACCCGATGCTCGACGCCGTCATCGACGAGCAGGTCGGGCGCAAGATCCGCATCGGCGACCACTGGCTCGCCGACTTCGCCTCCTGCAACTACCTCGGCTTCGACCTCGACCGGGAGATCATCGAGGCGGTCCCCGCCTTCCTCGACCGGTGGGGCACCCACCCGAGCTGGTCGCGACTGCTCGGCAGCCCCGTCCTCTACGAGCAGATCGAGGAGCGGCTGACCGCGCTCCTCGGCGCCGAGGACAGCCTGCTCCTGCCGACCATCACCCACATCCACATGTCCGTGATCCCCGTCCTCGCCGGCAGCGGCGTGATCTTCCTGGACGGCCGCGCGCACAAGACCATCTACGACGGGGCGATGATCGCCCGAGGGCACGGCGCCACGGTGCTCCGGTTCCGCCACAACGACCACGAGCACCTCGAGGAGCTCCTCCGCTCCACGAAGGTGACCCCGCGGGTCATCGCGATCGACGGGGTGAACTCGATGACCGGGAACGCGCCCGACGTGCGGGCGTTCGCGCGGCTGGCGCGCGAGCACGAAGCGCTCCTGTACCTCGACGACGCGCACGGCTTCGGCGTCATCGGCGAGCGCGCACCCGACGAGCTCTGCGAGTGGGGCAAGCGGGGCAACGGCGTCGTCCGCCACCAGGGCGAGACCTACGAGAACGTCGTGCTCGTCGCCGGGTTCTCGAAGTCCTACTCCTCGCTGCTCTCGTTCCTCGCGCTCCCGACGCGCCTGAAGGACGTGCTGAAGGTCGCCGCGCCTCCCTACCTGTACTCGGGACCCTCCCCGATCGCCTCTCTCGCCACGACCCTCGTCGGGCTCGAGGTCAACGACAAGCGAGGGGACCTGTACCGCTACGAGATGTACCGGAAGACGCAGCGGGTGCTCGCCCGGCTGCACGAGCTCGACATCTACACGCCCAACCGGTCGGGCTACCCGCTCATCGAGATCCCGCTCGCCAACCACGAGGACATCGACCCGGTCGGGCGGTACCTGTTCGAACGCGGCATCTACGTGACGATGGCCGCCTACCCGCTCGTCCCGAAGGACGAGGTGGGCTTCCGCATCCAGATCACGGCCGCGAACGGCGACGACGAGATCGACCTCCTG
Organism: uncultured Actinomycetes bacterium; assembly: GCA_964640965.1. Classification (GTDB taxonomy): domain Bacteria; phylum Actinomycetota; class UBA4738; order UBA4738; family HRBIN12; genus HRBIN12. The sequence continues at coordinate 18,026 of CAZXJB010000019.1, read as the reverse complement.
TGCGAGGTGCTGGGCGAGATCAACGATCGCTTCGAGCTCCAGCACGACCGGCACCGCCAGCTCCTCGCCGAGGGCCGCCGCGCCCACGGCTGAGGCGATGGACGACGCCGAGGACCTGACGCGCCGCGCGTTGGCGCTGGTGGATGCGGGGGACCTCGCGCTCGCCCTCGCGACCGCTGAGGCCGCCGTCGCCGAGGACCCCGGGTCCGCCGCGACCCACATCGCGCTTGGATGGGTCCTGGAGAACCTGGGTCCGGATCGCCTGGCGCAGGCCGCGCGCGCCTACGAGCGGGCGACCGTGCTCGACCCCTGCGCGCTCTGGGCGAAGGAGGGCCTCGCGAACGTGCGCCGGCGGCTGGGCAAGCCGGGCGAGGCGGACGCGCTCGCCGCCGAGGTCGTCGCGCTCGCCAAGGCGGACCCGAGCCCCGACCCCGAGACCCTGGAGCTGCGCGGCTGGTGCGAGTTCCAGCTCGGCCGCCTCGCCGAGGCCGAGCGCTCGTTCCGGGCGGCGCTGGCGATCGACCCGGAGCTCGTCTCGGTGCGGCTCGACCTCGCGCTCGTCCTCCTGTGCGCGGGACGCCCCTCGGCGTCGCTCGCGTCCTACGACGCGGCGATCGCGACGGCCGAGCGGCTCGGCGACCGACGCGGCGTCCTGTCGATCGCCCTCGACGACCTCGAGCAGGCCCTCGCCGCCAGGCCCGAGCTCGCGAGCACGGCCGCGGCGGCCGCGGCGCGCGAGCGGCTCCTGCGCGCGTCCACCGTCGCGCCGATCGCGCCGATGAGGGAGCCGTGATGGACGCTCGGCTGCGTCTGCTCACCCCGCTGCGCCACCGGGAGTTCCGGCTCCTGTGGACCGGGATGACCGTCTCGCTCATCGGCGACGGCATCACGACGATCGCCCTCGCGTGGCAGGCCTACGACCTCTCGAACCTGCCCACCGCCTTCTCCGTCGTCGGCTTCGCGATGACCCTGCCCCAGGTCGTCCTGCTGCTCGTCGGCGGAGCCGTCAGCGACCGGTTCGAACGGCGCAAGGTCATGCTCGCCGCCGACCTCATCCGGATGGGCGCCGTGCTCACCCTCGGCGTCCTCTCCCTCTCCGGCCGGCTCGAGATCTGGCACATGATGGTGATCGCTGCCTTCTACGGCGCCGGCACGGCGTTCTTCGGTCCGGCCTTCGACGCGATCGTGCCGGACCTGGTCCCCGAGGACGAGCTCACGCGGGCGAACGCGCTCGACCAGTTCGTCCGCCCGGCCGCCTACCGGATGGCCGGGCCGGCGATCGGCGGGTGGCTCATCGCGGCTTTCGGCGGCCGGGCCGGCGAGGCCTTCCTCGTCGATGGACTGACCTTCGGCGTCTCCGTCGCCTGTCTGCTGGCGATGCGGCCGCGGGCCCGCCACGTCCCCGCCGAGGTCCCCTCGTCGATGATCGACGAGATCCGCGAGGGCTTCCGGTACGTCCGCACGCAGACGTGGCTGTGGGGGACGTTCCTCGCGGCGACCCTCGCGTACCTGGTCTTCTGGGGCCCGGCGGACTCGTTGCTGCCGTTCGTCGTCAAGGAGGAGATGCGCCGGTCCGCGAGCGACCTCGGCTCCATCCTGGCCCTGGGCGGCGTCGGCGCGATGACCGCCGCGATCCTCATGGGCAACCGCGAGACCCCCCGGCGGCACATGACGTTCATGTACCTCGTGTGGACGGCCTCGACGCTCATGGTCGCGGGGTACGGGATCGCCCGCCTGCCCTGGCAGGCGATGGCGTTCTGCTTCGCGTTCAACGCGCTCGAGAGCGCCGGCCTCATCGTGTGGATCACCACCAAGCAGCGGCTCGTGCCGGCCCGCCTGCTCGGACGGGTCTCGAGCTTCGACTGGTTCATCTCGATCGGCTTGGTGCCGCTCTCCTACGCGCTCACCGGCCCCGTCGCCGAGGCGATCGGCGCCCGGGCCACGCTCGTCGGGGCCGGGGTGCTCGGCGGCGCCATCACGCTCGCGTTCCTGTTCCTCCCCGGGATGCGCGAGATCGAGCGCCGCGGCCTCCTCGTCGGGGCCCGTCCCGAGGCGGCGCCCGAGATGCTCGAGCCGGCGACCGCCCTCGGCCTCGTGGACGGCGTCCCCGCCGGGGCGCCCCGTCCCGCCGGGGCGCCGGGTCCCGTCGCGGCACCGGGTCCCGGGGTCCTGCCGATCGGGCCCCCTCCCGTCGGACCCGCCCGGATGCCGCAGGAGGCATCCCCCGAGCGACCCACGTCGTTCCCCTAAGGTCGTCGCCGCGGCCGTCCGATACCCAAGCCATGAAGCGACGCGCGTGGCTCCTCTACCTCACCGCGGGGTCGGCGGCGCTCGCGGCGTGGGAGTTCGTGCCGGCGCTCAAGACCGGCCCGGTGTTCAACGCCATCGCCCTGTCCTCCCCGATCGCGATGCTCGTCGCCGTGCGGATGTGGCGACCCAGCCCCCGGGGACCCTGGTACCTGTTCGCCCTGGGCCAGACGTTCTTCGTGATCGGGGACGTCATCACCTACAACTACTCGACGTTCTTCAACGGGGCCGAGCTGCCGTTCCCCTCGGTCGGCGACGTCGCCTACCTGCTCGTGTACCCGGCCCTGGTCAGCGGGATCCTGTGGCTCATCCATTCGCGCAGCCCCGGCCGCGACCGGGAGGGCCTGATCGACTCCCTGATCGTCGCCATCGGCGTCGGTGTCATCTCGTGGGTCTTCCTCATGGCCCCCACCGCCCACGACACGGGCTCGACGCTCCTGCAGAAGGTCGTCGGGATGGCCTACCCGCTGATGGACCTCGTGCTCCTCGGCGTCGTCGTCCGCCTGCTCATCGGGGGAGGCCGACGCGGCCTGGCCTTCTACCTGCTCCCCGCCGCGGCCGTCACGCTGTTCCTCACGGACTTCGTGTACAGCTACATCTCGGTCCAGGGGATCACCTACGACCAGTCCGGCTACCTGGAGGCGGGCTGGGGCGCCTTCTACCTCCTGTGGGGCGCCGCCGCCCTGCACCCGTCGATGCGCCGGCTGTCCGACCGCGCTCCCGAGCACGAGAGCCGGATCACCCGCGCCCGGCTCCTGCTGATCGGCGCCGGCGCCCTCATCCCGCAGGGCGTCCGCGCGATCCAGCTCCTGCGCGAGGCCGCCACCGACCTGTGGGTCATCACCCTCTCCACGGCGGCGCTCTTCATCCTCGTCGTGATCCGGATGGCCGGCCTCGTCCACAAGCTGGAGCTCTCGTTCGGGCGGGAGCGAGCGCTGCGGCGGGCCGGCGCGTCGCTCGTGACGGCGACCAACCGCGAGGGCATCTACCGGGCCGCGATGGAGGCGGTCGAGACGCTCGCGCCCGAGACCCACGGCCGGCTGCTCGTGCGCCTCGACGAGCACGAGGCCGACCACTACGCCGTCGCGGCCGCCACGGAGGATGCCGAGGATCTCGTCGGGGGCCGCGTGCACCTGCCCCTGTCCGAGGAGGCGCGCACCGCCCTCCTCACCAAGCGTGCGACCGACGCCCTCGACCCGACGACGCTACGCGGGCCTCTGAACCTGCCGACGGAAACGGCTCACGCGATCGGGATCCCCCTGTTCCTGCGCGGCGACCTGAACGGGCTGCTCATCATCGCGTCGGCCGAGAAGCTCCCCCCGACCACCCGCGACGGGCTCGACGCCCTCTGCTCGCAGGTCGCGCTCGCGCTCGAGAGCGCGGCCCTGACCGAGGACCTCGTCCGGCGCCAGAGCGAGGCCCGCTTCTCCTCGCTCGTCCAGAACTCCTCCGACGTCGTCATGGTCGTGGACGCGGACTCCTCGGTGAAGTGGGTGAGCCCCTCGATCGAGCGGGTGCTCGGGTACGGGCCCCAGGAGATCGACGGCGTCAAGCTCACCGGGCTCGTGCACCCCGAGGACAAGACGGCCATCCTCCAGTTCCTCATGGACGCCAGCCGCGACGGCGCCGCCCACGCCGTCACGGAGTTCCGCATCCGCCACCGCGAGGGCTTCTGGCTCCACGTGGAGACCCTCCGCACGAACCTGCTCCACGACCCGAACGTCCGAGGCATCGTGCTCAACACCCGGGACGTCTCCGAGCGCAAGGCCTTCGAGGAGCAGCTCGCGCACCAGGCCTTCCACGACCCCATCACCGGCCTCGCGAACCGGGCCCTGTTCCGCGACCGCGTGGAGCACGCGCTCGAGCGCCAGCTCCGCGACGAGCACCCCGTCTCGGTCCTGTTCATGGACCTCGACGACTTCAAGACGATCAACGACTCCCTCGGGCATGCCGCCGGTGACCGCATGCTCGCCGAGGTCGGCGAGCGTCTCCGCAACTGCCTGCGCGCGGCGGACACCGCCGCGCGCCTCGGCGGGGACGAGTTCGCGATCCTCCTCGAGGACGGCGGCGAGGAGGTCGGAGCGGCCGACGTGGCGGCTCGGATCCTGGAGGCGCTCGACGCGCCCTTCCACCTCGAGGGCAAGGAGGTGTTCTGCCGGGCGAGCATCGGGATCGCCACGGCGGGGGTCGATCACGAGGGCGGACCGGCCGGGGCCGAGGAGCTGCTCCGCAACGCCGACGTCGCGATGTACATGGCGAAGGAGGCCGGCAAGAACCGGTACCAGATCTTCGAGCCCGCCATGCACGACGTCGCTCTGAAGCGCCTCGAGCTCAAGGCCGACCTGCAGCGGGCGCTCGACAACGGCGAGTTCATCCTGCACTACCAGCCGGTGATCGAGCTCGCGACGGGCGAGATCAGCGGGTTCGAGGCGCTCCTGCGCTGGCAGCACCCCCAGCGCGGTCTGATCCCGCCCCTGGAGTTCATCCCGCTCGCGGAGGAGACGGGGCTCATCGTGCAGATCGGCACCTGGGTGTTGCTCGAGGCCACCAGGCAGGGCAAGGCGCTCCAGGAACGCTTCCCGATGGACCCGCCGCTGCACATCGCGGTGAACCTCTCCGCCCGCCAGCTGCAGCGCCCCGAGATCGTCGCCGACGTGGCCGACGCCCTCATGCGCTCCGGGCTCGCACCGGACAGCCTGGTCCTGGAGATCACCGAGAGCATCATGATGCAGGACGTGGATCTCTCGCTCCAGCGGCTGCGCGAGCTGAAGGAGCTCGGGGTCCAGCTCGCGGTGGACGACTTCGGGACCGGGTACTCCTCGCTCAACTACATCCAGCAGTTCCCGGTCGACATCCTCAAGGTGGACAAGTCCTTCATCGACGCGTTCAACATGGACGAGCGCAAGTCGGCCCTCACGGCGACGATCATCAAGCTCGCCGAGGACCTGGAGCTGCGGCCGGTGGCCGAGGGGATCGAGCGCGCCGACCAGCTCGAGCAGCTCCTGCGGTTGCGGTGCGACCTCGGTCAGGGCTACTACTTCGCCCGCCCGATGCCGCCGGAGGGGATCGACGACCTGCTCGAGGCCCGCCGGGCCCTGGCCAGTCGGGACGCCGAGCTCTCCGGGTAACCTCGCCGCCCCCGCCTTTCGGCGGTAGGCACGCCCTCGCCGCTCGTGTCAGGATGCTGCCTCGGAGGAGGAAGCTCCTCCGCCGCCTGTCGTTCGGGAGGGGCGGCCCGCAGGGCCCTCGGGGAGGGGGAGATGGTCGGCGGGAACCGCATCAGGGTTCTCATCGCAGGCAACGTGTACGTGAAGCGCGCGCTCGTCCGCCGGTTCCTCGAGGACGCGGGGTACGAGGTCGTCGGGGACGTGATCGAGCCGGAGCAGGTGATGGACGCCGTTCGGGTCGGCCACCCCGATGCGGTGGTCCTGGACGAGGACCTCGTCGCGCGTGGCATCTCGCTGGAGCAGCTCCGCCGAGCGGCGCCGGACGTCCGCATCGTCATCTCCACCGGGGTCGCTCCGGGCCGGGGCGCGCCCCCGCCCGGCGCCGACGGCTATCTCGACAAGGGGGTCGGCCTGTCCGCCCTGACGGCGCTCCTCGCTCGGCTCTCCGCGGAGCCGATCGCGGCACCGGCGGGCGCGACGGTCGAGGGACCATCGGAGGGATCCATGGACGACACGCAGCAGATCGGACCGGTGCGGAGCCCGAGCCGGGCCGGCGCCTACCGGGCCGCGGCGATCGTGATCGGCGGCCTGTTGATCGTCTGGGGCCTGGTGACCGCGGTCACGGCCAACCGAGCGCCCGAGCGCGGCTCGCTCGCCGAGCCGCAGCCCGAGAGCGGCGCCGGCGTCATCCAGGAGCCTGAGGTCGTGACGGAGCTCGACCGTGCCTACGCGTCGCTCGATGCGATGATCGACGCCCTGCGGGAGGGCAACTACGTCCTCGCGACGGTCGAGGCCCAGAGCCTCATGGACCGGCGCGAGCGGGCGATCGCCGCGGGGTTCTCGGTGAGCGGCCTCGACGCGGAGGTGACCGCGAGGCTCGAGGGGATCGCGCTCGAGCTGCCGCCGCGCGTCATCACGCAGCTCGCCGGGATCCTCGGCGCCTTGTTCCCCATCCTCGAGGAGCCCGCGCAGCCCGGAGGCGGCTCGTCCCTCGTCCTCGGGACGACCGTGACGAGCACCGGCTCGGGCGGCTCGACCTCCTCGGGGAGCGGCGACCAGACCGGTGGACAGACCGGTGGACAGACCGGCGGAGGCGAGCAGGCGGCGCCGCAGCCCGGCGACGGCAGGGTCTGGGGCCAGTGGCACAAGGAGCACAAGGGCGACGGCGGGCCGCCGCCCTGGGCCAAGGCCCACGGCCACCACAAGGACTAGCCGGCGTCAGCCAGCTCGATCCGGTAGCGGAGCGTCGGCCGCATCTCGCAGTCGACGCGCTCGCGGGTGGCCAGGCCGTCCGGGGACCAGCCCTCCCGCTCGTAGAAGCGGCGAGCGCCCTCGTTGGTCTCGAGCACCCAGAGGGTGACGGTGCGGAACCCCCGCTCGCGCAGGTCGGCGAGGGCGTGGTCGCACAGGCGCTTGCCGATGCCGCGGCCGAACCGCTCGGGGTCCAGGTACACGGCGTACAGCTCCCCCGTCCGCTCGTCGGCGTCGGCGTCCTGGCTCGGCCCGGTGACCGCGAACCCCACCACCCGCCCGTCCTCCTCCGCGACCCAGGTGCGGTGGGCGCCGGGGGTCTCGAGCGCCATCCGGTGCTGCTCCAGCCGGTCCTCCACGCGCAGGCCGTCGAGGTACTCGTCCGAGAGCTGACCGCGGTAGGCCGCCTGCCAGGATCGGACGTGGATCCGGGCGATCGCCTCGGCGTCCTTCGGCTCGGCCTCGCGGATCCGGATGACCACGGCCGCCAGGATACGGTCCTGCCTACGCCTCGGCCTCGCGCGGATGCAGCAGGCCGTAGAGGTAGCCGTCGACGAGCGCCTCCCACGAGGCCTCGATGATGTTCTCCGAGACGCCGACGGTGGTCCACTCGCGCTGCCCGTTCGAGGTGTCGATGAGCACCCGCACGACCGCCCCGGTCCCGTGGGTCTCGTCGAGCACGCGGACCCGGAAGTCCTCCAGGGTGAGGTGCTCGAGCTCGGGGTAGTCGTTCGTGAGGGCCTTGCGGAGCGCGTTGTCGAGCGCGCTCACCGGGCCGTGCCCCTCGGCGCTCTCGATGTGGCGGGTGCCCTTCGTCACCACCTTCACCGTGGCCTCGGCGAGGGGCGGCTCCCCGTCGCCGACGCGCTCCTCCACGTGCACCCGGTAGCTCTCGATCTCGAAGAACGGCTGGGTCCAGCCGTCCACCCGGCGCATGAGCAGCTCGAGCGAGGCGTCCGCCACCTCGAACGTGTACCCGCGGGCCTCGCGCTCCTTGATCTCCCGCACCAGGCGCGGGATCGCCTCCTCGGGCAGGTCGATGCCGAGCTCGGCCGCCTTCATCCGGAGCGTCGACGTCCCGCCGAGGTCGGAGGCGGCGACCCCACGCCGGTTGCCCACGGCCTGGGGCGGCACGTGCTCGTAGGCCTCGGTGAAGCGCGAGACGCCGCTCGTGTGCAGCCCCGCCTTGTGCGTGAAGGCGTAACGGCCCGCGTACGGCTGGTGCGAGTCCGGCGGGAGGTTGGCGACCTCGGCCACGTAGTGGGCGACCTCGGTCAGGCGCTCGAGCGAGCCCGGCGGCAGGCACTCGATCCCCATCTTCAGCGCCAGGTTCGCCGCGATCGGGATGAGGTCGGCGTTGCCCGTCCGCTCCCCGTAGCCGTTGATGGTGCCCTGGACCTGGTACGCGCCGTGCTCGACCGCGACGAGCGAGTTCGCGACGGCGCAGCCGGTGTCGTTGTGCACGTGCACCCCGAGCGGGACCGAGACCTGCGGCCCCACCTCATCGAGGATCGTCGCCACGTCCTGCGGGAGCGTCCCGCCGTTCGTGTCGCAGAGCACCAGCCGCTCCGCGCCCGCCTCCGCGGCGGCCTCGAGCGTCGCGAGCGCGAACGTGGGGTCGCTGCGGTAGCCGTCGAAGAAGTGCTCGGCGTCGAAGAAGACCCGCCGTCCTTCCCGGCGCAGGAACGCGATCGAGTCTCGGATCATCGCGATCCCCTCGGCGAGATCCGTCCGCAGCGCCTGCGTGACGTGCAGGTCCCAGGACTTGCCGACGATGCACACGACCTCCGTCCCCGCCTCCAGGAGCTCGCGCAGCACCGCGCTGTCCTCGGCCCGCTCCCCGACCTTCCGCGTCATCCCGAACGCGGTGAGCGTCGCGTGCCGCAGCGTCTCCTTCGTCGCCAGCCGGAAGAACTCCGAGTCGCGGGGGTTCGCGCCCGGCCACCCGCCCTCGACGTAGGGGACCCCCAGCTGATCGAGCTTGTGGAGGATGCGCAGGCGGTCCTCGATCGAGTAGGAGATGCCGGCGCGCTGGGCCCCGTCGCGCAGCGTGGTGTCGTAGAGCTCGACCTGCCTCCGGTCCGCGGACGCGTCGCTCATGCCGTCGCTCCCTCCACCACGAGGTCCCCGACCTCCGAGGTCGAGTAGCCCATCTCGCCCGCCCGCATCGAGTGCATCTTCGAGCACGCGAACCGGATCCCCGCGTCGACGCGCGCGGCCGCGCCCGCCTCGCCGAGGGAGCGCAGGAGCATCTGGAGCGCGCCGATCGCGGCGAGCGGGTTGATCGTGCCCCTGCCGACGTGGTCCGGGGCCGTCCCCCCGATCGGCTCGAACATCGAGACGCCCTGCGGGTTGATGTTCCCGCCCGCGGCGATCCCCATGCCGCCCTGGATGATCGCGCCGAGGTCCGTGATGATGTCGCCGAACATGTTGTCGGTCACGATCACGTCGAAGCGGCTCGGCTGCTCGAGGAAGTAGATGCAGGCCGCGTCGACGTGCACGTAGTCGGTCCGCACCTCCGGGTACTCGGCGGCGAGCTCGTCGACCACCCGCTGGTACAGGTCGCCCGCGTAGGTGAGCACGTTGGTCTTGTGCACGAGCGTGAGCCTGCCGCGGCGCTCCGGCCCGCGCGCGAGCTCGAACGCGTACCGGACGATCCGCTCGACGCCGTGCCGCGTGTTGATCGACTCCTGCACCGCGACCTCGTACGGGGTCCCGCGCCGATGGAAGCCACCGGCGCCGGTGTACAGGCCCTCGGAGTTCTCCCGGACCACGACGAAGTTGACGTCGTCCTCGGTGTGGCTCGGCACCAGCGTGCGCACGCCCGGGTAGCGGATCACGGGGCGGAGGTTCACGTACTGGTCGAGCTCGAACCGGATGCGCAGCAGGAGGTCGCGCTCGAGGACCCCCGGCTTCACCTGCGGATGGCCGACGGCGCCGAGGTAGATCGCGTCCATCCCGCGCAGCCGCTCGAGATCCTCGTCGGGGAGCACCTCCCCCGTGCGCAGGTACCGCTCACCCCCGAGGTCGAAGGTCTCGAGCTCGACCGCGAACCCCTCGAGCGCGCGGACGGCCTCGAGCACCTTCAGGCCCTCCCGGATGACCTCGGGCCCGGTGCCGTCGCCCGGGATGACGCCGATCCGGTGGCGGCGTACGGCCCCCTCCGCGGTCACGGCGTCACCTGCCCCCTGCGCCCGCCCTGGACCTGGAGCGCCCGGTTGATCGCGGCGAGGTAGGCGCGGGCGCTCGCCTCCACGACGTCGGTCGCGACCCCCCGCCCGGTCACCCGGCGGCCCTCGACGTCGAGCTGGACCACGACGTCGCCGAGCGCGTCCGAGCCCCCCGTCACGCTCGAGACGTTGAACGTCACCAGGCGCGCCTCGACCCCGGTGGCCCGCTGGATCGCGCCCATCGCGGCGTCGATGAGCCCGTCGCCCATCGCCGACTCCTGGATCACCTCGTCGCCGCGACGCAGGTGCACGGTCGCGCGCGGCTCGAGGTGCGTGCCCCCGCCCACGACGACGGACTCGAGCACGAAGGCGTCGGTCTCGGCGGCGCCGAGCTCCTCGCCGACGATCGCCTCGAGGTCCTGCTCGGTGAGCTGGATCTTGCGGTCCGCGAGCTCCTTGAAGCGGGCGAACGCGCGGTTCAGCCGCTCCCCCTCGAGCTCGATCCCGAGCTTGGCGAGCGCGTCGGCGAAGGCGTGGCGCCCGGAGTGCTTGCCGAGCACGATCCGGTTCCCCTCGAGCCCGATCTCGAGCGGGTCCATGATCTCGTAGGTCGCCCGGTTGCTGAGCACCCCGTGCTGGTGGATCCCGCTCTCGTGGGCGAAGGCGCTCGAGCCCACGACCGCCTTGTTCGGCTGGACCGTGTAGCCGGTGAGGCTGGAGACCAGCCGCGAGGTCCGGATGATCTCGCGGGTGTTCAGCCGGTGGCGCACGCCGAGGGCCTGCCCGCGCGTGCGGACGATCATCGCGATCTCCTCGAGCGAGCAGTTGCCCGCGCGCTCACCGATCCCGTTCACGGCGACCTCGACCTGCCGCGCCCCGTTCACGATGCCCGCGAGGGAGTTCGCGACCGCGAGCCCGAGGTCGTTGTGGCAGTGGGTCGAGACCACCACGTGCTCGGGGAGCGCCTCCCGCACCCGACGGACGAGCTCGCCGAACTCGTGCGGCATCGCGTAGCCGACCGTGTCCGGCACGTTGATCGTCGTCGCGCCGGCGTCGACCGCGACCTTGAAGCACTCGAGGAGGAACTCGAGCTCGGTCCGGGTCGCGTCCTGGGCGCTGAACTCGACGTCGTCCGTGTAGCTCACGGCGAGCTTCACGCCCTCGCGGATCGCGTCGAGCACCTGCGCGTGGCTCATCCGGAGCATGTCGGTCATGTGGATGTCGCTCGTCGAGATGAACGTGTGGATGCGCCAGCGCTCGGCGCCGCGGAGGGCCTCGGCCGCCCGCTCGATGTCCCCCGGCGTGACCCTCGCGAGGGCCGCGATGACGGGGCCGCGGACGCTCGAGGCGATCTCGCGCACCGCCTCGAACTCGCCCTCGCTCGAGATCGGGAACCCCGCCTCGAGGATGTCGACCCCGAGGCGCGCGAGCTGCTCGGCGATCTCGACCTTCTCCGAGCGCGTGAGCGCGATGCCCGGGGCCTGCTCCCCGTCGCGCAGCGTGGTGTCGAAGATCCGGACTACGTCATCAGGCATCGGGAACCACCTTCTCCTCCGACCTCAGCCACGGCATCATCCTCCGGAGCTCGCGGCCGACCTGCTCGATCTGCGCGGCGCGCGCCTCGCGGCGCAGCGCGAGGAAGTGGGGGAAGCCGGCCTCGGCCTCCCCGATCCACTCCCTCGCGAAGGCGCCGCTGCGGATCTCCTCCAGGATCTCGCGCATGCGCTCGCGGACGCCGGCGTCGACCACGCGCGGTCCGCTCAGGTAGTCGCCCCACTCGGCCGTGTCCGAGACCGAGTAGCGCATCCAGGACAGCCCGCCCTCGTAGACCAGGTCCACGATGAGCTTCAGCTCGTGGAGGCACTCGAAGTAGGCGATCTCCGGCTGGTACCCGGCCTCGACGAGGGTCTCGAACCCGGCCTCCACGAGGGCCGAGATGCCGCCGCAGAGCACCGTCTGCTCGCCGAACAGGTCGGTCTCGGTCTCCTCCTGGAACGTCGTGCGGATGATCCCGGCCCGCGCCGCGCCGATCCCCGCCCCGTAGGCGAGGGCGCGCTCGAGCGCCTTCCCGGTCGCGTCCTGCTGCACCGCGACGAGCGCCGGGGTGCCGATCCCCTCCTGGTAGGTGCGTCGGACGAGGTGCCCCGGGCCCTTCGGGGCGATCATCGTGACGTCCACGTCCTCGGGCGGCACGACCGTCCCGAAGTGGATCGAGAACCCGTGGGCGAACATCAGCATGTCCCCGGCCTTGAGGTTCGGCGCGATGTCCTCGGCGTAGACCTTGGCGTGGGCGGTGTCCGGCAGGAGCACCATCGCGACGTCGGACTCGGCGACGGCCTCGGCCGTCGGCAGCACGCGCAGGCCGGCCTCCTCGGCCTTGGCCCAGGAGGCCGAGCCCTCGCGTAGCCCCACCCGCACGTCGAAGCCGGAGTCGCCCAGGTTCAGGGCGTGCGCGTGCCCCTGGCTGCCGAACCCGAGCACCGCGATCCGCTGTCCCTCGAGGGCCGAGCGGTCGGTGTCGGCCTCACGGTAGATCGTCGCCATCGTCGTTCTCCTCCGTCTCTCGTCCATGCCGGACCCGTTCTCACACGCCGCCGCCGGTCCACTCCGGCTCGGGCGCACCCGCCACCCGCAGCCGACGGCCGCGGTCCCTGATGCCGGCGTCGCCGCGCGCGAGCGCGATCCGGCCGGTCCGCGCGAGCTCCACGATCCCGAAGTCCCGGAGCAGCGCGAGCAGGGCCTCGAGCTTGTCGGGCGAGCCCGTCGCCTCGATCGTCAGCGCCCGGTGCGTCACGTCGAGCACCCGGACGCGGAACACGTCGCAGATCTCGAGCACGCGCGCGCGGGCCTCGCCCTCGGCGCGGACCTTCACGAGCATGAGCTCCCGCTCGACGGCCTCCCCCGCCTCGAGCTCGATGATCTTGATGACGTTGATGAGCTTGTTCAGCTGCTTCGTGACCTGCTCCAGCGGCTTGCGGTCGACCTGCACGACGATCGTCATGCGCGACAGGCCGGGCTCCGCGGTCGGACCCACCGCGAGCGAGTCGATGTTGAAGCCCCGGGCCGCGAACAGCCCCGCCACGCGCGTGAGCACGCCGGGCTTGTCCTCGACGAGGACCGAGATCGTGTGCAGACGCCTGCCGTTGCCGTCCCCGTTCATGCCACCGGAGCCTCCGCGGGGTCCTTCACGGGCTTGATCTGCTCGGGCCCGAGGATGATGTCGTCGTTGCTCGCCCCGGCGGGCACCATCGGGAAGACCATCTCCCGCGGGTCGCACCGGAAGTCGATCACGACGCTGCGGTCGGTCACCGACAGCGCCTTCTCGATCACCGCGTCGACGTCCTCGGGGTGCTCGGCGCGCAGGCCCACGCACCCGTAGGCCTCCGCGAGCTTCGCGTAGTCCGGGACCTCATGGGACAGGTACACCTGCGAGTAGCGCTCCTCGTAGAAGAGCTCCTGCCACTGCCGCACCATCCCGAGGTGCGCGTTGTTGATGATCGCGGTGATGAACGGGATCCTCTCCGTCGTCGAGGTCGCGAGCTCCTGGGCGGTCATCTGGAAGCAGCCGTCCCCGTCGATCGCGATGACGCGACGGTCGGGGCGGCCGGCCGCCGCGCCGAGCGCCGCCGGCACCGCGAACCCCATCGTGCCCAGTCCGCCCGAGTTGATCCAGGTCCGGGGCTCGGAGAAGCGCCAGAACTGACTCGCCCACATCTGGTGCTGCCCGACGCCCGACACCACGATCGCGTCCCTCGCGTGCTCGTAGAGGCGCTGGATCGCGAACTGCGGCTTGATCGGGCCGTCGGCGGGCTGCTCGTACCGGAGCGGGTGCTCCCGCTTCCACCGCTCGAGCGTGGCGAGCCACGCCGAGCGATCCGGGACGCCGCCCGCCTCCTCCTGGCCCCGCTTCAGCTCGGCGTGGAGCTTCGCGATGACGTCCTTCGCGTCGCCGACGATCGGCACGTCCGCCGCGCGGTTCTTGCCGATCTCGGCCGGGTCGATGTCGACGTGGATGACCTTCGCGTGCGGGGCGAAGGTTGCGAGCTGGCCGGTCACCCGATCGTCGAACCGCGCGCCGAGCGCGATCAGCAGGTCCGCCCTCTGCATCGCGGTCACCGCCGCGTAGCACCCGTGCATGCCGGGCATGCCGAGCGCGAGCTCGTGGTCGTCCGGGAACGCACCGCGCGCCATCAGGGTCGTGACCACCGGCAGGCGCCCATCCACGGCGAGCCGGTAGAGCTCCTTCGACGCGTCCGCCTTGATCACGCCGCCGCCGACGTAGAGCACCGGCCGCTCCGAGGCGAGGATCAGCTTCACGGCCTCACGGACCTGCCTCAGGTTCCCCTTCGTCGTCGGCTTGTAGCCCGGCAGGTCCACGTCCTCCGGCCAGCGCCAGGTGATCTCCTGGAGCTGCACGTCCTTGGGGACGTCGACGAGCACCGGGCCCGGGCGACCGGTGCGCGCGATGTGGAACGCGGCACGGATCGTCTCCGCGAGCTCGTTCGCGTCCTTGACGAGGAAGTTGTGCTTGGTGATCGGCATCGTGATGCCGGTGATGTCGGCCTCCTGGAAGGCGTCGTTGCCGACGACGGGCGTCGGGACCTGCCCCGTGATCGCCACGATCGGGACGGAGTCCATCTTCGCGTCGGCGATGGGCGTCACGAGGTTGCAGCCGCCCGGCCCCGAGGTCGCGATGGCCACGCCGACCTTGCCGGTCGCCCACGCGTACCCCTCGGCGGCGTGACCGGCGCCCTGCTCGTGGCGGCAGAGCACGTGCCGGATCTTCGAGTCGATCAGGGGGTCGTAGGCCGGCAGGATCGCCCCGCCGGGGATGCCGAACGCGATCTCGACGCCCTCGCCCTCGAGGGCCATGAACAGCGCCTGTGCGCCCGTCACCTTCACCGAGCGCCCACCTCCTCCGGGCGGCCCTCGACGGGGCCGGTCTCCACGCGCCGAACCGTGCAGCCCAGCTTGTGCGCCAGGTTGCGCACCTGTCGCTCGAACTCCCACGCGCTCCAGTCCCGTCGACGGGTCGTGAGGCCGCCCTCGGACATCCCACCCCCGAAGTCCAGGCCGGCGTCGAGGTAGACGACCTCCTCCCCGAAGAACCGGTCGAACTGCGGGCGGTCGGCGGCGTCGGCGACCTCGACGGTCACCTGCGCCGGTCCCTCCCACAGGACCGTCGCGAGCACGCGTCCCTCGCGCTCGAACTCGTATCGCATCGTTCGCTCCTTCCCTGCGGGCCGGGCCATGGGGCCGGGGTGCGAAAAGCCCCTCGGGGTCCGAGGGGCATCGGGCGCGTCCCGGGCCGAGCCGGCCCAGGCCGCGCCTACACGATAAGTACGAGGGTCGGATCCGCCGAACGCTCGTCCTTCTTCCACATGGTTTCCCCAGTGTAGAGGCGCTGAACGGCCTGTCAACCCTGTGTCGGAGCAATCGGTCATATCCAGGCGGTTCGCGCCCCACGTCCGAGCACATCCGGGCGATATCACGCGAGTCCGGTCACACGGACCCGATCAGCCGCGCTCGCCGCCGACCCGGCCCGAGGTGACGACCACCTGGGCCCGCTCGAGCGCGAGGGCCTCGGGGCGGGGCGGATCAGCGTCCGTCACGAGCACGTCCACCCGCTCGAGGGGGCAGACGGCGAACTCGGTCACCCGACCGAGCTTCGACCGATCGGCCACGACCACGACCGGCCCCCGCGTGTGCTCGATCATCCGCTCGGCGATCTCGGCCTCTGCGGCGATCGGCGTGGTCACCCCGGCCTCGGAGGAGATGCCGCCCACGCCGAGCACGGCCCTCGTCGCGAAGGTGCGCCGCAGGAGCTCGGTCGCGAACGGGCCCACCACGGTCCGGCCGGCCGGGTCCGGCCGGACGTGCCCGCCGAGCAGGATGACCTCCAGCTCCCGCGCGGGCTCGAGCGCCGCGAGGACGTTGTTCGTGATCACCGTGGCCGGGACGGCGAGGTGCCGGAGCACCTCGAGGGTCGTCGAGCCTCCGTTCAGGAACACGGTCTCGCCCGGGCCGACGAGGGCGGCGGCGGCGCGGCCGATCGCCCGCTTGGCCTCCGACCGCTCGGCCGGCGCCATCGCCGGGACGCGGGGGCCGGATGCCACCGCGCCCCCGTGCGAGCGCTCCAGGGCCCCGAGGGCGGCGAGGGCCGCCAGGTCCCGACGGATCGTGAACTCCGAGACCCCGAGGGCCTCGACGAGCTCCCCGACGCGGACGGCGCCGCGCTCGGCGAGCAGCTCGAGGATGCGTCGGCGCCGCTCGGCGGGGAGCGACCGGCCCACGGCGGCCCCCGGCTACCGCCGCAGCCGCAGGCGCTCGCCGATCCGCTCCCGGCGGTGGTCGGCGAGGATCACCTTCGAGGCGTTCCGCGCGCACACGGCCATGACCCCGCCGCCCGGGTGCGTACCCGCCCCACAGAGGTAGTACCCGGCGACCGGCGTCCGGTAGTCCCCGTAGCCGGGGATGGGCCGGAGGCTGAACATCTGGTCCGGCGTGAGCTCACCCTGCATGATGTTGCCCCCGAGCAGCCCGAACCGCTCCTCGAGGTCCCGCGGCGCAAGGACCTCGACCATCTCGACCGCATCGAGCAGGTTCGGCGAGAACTCGGCCAGCGCCCCGAGCGCGCGCCGCGCGTACTCCTCGCGCCCGCCCTCGTCCCACGAGCCCTCGCGGAGCTCGTAGGGGCCGTACTGGCTGAACCCCAGCATGAGGTGCTTGCCCTCGGGCGCGAGCCCCTCGGGCTCGTGCGCCGTGGGGAAGACGACCTCGAGGTAGGGGCGCTCGGACATGCGGCCGTACTTCGCGTCGTCCCAGGCTCGCTCGAGGTACTCGATCGAGGGGGAGACCGCGACGAGGCCGCGGTGGAGCTCGCCGTCCTGGTCCCAGCTCGGGAAGGTCGGGAGCTCCCCGAGGGCGACGTTCAGCTTCACCGAGCCCGAGCGCGTCCGGAACCGCTTGACGTCGCGGACCACCTGCTCGGGCAGGCGCTCCTCGCCGACGAGGCCGAGGTAGGAGGTGATCGGGTGGGCGCTCGAGACCACCCGCCGCGCCCGCACGAGCGAGCCGTCCGCGAGCTCGACCCCCACCGCGCGGCCGGAGCTGTTGATCGCCACGCGCCGGACCTCGACACCGGTCCGGACCTCGGCGCCGTGCGCCTGGGCGGCCCGCGCGATCGCGGCCGAGACCCCTCCCATGCCCCCCTTGACCCAGCCCCACGCGCCGGCGTGCCCGTCGACCTCCCCGATCCAGTGGTGCATCAGCACGTAGGCCGAGCCCGGGGTCATGGGCCCGCACCAGGCCCCGATGATGGCCTGGGTCGCGAGCGCGCCCTTCACGCGCTCGTCCTCGAACCACTCGTCGAGGAAGTCGGCGGCGCTCATCGTGAACAGACGGACGAGCTCCGCGACGTCCCGGCCGCTCCAGGAGCGGACCTTGCCCGCGGTGCGCAGCCACGCGGGCAGGTCGGTGAGGCGCAGGTTCGGCGGCACGACGAAGAGCAGGTCCTTGAGGAGGCTCGCGATCCGGTCGAAGTAGCGGTCGAACTCCGCGTATGCGTCGGCGTCGGCCTTGGAGAGCTTCGCGATGTTCGCCGTGTCGCGCGCGACGTCCCCCCACAGCGTGAGCGAGGTCCCGTCCGGGAAGGGCACGAAGTAGTCCGGGGTGATGATCGAGACCTCGTACCCGAAGCGCTTCAGCTCGAGCTCGGCGACGACCTCGGGCGGCATGAGCGACACCACGTAGGCCGCGCTCGAGACCCGGTAGCCGGGCCAGGGCTCCTCCGTCGCGGCCGCGCCCCCAAGCACCTCGCGACGCTCCAGGACGAGCACGTCGAGCCCGGCCTTGGCGAGGTACGCGGCGCAGGCGAGGCCGTTGTGGCCTCCCCCGATGATCACGACGTCGCGTTCGGCTGCGTGCACGGGCAGGCGCAATCTACCGAGCGCCTCCCGCGCTGGCAAACCCCTCGGCGGTATCGTCCGGCCGTGGGCGCCGAGGCGGCACGCGAGGCGAGGAAGCACACCCGGGCCGGAGCGCGGGTGGCGATCTCGGCCGGCATCGGCGTGCTCCTCGGTCTCGGCGCGTCCGCCCGGCTGCCGTGGCAGCTCGCAACCCTCGCCGGATG
>CAZXJB010000018.1:0-28684 GCA_964640965.1 uncultured Actinomycetes bacterium | reverse complement strand
GGACGGCCTCGGCCGCGAGCGCCGCGGCCACGATCACCCCCACGTTGCGCGTGAGCGCCGCGCCGAGGCCCGCCGCCCCGGCGAGCGCCCACCGTCCGCCCCGGGCGGCGCGCAGCGCGAGGGCCGCGAGGAGCAGGAAGAGCGGCTCGCTGTAGGGGGCGAAGAAGAAGAAGGCCGTGGGGAAGGTGCAGAGCAGGAGGGTCGTGGTCCGCGCGACCGCCTCCGAGCGCTCCGCGCGCGTGAGGTCGTGGACGATGGCGAGCGCGAGCAGGAAGGCGAGGTTCGACACGAGCAGCGCCGCGGCGAGCGGGTGGCCGCCGAGCAGCGTCGAGAGCAGGCGCACCGACATCGGGTACAGGGGGAAGAAGGCGGCGCTGCCGTCGCCGGCGGCGTACCCGCGCTCGGCGATCCGGAGGAACCACAGGGCGTCGAAGCGCTCCCAGACCGTGAAGGTCGCGTGCCAGCCCGGGTCGGGCATCGGCGGGGCCGGCCAGCCCGGGACCGAGACCCCACCCAGCGGGGGGAACAGCCCCGCCGAGAGGAGGCCGAGCACGAGCAGCCCGACGCGCACCGCGAGGAAGGTCGGCAGGACCGCGCGGAGCGAGGCGCGCAGGCGCATGGGCTCGGTCCCGGCGCTCACGTCGCGGCCGGCTCCGCGAGGGCGTCCATCCGACGCTCGGCCGCGGGCTCGGCGGTCACGCCCGGCTGCGGTCGGCGGACCCAGGCCACGACGCACGCGAGCAGCACGGCGGCCCGGAGGACCACGGCGAGCTCGAACGCGTCGATCGGCAGCCCACCGAGCCCGGCGAGCCTGCCGAACCACGAGAACCGGGTCACGAAGACGGCGGCGTCGGCGAGGGAGAAGGTCACGAACGCCGGCGGGGAGGGGAGCGCGAGCGCGAACCACGGCAGCAGCCACAGGCCGTACTGGGGCGAGTAGACCTTGTTCGAGAGCAGGAACAGGACCAGGATCGGGAAGCCGAGCGACGCGCGCGAGAAGCCGGGCTCGCGCCGGCGCTTGACCCACCACACGAGCCCGGCCGAGCCGAGGAACAGCAGCGGCGACGCCGCGTTGATCGGGCGCGTCGGCGAGCAGTACAGCTCGCCGGTGATCCGGTGGCAGGCGATGAACCAGAGGCTGTCCCAGTCCGCCGGGCGCTCGGCGTTGAAGCGGAAGAACTCCCACCACGAGGACGGCGCGGCGAGCGCGAACGGCAGGTTCACGGCGACCCAGGTCCCCCCCGCCGCCCAGGCGAGGTGGATCCCGCCGTCCGGATCCCGCTCGCGGAGGCGCTCGGCGACGAACGGCACGACGAGGAGGGCCGGGTAGGCCTTCGCCGCTGCGCCGAGGCCGAGCAGCACGCCGGCCGCGACGTTCCGTCGTCGGGCGAACGCGAGCGTGGCCGCGGCGGCGAGCGCGACCGCGATCAGGTCCCAGTTCATGAACGCGTAGATCGCGAGCGTCGGCGCGAGCGCGAGGAACAGGGCCCGGGGGCCGACGAGCAGGTACAGGCAGAGGGCCGTGACGACGGCGGCGAACGCAAGCAGCAGCGCGTTGGCCGCGAAGAAGCCGGTCACGCCCTCGGACATCCAGGCGGCGAGCCGCATCGCGTACATCGACAGCACGGGGTACTCGTCGCAGTTGGCCTCGCTCGGGGCGCAGCGGTCGAGGTAGGGCAGCCGGCCGCCGGCGAGCTGCTCGGTCCCGAGCAGCGGCACGATGTCGGAGTAGCACAGGCGCCGGTACTGCCGGCCGTCGGACCAGTCCCCGCTCGCGCACGGCGCCTTGATCGCGAGGCCGATCCCGAGCGTGAGGGCGAGGCACGCGAGCACCGTGCCGAGCCCGATCCCGCGTCGCGCGCTCACCGGCCGGATTCTCGCATCCTCCTCCGGCGCGGGACGTGAAGCGGGGCCGCCGAGGGGGAGGCGGCCCCGTCCTCACCTTCCCGGCGGGCCGTTCCGACCGCTCGCCGGGGAACGCGGACGACGGTCGTGACGCGCCGCCCGCAGCTTGTGCCGTGCTTCCAACCCATCGGCAACTCTCGGCCGGGGTTGAGCCCCGAGCCGAGTCCCCCGGCGGCGCGGCGACCCACGGGCGCGCTCGTTCAGTGGTACTTGTGGGCCTCGTCCGGGAAGGTGCCCGCCGCGACCTCCTCCGCGAAGGTCCGGGCCGCGGTCGCGATCGTCCCCCGCAGGTCCGCGTAGGCCTTCGCGAGCTTCGGGACGCGCTCGGACAGGCCGAGGAGGTCGGTGAGCACGAGGACCTGGGCGTCGCAGTGCGGACCGGCCCCGATGCCGATCGTCGGGACCTGCACCCGGGCGGTGATCTCGCGGGCGAGCTCCGCCGGGATCGCCTCGAGCACGATCGAGAACGCCCCGGCCTTCTCGATCGCGAGCGCCTGGTCGAGGAGGCGCCGCGCGGCCTCCTCGCCGCGGCCCTGCACCCGGTACCCCCCGAGCCCGTGCACCGACTGGGGGGTGAGCCCGATGTGCCCCATCACCGGGATGCCGAGCTCGACGAGCCGGCCGGTGAGCTCGAGCTGGGGGCCCTCGATCTTCACGCCGTGGGCGCCGGCCTCCTTCACGAAGCGCCCGGCGTTGCGGATCCCCTCCTCGACCGAGATCTGGTAGGAGAGGAAGGGCATGTCGGCCACCACCATCGCGGTTCGCGCGCCTCGAGCGACGGCGCGCGTGTGGTGGAGCATCTCCTCCATCGTGACGGGCAGCGTCGTCTCGTAGCCGAGGACGTTCTGCGCGAGGGAGTCGCCGACGAGCAGGACGGGGATCCCCGCCTCGTCGAGGATGCGCGCCGTCGGGTAGTCGTACGCGGTGAGCATCGCGAAGCGCTTGCCCTCCGCCTTCCACGCGCGCAGGTCGTGGACCGTGATCATCGCTCGCGCCTCCTTCCCGAGTGCACGGCCGGATGTCCAGCGAGTCTACCCCGCTCCGGCGCGGGAGATGGGGGTGGAGCCCGTGTCGGTGGGGGGTGCTAGGGTCGGCGCGTGGGAGTCCCGGTACACTCTGGAGGCCTACCCAGCATCCTGCTCCCCCTCGTGGGGGGCCGTCCAGACCAGAGGAGGTGGGGAACTGAGGCGGTACGAGGTCATGCTCATCCTGCCCGCCGAGGCCGAGGAGTCGGTCATCGGGCAGGCGGTCGAGCGCATCACCAGGATCGTCGCCGAGGGCGGTGGGACCGTCCAGAGGCTCGATCGGTGGGGGCGCAAGCGGCTCGCGTACCCGATCGCCAAGCAGCAGGAGGGCTACTACGTCGTCGCGGAGTTCACGGCGGAGCCCTCGGTGATCGCGGAGCTCGAGCGCACGCTGCACCTCGCGGACGAGGTGCTGCGGTTCAAGGTCGTCGTGAGGGGAGCGGCGGCCTAGGAGCCTTCCCCCTCCCGGGATGGTCGCCACCGTCCGGGGAGCGGCGCACGAACGGAAGGTGATGGACGTGGCGAGCGACAACCAGATCATCATCGTCGGGAACCTGACGGACGACCCCGAGCTGCGGTACACGCCGAACGGCGCGGCCGTGGTCAAGTTCCGCGTCGCGGTGAACCGCCGCTACCGGGACGAGGCCGGCACCTGGAAGGACGGGGACACCTCCTACTTCACGGTCAACGCGTGGCGGACGCTGGCGGAGAACATCGCCGAGTCGCTGACGCGCGGGACGCGGGTCATCGTCGCCGGCCGGCTCCAGATGCGCTCCTGGGAGACCCAGGAGGGTGACAAGCGCACGGTCGTCGAGATCGAGGCCGACGAGGTCGGGCCCAGCCTGCGGTGGGCGACCGCCAAGGTCGAGCGCCAGGGGCGCTCGGGCGACTGGTCGGCCCCGGCCACGGTTGGCGCCGCATCGACGGAGGAGGAGACACCGCTGGATGCCGACTAAGACCAAGAAGCGGACCCCGAAGAAGGAGAAGGACGAGAAGGGCTGGCAGAAGAAGGCCAAGCGGAAGGTCTGCATCTTCTGCAAGGACAAGGTCGAGTACGTCGACTACAAGGACGTGGCGACCCTGCGCAAGTTCATCTCGGAACGCGGGAAGATCCGCGCCCGCCGGGTGACCGGCAACTGCGCCCAGCACCAGCGCGACGTCGCGGCGGCGATCAAGAACGCGCGCGAGATGGCGCTGCTACCCTACTCGACCCGATGAAGGTCATCCTCCAGCGGTCGGTCGACAAGCTCGGACACCCCGGCGACATCGTCGAGGTGGCCGACGGCTACGCGCGGAACTACCTGCTCCCGCGGGGGCTCGCCGTGCGGGCGACCAGGGGCGGCGTGAAGCACGTCGAGAGCCTGCGGCGCGCCCACCAGGCGCGGATGGACAAGGCCCGGGCCGAGGCCGAGCAGGTCGCGGCGCGTCTCGCGTCCGTGGCGGTCCGGGTGCAGGCCCGTGTCGGGGAGGAGGGCAGGCTGTTCGGGAGCGTCACGGCGGCCGACGTCGCCGAGGCGATCCACGCGCAGGCGGGCGTCCAGGTGGACCGCCACGACGTCCACCTGGAGGAGCCGATCCGCTCGGTGGGCACGCACGAGGTGCGCGTCCACCTGTTCCCAGGGGTCGACCCCGTCGTCACCGTCGAGGTCGAGCCCTCGGGGTCCTGAGAACCTGATCCGAGCGCTGTTCGAGGGGCTGGGCACGTGGCGCTCAGCCCCTCCACCCTCCGGGCGCCCTCCCGCGGCCGGGCGCCAGGGGCGCAGTTGCGTCCGCAGTGATCGCCATGCTAGGGTCGCGTTGCCGTCTGGGGAAAGGGGGTGGGGCTTCGCGTAGGTAGAGGTGTGGACGGTAGATCCTGCCGCGCTCCGCGGCCCTCGCGCACGGGTTGGTGTTCCGGAGGGGGGAATCATGAGAGAGAGAGAGAATCCCTTCTTGGGCGGGTTCTTATCGTGTGTGGGGTTCTCCTGGCCACCACGCTGCTCTTGGCACCGGCCGCTTATGCCATCTCGAACATCACGTACAGCTTGACTTTCAAGCCGCGGAGCTTCTGCGGTAACGACAAGGTGGTCGTCAAGGCGGACGCGACCTTCGGCTCAAGTGGCGTGTGGAATCCTTATTACTCAAACTACCGCGTGGCGATCCACTGGCGCCACTTCTATCGACCTCAGATCTGGAGCAACGACACCGAAGGAACCTCCTACTACTACGTCGCCGCAGACGAGTGGTTGGAGCTCCCGGACAACCCTCCGTCCTGGAGGTTCGATAGCGGCACCTTCCTTGTGATCCCTACGCAGTATCGGCACACCTATGCGGATGCCTATGGCCGGACGAAAGCGGATGGGGCGGTGGCCGGGAGCCTGAGGAACAAGATGCACGGCTACTCAACGCCCATCGGTCCTTCCTACGGCGCGAAGGCCTTCGTCTACACCAACCACTGTTAGCTAGCCCTGGGCTCGATCGAATGACACCGCGCGATCTGCTACGTGGGGGCGAAGATGGATCTCCCGGCGGCCGCACCTCCGTCCAGCGTATGGTGTTCTTCATCGACTACGCCCTGCGGGAGTGGGCGAGCCGCTGGGGTCATGGCCTGCGGCGGCTCGCCCTCTCCGCTGTGCTGTTGTCAGCGTTGTTCCTGGTGATCGGGTTCGTGCCGGCGGTCGAGTTCGCGACGCTCGCGGGTCAGGAACATGCCGGATACGACTTCAGGGTCAATGGCCCACTGACTTCACATGATCTCAACCGCGTCCTGGCTCTACCGGGCGTGCATGCGGTGGCACCCCTGACAGCCTTGGCCGTCTCGACCGCGGACGCCGAGCGCCAGGCCAAGCAGGACATCCTCGCGTACCTGTGCTTCGAGCCCGCCGCTCAGGAGCTCACCTGGTTCAGTGCGGGACTCCTGGTGAGCGGGCGCGCCCTTGCCGCCGACGGCGATGGAGAGGCAGTGATCGACACCGCGGCAGCGCGCGCGCTGGGCGCGACCATCGGAGACGTGATCAGGTTCCAGGTGCAGCTGGGCACCGCGACGCAGTACAGCTTGGCGGCTACGGTGGTCGGCATCTACGCTTCGTCGGCTCCGCTGAACGGAGCGGCGTTGCTTGGCCCGAGCGCGCAAGCCCGTGCGGTAGCCGAGGCGCTCGCCGATAGAGCCGGGCGCCGAGACCTCCTGTTCAGCGATCTCATGGTGGCGGGCGCTGATCCCCGACGACTGGAACCCGCCCTCCATGATCTCTTCGCGCGCGATCGAGACATCCTCGTCGAGAGTCGGCGATCGGTCATCGAGCACATCCGTCTGGTCAATCAAGGGGTCCTAGGAGCGACCTGGCCCGTGATCCTTCCGCAGGCCATCCTGTTGCTGTATGCGATCTCTCTGGTCAGGGACGCAGGGGAGAAGCTCCGACACCGGCGCCGCGAGGTGGCGACGTTGATCGCGCTCGGCGCTTCGGACCGTCTCGGGGTAACCCTGATCGTTGGCGAGGTCCTCGTGGAGTCCCTCCTCGCCTCGGTTCTCGCCTTCCCGATCGCTCGGTGGGTGTTGTCCGGTATCGTCCGGGCGTACGTTCCTCCTGAGACTTGGCTGCGGATGCTGGGTGCATTCAGCGTGGCGACCGCGGGAGGAGCGTTTGTCGTGTTCCTCTGGGCCCACCGGACGTTCCGCCGTAACCCCTTGGCGCGGCTGATCGGGCAGGAGGGCGGGGGATGAAGGAGCCGGTGGCATCGATGAGCGGGATCGATGTCCGCTATCGGCGGCGCGGCGAAGTCGCGTTCGCCATCTCTAACTTCAGCCTCGAGGTCTCCGCGGGAGACCTCATCCACCTGCGTGGGCCATCCGGCTCCGGCAAGAGCACGATTCTGCGGGTACTTGCCGGTCTGCAGCAGCCCGATGGCGGCGAGGTCTGGCTCCGAGGTGTTCCCATCTACCAAAGGACCGTGCGGGAACGTGCGCTGCTGCGCGGGAAGGAGATCGGCTTCGTGTTCCAGTCCGTCCACCTCCTCCCGATGTTCGACGCGATTACGAACGTGATGATCCCTCGACTCATCGTGGGAGGATCGCGTGCCTTGGCGAGACGTGATGCGCACGCACTGATGCATCGTTTCGGTGTCGCGCACCGGGCCGCCCACAAGCCTCATGAGCTCTCTGGTGGAGAGCAGCGGAGGGTTGGGCTGGCGCGAGCGATGATCAATGAACCGGGCTTGATCCTCGCGGATGAACCCTTCGCTGACCTTGATCCCGACAGTGGCGGCTTGGTCTGGGAGGCGATCTGCGAGTGGGTCAAGCATGGGCGCACCGTGATCGTGTCGAGCCACGTGGACTTGCCCGGTGGACAGGCTGTACGGATCGTGGACCTACCTCCGTTCCAATCGGCAACGCAGACGGTGCAGGAGAGGCGTGAGACGTGATTGCAACAGTAGGTCTGTCTGAGATCGTGATCCTGCTTATCCCTGTGGCTCTCGTGGCGCTGATGGTTTGGCGCTTAGCGAAGCGACGCGGCTGAATCCGTGGAGGTTGGACGGTCGGTGGGACCCCCACCGCCAGCAGGCCTTGGCGCCGTCGGCCGTTCCTGGCCGCGTTCCCGTGACATAGTACTTGCGTACTTGCCAACGGCGTGGATCACACGCATGTCATTCCCCCGTGATACACCTCTTTCCACAGGGTTCTCCACATGGGGAAAGCGCTGGTGGGAGGCGGTGTGACAAGGAATCTCGGCACGCGACCTGCGGCGGGGGAAACCCACCGGGTTTTCCGATGGCGCCCGGCGGGCGGCCGGGCTAGCGTTCGGCGGCTGAGGGGAACGGTGGAGAGGGGGCTCGGTGGCGCGCGCGGTTGAGGGCGTTCGGCGGATCGCGCCGGATCGGGTCCCGCCGCACAACCTGGACGCCGAGGAGTCCGTCCTCGGCTCGATGATGCTCTCGGCGGAGGCCATCGCCGACGTCGTCGAGCTCCTGCACCCGGAGGACTTCTACCGCTCGGCCAACGGCAAGATCTTCGAGGTCCTGCGCTCGATCTACGCCCGGGGCGAGCCGGTCGACGCGATCACGGCCGTCGAGGAGCTCCGCCGCCGCGGCATCCTCGAGGAGGTCGGCGGCCACCTCTACATCCACGAGCTCGTCGAGCAGGTCCCGACGCCGGCCGCGGCGGCCAGCTACGCGCGGATCGTCGCGCAGCACGCCCTGCTCCGCCGGCTCATCTCGGCCGCCGCCGACATCATGGAGATGGGCTACTCGGTGCCAGAGGATCCCGAGCGGGTGGCGGACGAGGCCGAGCAGCGGATCTACGAGGTCGCTCGGCGCGACGAGAAGGACCAGATCGCCACGCTGCGCGAGCTCGTCGACCAGGCGATCCTGGACCTCGAGCACATCCAGAACCGGGAGTCCGCCTTCGCCGGGCTCCCGACGGGGTTCCGGGATCTCGACGCGCTGCTCTCGGGGCTGCAGGCGGGCAACCTCATCGTGGTCGCCGCCCGCCCGGGCGTCGGCAAGTCCTCCTTCGTCACGAACCTCGCCCGGAACGTGGCGGTGGACAGCAGCACGCCGGTCGCGATGTTCTCGCTCGAGATGTCCCGCTGGGAGATCGGCATGCGGCTGCTGTGCGCGGAGGCGCGCGTGCCCTGGGACGCGATCCGCAACAAGCGGGTCGGCGCGGAGCACTGGGCCGCGATCGCCCAGGCCGCCGAGGTGCTCCACGACGCGCCGCTCACGATCGTGGACTCGGGCAACGTGACGATCGTCGACATCCGGGCCAAGGCCCGCCGCCTGGCCACGCGTCGCGACGGGCTCGGGCTCATCATCGTCGACTACCTGCAGCTCATGTCCCACCACCGGCGGGTGGAGAACCGCCAGCAGGAGATCGCCGAGATCAGCCGCAGCCTGAAGCTCCTCGCCAAGGAGCTCCACATCCCGGTCATCGCGGTCTCGCAGCTGAACCGCGACCCCGAGCGGCGCCAGGACAAGCGGCCCCAGCTCTCCGACCTGAGGGAGTGCGTCACGGGCGAGACCCTCGTGATGCTCGCCGACGGCAGGCGCGTGGCGATCCGCGACCTGGTCGGGACCACGCCGGAGGTCCTGGCGATGTCGCCGGAGGGCAAGATCGTGCGCGCGGTGAGCGATCTCGTGTGGCGGGTGGGGGTGCGTCCCGTGCTCCGCATCAGGCTCGCGAGCGGGCGGGAGATCCGGTGCACGGCCGATCACCGCCTGTACGGGGCTTCGGGCTGGATGCGTGCGCGAGACCTCGCGCCGGGGGACCGTCTCGCGATCGCGCGGCGCACCCTCGCCCCCCGCGAGCCGGTGTCCTGGCCCGATGCGCACGTCGCCCTCCTCGGCCATCTGATCGGCGACGGGAGCTACCTGCCGGGTCAGCCGCTCCGCTACACGACGGCCTCGGAGGAGAACAGCGCGCTCGTCGCTCGGGCGGTGGGCTCGCTCGGCGGTCGGGTGCGGCGGCTGGCGGGTCGCGGCCGTTGGCATCAGCTCCTGATCTCGGGGAACGGCAACCGCTGGCACCCGGAGGCCGTTGGGGCTTGGCTCCGCGAGCTCGGGATCTTCGGTCAGCGCTCGCGAGACAAGCGCCTCCCCGAGGTGGTGTTCCGGTTCGACGATCGTCAGGTGGCGCTGTTGCTCCGGCACCTCTGGGCCACGGACGGAGGCATCCAGGTGCGTCGTGGCAAGGGGAGCCACCGCGTGTACTTCGCGAGCAGCAGTCGGGGGCTGGTGCGGGACGTCGCCGCGCTCCTGCTCCGCCTCGGGATCGTCGGACGCCTCCGGTGTCACACGTCGCCGAGGGGTCGCCCCTGGTTCACGGTCGACGTCACGGGTGCCGAGTTCCAGCGGTGCTTCCTGGCTCGGGTCGGCGCGTTCGGTCCCCGCGCGGGCTCGGCGCAGAGGCTCCGCGAGGCGCTCGCCGAGACGCGTCACGTCCCGAACGCCGACGCGCTGCCCGCGCTCGCCTTCGAGCAGGTGCGGGAGGCGATGCGCGATCGTGGGGTCACGATGCGGGGGATGGCGGCCCTCCGGGGGACCTCCTACGGAGGCGCTTCGCACTTCTCCTCCGCCCCCTCCCGCGCCCTCGTGGCCGAGTACGCGGAGCTGCTCGACGACGACGGGCTCCGGATGTGGGCGGAGAGCGATCTGTTCTGGGATCGGGTCGTCGCGATCACGCCTGACGGCGAGGAGCCCGTCTACGATCTCACGGTCCCCGGGCCCGCCTCGTGGTTGGCGGACGGCGTCGTGTCCCACAACTCGGGGGCGATCGAGCAGGATGCGGACGTCGTGATGTTCATCCACCGGGACGACAGCGTCGCGGAGAAGAAGGGGCTCGCGGAGCTCATCGTGGCCAAGCACCGCAACGGCCCGACCGACACCGTGCCGCTCACCTTCCTGCCGCACCTCACCCAGTTCCGGAACTACGCCCCGTCCACCGGGTGAGCGCGCCCCCCGACCGCCGCCGGATCCGCGCGATCGTCCGCCGGCTCGAGCGCCGGTTCGGCGCGCTGGAGCCGCCGAGGGCGACGGGCCCCCTCGAGGAGCTCATCCTCACGGTGCTCTCGCAGCACACGAGCGACGCCAACGCCGAGCGCGCCTTCCTCGCGCTCCGGGGCGCCTACCCGAGCTGGGAGCGGGTGCTCGGCGCGCGTCCCTCCACGCTCGCCCGCGTCATCCGCTCGGGCGGCCTCGCGAACACGAAGGCGGCTCGGATCCGCGCCATCCTGCGCGAGATCGCGGCGCGCGAGGGGCGGATCGACCTCGCTCGCCTGCGGGAGATGTCCGACGAGCAGGCCAGGTCCTACCTGACGAGCCTCCCGGGGGTCGGGCCGAAGACCGCCGCGGTGGTGATGGCCTTCGCGCTCGGGCGGCACGCGATCCCGGTGGACACCCACGTGCACCGCGTCTCGCGGCGCCTGGGGCTCGTGCCCCCGAAGGCCTCGGCCGAGCGCGCCCACGACCTCCTGCACGAGCTCGTCCCGCCCGAGCTGCGGACCCCGTTGCACGTCGGGCTGATCCGGCTGGGCCGCGAGGTGTGCCTGGCCCGTGCGCCCCGCTGCGAGGCCTGTCCGCTGGCGGAGCTGTGTCCGAGCGCCAGGACGGCGGCCGTGCCGCCGCCTCCGTCTCGAGCGGGCGAGGGGAATCGAACCCCCGTCTCAAGCTTGGGAAGCTTGCGTTCTGCCATTGAACCACGCCCGCGTGGCTCCGGCCGCCGGAGCGACCGCCCCCAAGTGTAGCGAGCCGTCGGGCGGGTGCGCGAGCTGCTAGCCTGCCGCTCCCATGCAAGGGTCGGAGCTGTGGCCCCACGTCCTGTCCCGGCTCGCCGCCCGGGAGTCGCTCACGGCCGACGAGGCCGCCGAGGCCATGCGCGCGATCATGGGCGGCGAGGCCACCCCGGCGCAGATCGGCGCCTTCCTGCTCGGTCTGCGGGCCAAGGGCGAGACGGCCGACGAGATCGAGGGGCTCGTCCGCACGATGCTCGGGTTCGCGACCCCGGTGCGCCCGCCCCGTCCCGTGGTGGACGTCGTCGGGACCGGCGGGGACCGCAGCGGGACCTTCAACATCTCGACGATCGCCGCGATCGTGGTCGCCGGGGCGGGGGTCCCGGTCGCCAAGCACGGCAACCGGGCCGCGAGCTCGCACTGCGGATCCGCCGACGTGCTCGAGGCCCTCGGGGTGCGGATCGACCTCGGGCCGAGCGGCGTCGAGCGGTGCCTGCAGGAGGTCGGCATCGCCTTCCTGTTCGCGCCCGTCTTCCATCCCGCGATGGCGCACGCCGGGCCGGTGCGTCGTGAGCTGCGCGTGCCCACGGTCTTCAACTTCCTCGGCCCGCTCTCCAACCCGGCCCGGCCCTCCGCGCAGGCGATCGGGGTCTCGGATCCGGGGATGCTGCCGCTCATGGCCGAGGTCCTCGCGCGCCGGGGGGTCCGCGCGAAGCTCTTCCGCGGGCGGGACGGCCTCGACGAGCTCACGACGACCGGGATCTCGACCGTCTACGACGTCCGCGACGGTGCGGTGCGCGAGACCACGGTGGACCCCGCCGAGCTCGGCCTGTCCCGGGCCGGGCTCGAGGATCTGCGGGGCGGAGAGGCGCAGGAGGCGGCGCGGATCGCCCGGACGGTGCTCGCGGGCGAGCCCGGCCCGCGGCGCGACGTCGTGCTGCTGAACGCCGCCGCGGCCCTGGAGGTCGCCGGCGCGGCGGCCTCGATGGCCGAGGGGCTCGAGCTCGCCGCCCGGTCGATCGACGAGGGTCGCGCGGCCGAGGTCCTCGAGCGCTGGATCGCCGTGTCCCGCGACGCGGCGGGCGGATAGCATCGCGGCGGGATGATCCTGTCCGACGTGACCATCCGCGAGGAGATCGCGGCCGGCCGCATCGTGATCGATCCGTTCGATCCCTCCTGCGTCCAGCCGAGCTCGGTGGACCTCCACGTCGACTCGCGCTTCCGGGTCTTCGCGAACTCGCGCTACCCGTACATCGACGTGCGCCGCGAGATGCCCGAGCTCACCGAGCTCGTGGAGGTCGGACCCGACGAGCCCTTCATCCTGCACCCCGGGGAGTTCGTGCTCGGCTCGACCCTGGAGCGGGTCGCGCTCCCGGTCGACCTCGTCGCGCGCCTGGAGGGCAAGTCCTCGCTCGGGCGGCTCGGTCTGCTCATCCACTCGACCGCCGGGTACGTGGACCCCGGGTGGGACGGGTACCTCACCCTGGAGCTGTCCAACGTCGCGAACCTGCCGATCACGATCTACCCCGGGATGAAGATCGGCCAGATCTCGTTCTTCCGGCTCACGACGCCGGCGGCGGCCCCCTACGGCTCCGCCGGCGTCCGGAGCAAGTACCAGGGCCAGCGCGGTCCGACGCCGAGCCGGTTCTTCGAGGAGTACCGCGGCTCGGGGTGAGCTTGGGGCGAGCTCGGGGTGCGCCGAAGGGTGAGGCGAAGGGCGAGACGAACGGCCGGGGCGAGCCGCGTGCGGGTCAGCGCTCCGGCGAGGGCAGCGCTCGGAGACGCTCGAGCAGATGGGCCGCCCGCGTGAGGACGTCGGCCTCGACGACGGCGGCCTCCGGCATGGGCGCGTCGCCGACCTCCTCGGCGGCGTCGGGATGCTCCGCGAGCGCCTTCATGCTGCGGTACCAGTGGTCCTCGTAGGCGGACCCGTCGTGTGCGGCGGGCGCGGTCATCGGCTCAGCGGCGGGACTCGCCGGTCCGCCGCGGAACGTCCACGGGCGGCAGCCCCGGTCCGATGCCCATCGCGACGGCCGCCATGGCGGCCTGGGTGCGGTTGGTGACGCCGAGCTTGCGGAAGATCGCCGCGAGGTGCGCCTTCACCGTCTTCTCGGACAGGAACAGGGCGCGGGAGATGTCCCGGTTGCTCCGACCCTCGACGAGGAGCGCGAGGATGTCGGTCTCGCGCTGGGTGAGCGTGCCGTGCGGCCGCGGCCCGCCGGCGCCGTCCCCCGAGGCGCCGTCCTCGACCGACTCGAACAGGTTCTGGATCACCCGCGGCGAGAGCACGTTGCCGCCGCCGGACATCGCCACCTTGATCGCCTGCTCGAGGTCCTCCGGCGTCGCGTCCTTCAGCATGTACCCGGCGGCGCCCTCGGCCAGGGCCCGCCGCACGTAATGCGCGTGATCGAACGAGGTGAGCATGATGACGGGGACCTCGGGCCAGCGCTGCTTCATCTCGTGCAGGAGGTCGAGCCCGTCCGCGTCGGGCATCCGCACGTCGACGAGCGCGACGTCGATCCCGCCCCCGCGCATGGCCTCGAGCGCCTGCGCCGCATCGGCGGCCTCGACGACCTCGGCCTCGGGGAAGCACTCCCGGACCACGTGCCCCATCCCGCGGCGGACCAGCGTGTGGTCATCGACGATGAGGATCTTCACGGTTCGGCTCCTTGCCTCGGGGCAGTCGGGCGACCACCCTGGTTCCATCGACCGGCGAGGACTCCACCAGGAGCTCGCCGCCGACCTCCTCGACCCGGCGGCGCATCATCGCGAGGCCGAGATGGCCGTCGTGGGCGGCGGGGACGTCCTCCGGCGCGAACCCGCGCCCGTGGTCCTCGACGCACGTCTCGAGCAGCTCGGGCCCGGCGCTCACGCTCACCCGGACCCGATCCGCGCCCGAGTGCTTCGCGGCGTTCGCGACGGCCTCTCGGATCACCGCCGAGGCCACCTCCAGGAGCTCCACCGGCACGTCGCCGAGGTCACCCTCGACGTTCCAGTCGGCCGGGAGCTGCCACCGCTCCCGCAGGTCGCGGACGAGCTCCTCGAGGGCACCCGCCCCTGAGGGCGACTCCGGCGACAGCCGGGCGAGCACGCCCCGGATCTCCTCGAGCGCGCGACGGAGCTCCTCGGCCCCGGAGCGGAGCGCCTCGGCGGCCTCCTCGGGACTCGCCGTCGCCCGGCGGGCGAGCCACTCGAGCTCGAGCACGGAGGCGGTCACCACCTGGGTGAGCCCGTCGTGGATCGCGTAGGCGAGACGCGCGCGCTCGCGAGCGATGGGGTCGGGCTCGCCCGTCCCGACCGCGGCCGGGTTGGGCTCGCCCGCCGCTCCGGCGGTCGAGGGTCGGAGCGTCGTCGTCTCCACCTGTCGGCCTTTCACGTCCGGTCGGCGCGGACCGTCCGCGCCGGCGGTCCTCCGGGGCGCCGCTCGGCGTCGGCCGATGGTCGTCCCGAGGCCCGTTCGGTCTAGTTCTTCCTTTCGGACGGTTCCCCGGGGGGCTTGAACGCGCGGCGCGGCCGGCGTCGGCCGAAGGTCGGGTCAGTCCGAGGGCCGAGGCGCGGGCGCGGGAGCGGGCTCCACCGTGTGCTCGAGGACCTGGGCCACGTCGAGCACGCGGATCTCGTCGCCGCGGCCGCGGTGGGCGTCGTCGAGCATCACCAGGCAGTACGGGCAGGCCACGCCGACCACGTCGGCGCCGGTCGAGGCGGCCTCGTCGGCCCGCTCCTCGTTGATGCGCTTGCCGATCCGCTCCTCCATCCACATCCGGGCGCCGCCCGCCCCGCAGCAGAACCCCCGTGCCCCGTGACGGGGCATCTCGACGGTCCGGACGCCGGGGACCGCCTCCAGGAGCCGCCGGGGCTCCTCGTACACGCCGTTGTGGCGCCCCAGGTAGCAGGGGTCGTGGTAGGCGAGGAGCGCGTCGAGCTCGGCGCTCGGCCGCAGCCGCCCCTCACGCACGAGGCGCGCGAGGAGCTCCGTGTGGTGGAGGACCTCGTAGCTCCCGCCGTAGCGCGGGTACTCGTTGCGGAGCGTGTTGAAGCAGTGGGGGCAGTTCGCGACGATGGTCCGCACGCCGGCGTCGGACAGCGTCTGCACGTTCTGCTCGGCGAGGGTCTGGAACAGGTACTCGTTGCCCATCCGCCGGGCGGGATCGCCGGTGCAGAGCTCGCGGGGGCCCAGGATGGCGAAGGACACCCCGGCGGCCTGGAGCAGTCGGGCGAAGGACCGCGCGATCTTCTTGGCCCGGTCGTCGAAGGCGCTCGCGCACCCCACCCAGTACAGGATCTCGGGCGCGGGCTCGCCCTCGGCGAGGACGGGCACGTCGAGCCCCTCGGCCCAGGCCGCGCGCTGCGACTGCGACATCCCCCAGGGGTTGCTCGCGTTCTCGAGGTTCCGCAGCAGGGCGCCGGCCTCCTGGGGGAACCGGGACTCGGCCATCACGAGGTTCCGGCGGAGGTCGACGATGGCGTCGATGTGCTCGATGTCGACCGGGCACTCGCGCACGCAGCCCCCGCACGTCGTGCAGGCCCAGACGACCTCCTCATCCACGACCTCCGGCACGAGCGGCGTCGCCTCCAAGGTCTCCCCCCGGGCACGGGCCTCGAGGATCCTGGGCCCCTCGGCGAACAGCTGGTCGCGCAGGTCCATGATGAGCAGCTTCGGCGACAGCGGCTTGCCGGTGTTCCAGGCCGGGCAGACGGCCTGGCACCGCCCGCACTCGGTGCACGTGTAGAGGTCGAGCAGCTCCTTGCGGGTGAGGTCGGTGATCGTCGCCGCGCCGAGCGACTGCTCGCCGGCCTCGAGAGCCTCGAGGCTGATCGGCAGGGGGGTGAGGGCTCCGCTCGGCTGCGTGCTCGCGAGGAACACGTTGATCGCGCTCGTGGCGATGTGCAGGTGCTTAGAGTAGGTGAGGTAGACGAGGAACGAGAAGATCAGCGCGAGGTGGACCCACAGCGAGGCCTGCTCGATGCCGAACAGCCAGGTGTCGGACAGCCCCTCCAGCGGAGCGGCGAGCAGGCTCGAGATCGGCGTCCACGCCCGCGGCGCCTCGGCGATCCCCTGGGCGATCCGCGCGGCGTTGCCGAGGAACAGGGTGAGGACGATCCAGGTGATCCACCCCAGGATCCGGTAGGCCTCCAGCGTGTGGCTCCCGATGAAGCGCTCGGGGCGCTGGACGAGCCGGATCCACAGGGCGACTGCGATCCCGACGAGCACCCCGGCGGCGAACAGGTCCTGCAGGAGCCCGAGCCAGCCGGCGCGGCCGATGACCGGCAGGACGAACGCCGGGTCGATCACCTGGCCCAAGGCCTCGGCGATCGTCGTGAGCAGGACGAGGAACCCCCAGAAGATGAGGGCGTGCATGAGGCCGGGCAGCGGCCGCTGGAGGAGCTTGCGTTGCCCGAGCACGTGGCTCGCTTCCCGGAGGACCCGTCGGGGCAGGTCGCCCGAGCGCTCCACCGGGCGGCCCAGGCGGACCATCCGCAAGAGCAGGAGGGCGCGGCGGGCGAACAGCCCGAGGGAGGCTGCGAGCAGCAGGCCGAGGAGCACGGCGCGGGCGAGCATCGGCGCGCAGTCTAGCCGAGCCGGGCGGAGCGCGCAGCAGGCCGGGTGCGGAGCGCGGAACGCTCCCGGCCTCGTTCACGAACAGGAATATTGACAACGAGAGACTTAGGTTTTATCTTTCGAACCGACTGAGAGAGGTTGAGGAGGCAGCTCATGGCTCGAGCAGTAGGGATCGACCTCGGCACGACGAACTCCGTCGTGGCCGTTCTCGAGGCCGGCGAGCCCGTGGTCATCCCGAACGCCGAGGGCTCACGGGTGACGCCCTCGGTCGTCGGCTTCGCGAAGAACGGCGAGATCCTCGTCGGCGAGGTGGCCAAGCGCCAGGCCATCACGAACCCGGACCGCACCGTGCGCTCCATCAAGCGGCACATGGGCTCCAAGGAGTGGAGCCTCGAGGTCGACGGCAAGCGCTGGACGCCGCAGGAGATCTCGGCCCAGATCCTGATGAAGCTCAAGCGGGACGCCGAGGCGTACCTCGGCGATCAGGTCACCCAGGCGGTCATCACCGTCCCCGCGTACTTCGACGACGCGCAGCGGCAGGCGACGAAGGAGGCCGGCCAGATCGCCGGGCTCGAGGTGCTGCGGATCATCAACGAGCCGACGGCGGCGGCGCTCGCCTACGGCCTGGACAAGCAGCACGACCAGACGATCCTCGTCTTCGACCTGGGGGGCGGCACGTTCGACGTGTCGCTGCTCGAGATCGGCGAGGGCGTCTTCGAGGTGAAGGCGACCCATGGCGACACCCACCTCGGGGGCGACGACTGGGACCAGCGGATCATCGACTGGATGGTCAGGTCCTTCAAGGACGCCCACGGGGTGGACCTCTCCAAGGACCGGATGGCCCTGCAGCGGCTGAAGGAGGCCGCGGAGAAGGCGAAGATCGAGCTCTCTCAGATGACCGAGACGCAGATCAACCTGCCCTTCATCACCGCCACGCCGGAGGGGCCGCTGCACCTGGAGATGAAGCTCACCCGGGCCGAGCTCGAGCGGATGACCGAGGACCTCGTGCAGCGGTGCGTCGGACCGTTCGAGCAGGCCGTGAAGGACTGGGGCAAGGACATCTCCCAGATCGACCACGTGATCCTCGTCGGTGGAGCCACGCGCATGCCGATGATCCAGGAGCTCGTCCGGCGCCTGACGGGCGGCAAGGAGCCGCACAAGGGCGTGAACCCCGACGAGGTCGTGGCCGTCGGCGCGGCGATCCAGGCAGGCGTGCTCAAGGGCGACGTGAAGGACATCCTGCTGCTGGACGTCACCCCGCTCTCGCTCGGCGTCGAGACCAAGGGCGGCATCTTCACGAGGCTGATCGAGCGCAACACGACGATCCCGACCCGGAAGTCCGAGATCTTCACCACCGCGGACGACAACCAGACCACGGTCGAGATCCACGTCGTGCAGGGCGAGGCCGAGACCGTGTACTCGCCCGGCGTGCGCTCGCTCGGCAAGTTCCACCTCATGGGGATCCCGCCGGCGCCGCGGGGCGTTCCGCAGATCGAGGTGACCTTCGACATCGACGCGAACGGCATCGTGAACGTCTCGGCGAAGGACCTCGCCACCGGCAAGCAGCAGCAGATGACGATCACCGGCGGCACCGCGCTCTCGAAGGACGAGATCGAGCGGATGATCAAGGACGCCGAGCGGTTCGCGGAGGAGGACCGCCGTCGTCGCGAGGCCGCCGAGGCGCGGAACGCGGCCGACCAGCTCGCCTACCAGGTGGACCGCTCGCTCCAGGAGTGGGGCGACAAGGTGCCGCCGGCCGACCGGGAAGAGCTGCGGAAGCTCTCGGACGAGCTGAAAGAGGCTCTGAAGGGCGAGGACGTCGAGAGGATCAAGGCCGGCACCGACGCGCTCATGCGCCGGTTCCAGGCCGTCGGCCAGGCCATGTACGAGCAGGTCCAGGCCGGGGCCGCGCAGCAGGCCGCGGCCGCGGGCGGTGGGGGGACTGGTTCGCCCTCCGGCGAGGAGGAGGTCGTCGAGGGCGAGATCGTGGACGAAGGAGGTGAGCAGCAGTGAGGGACATCGTGCGTTGGGATCCGTTCCGTGATCTCGTCAGCATCCAGGATGAGCTGAACCGGCTCTTCAACCGGACGTTCGCGGGGTTAGAGCCGCTGCGGCCCTCCGCGGTCGGCGCATGGATGCCGGCGATGGACGTCTACGAGACCGAGGACAAGCTCGTCGCGAAGGTCGAGCTCCCCGGCATCGACCCCGAGGACGTCGAGGTCTCCGTCGAGGACGGGACGCTCACGATCAGCGGCCGGCGCGAGTTCTCCTCGGAGGTCAAGGAGGAGAGCTACCACCGGATCGAGCGCCGCTACGGCGCGTTCAGCCGGGCGATCACGCTGCCGCCCACGGTGGATCCCGACAGGGTCGAGGCGCGCTTCGACAAGGGCGTGCTGACCGTCGAGGTCGCCAAGACCGAGAAGGCCAAGCCGAGGAAGATCAAGGTCAAGGCGTCGTGATGAGCGAGCACGAGGACACCAAGCGCGAGCACCCGAAGGTCCGCGTGGTCGACCGGCGTCGGGTCAAGGACGTCTCCTCGGAGGGGGGCGCGCCCTCCCCCGAGGAGACGCGCCCGGAGCTGCCGCCCGAGACGGCCGCGGACCTCGAGGAGGAGCTCGCGGACGCGCGCAAGCAGGTGGCGGAGTACCGCGACCACCTGCAGCGCCTGCAGGCCGAGTTCGACAACTACCGCAAGCGCGTCCTGAAGGAGCAGACCCGGGCGGTCGAGATGGCCGCGCAGCCATTCGTCCTGCGCCTGCTCGAGGTGCTCGACGACTTCGAGCTCGCGCTGGCGGCCGAGGACGTGCCCGATCCGGAGCGGTTCCGCAAGGGCGTCGAGATGGTGTACGCGAAGCTCGTGGACGCGCTCAAGGCGGAGGGGCTCGAGCGCATCGAGGCGCTCGGCAAGCCCTTCGACCCGCTCGAGCACGAGGCGCTCATGCAGACCGGCGAGGGTGAGGGCGAGCCGCACGTCGTCGAGGTGCTCCGACCCGGGTACCGCCTGAAGGGCACGGTCATCCGTCCGGCGAGCGTCCGCGTCGAGCGGTCCTAGGGCGAGAGGGACGCCGTGAACGGCGACGTCAAGCGTGAGTGGTTCGAGAAGGACTACTACCAGGTCCTGGGCGTGCCGAAGAACGCCACCCAGGAGGAGATCAAGAAGGCCTATCGGAAGCTCGCCCAGCGGTACCACCCCGACGCGAACCCGGGGAACAAGGAGGCCGAGGAGCGCTTCAAGGAGATCTCGGCCGCTTACGACGTCGTCGGCGATCCGGCCAAGCGGAAGCAGTACGACCAGGTCCGCGAGATGGTGGCCTCGGGGTTCGGCGCCTCCGCCGGGGCGTCCTGGGGCGGGGGCGCCGGACCGCGGGTCCGGTTCGAGGATC
This sequence comes from uncultured Actinomycetes bacterium, assembly GCA_964640965.1. Lineage (GTDB taxonomy): Bacteria > Actinomycetota > UBA4738 > UBA4738 > HRBIN12 > HRBIN12. The sequence goes on along the minus strand of CAZXJB010000018.1, from coordinate 8,613 downwards.
TCGGGTTCGGCGACCTCGGCGATCTGGGGGACCTGCTCGGCGGCCTGTTCGGCGGGCGCCGGGGCCGCGCCCGAGCGGCGACGCGGGGCGCCGACCTCGAGGCCGAGGTGACCGTGAGCTTCGAGGGGTCGATGCGGGGGACCACGGTCCCCGTGCGGATCCAGGGCCCAGCGCCGTGCTCGACCTGCGGGGGCAGCGGGGCCGCGCCGGGCTCGAGCCCGGTCGTGTGCCCGCAGTGCCGCGGGACGGGGGAGATCGCCGTCAACCAGGGGCTGTTCCAGATCGCGCAGACCTGTCCGCGGTGCCACGGCTCCGGGCGCGTGGTGGACCGCGTCTGCCCGGCGTGCAAGGGCACGGGATCGGAGCGACGGACCCGGACCTTCCAGGTCCGCATCCCGCCGGGCGTGAAGGACGGGGCGCGCATCCGCCTTCGCGGCCACGGCGAGCCCGGCCCGCCGGGCGCGCAGCCGGGGGACCTGTACGTGCGGGTCCACGTGAGGCCGCACCCGTTCTTCCGACGCCGCGGGAACGACCTCGCGGTCGAGGTGCCGATCACGTACACCGAGGCGGCGCTCGGGGCCGAGATCCAGGTGCCCACGCTCGATGGGCCGGTGACGATGCGCGTGCCGCCGGGGACGCCCTCGGGCAAGACGTTCCGCCTGCGCGGCAAGGGTGCGCCGCGTCGCGGCGGCCAGGGGGACCTGTACGTCACGGTGAGCGTCGAGGTGCCCGCGCGCCTGTCCCGGGAGGAGCGCGAGCTGCTCGAGAAGCTCCGCGCGGCCGAACGCGAGTCGCCCAGGCGGCGGCTCGGGGTGAGCGCCTGAGGGGGGTCGGACGTGAAGCGTCAGCCGGAACCGCGGCGCGTGGAGGGGTCGGCGGAGGACCGCGCCGTCTACATCATCAGCGTGGCGGCCGAGCTCGCCGGCGTGCACCCGCAGACGCTCCGCATCTACGAGCGCAAGGGGCTGCTGCGGCCGCAGCGGACCTCGGGGAACACCCGGCGGTACTCCGCCCGCGACATCGAGCGCCTGCGGATGATCCAGGCCCTCACCCACGAGGGGGTGAACCTCGCCGGGGTGAAGCGGATCATGCAGATGCAGCGGGAGCTCGAGCGGCTCCAGCAGCGGGTCCGCGAGCTCGAGGCGGAGCTCGCCCGCCGGCCGATCGTGATGCCCGGCCGCCGTGGCACCGACATCGTGCCGCTGCGGACCGCGCGGATGTTCGGCCTCCTCGGTCCCTCCTCGGAGGAGGCGCCCCGGTGACGACGATCCGCGGCGAGCGCGTGACGCTGCGGCCGTTCCGGCCCGAGGAGCTGGAGCCCGCGATGGCCCACGCGCCGGCGCAGACCCCGGAGCACCTCGCGGCGTGGCGGCGACGCCTCGCCCTCTCGGGCACGCGGACGGACTGGGAGATCCTCTTCGCGATCGAGGCCGATGGGCGGTTGGTCGGGGACGCCCAGGCGCGGTGCTCGGACCAGGCGATGCCGCCGGGGGTCTGGGAGATCGGGCTGGACCTGTGGGATGCCGCCGACCGCGGCAGGGGGATCGGGGGCGAGGTCGTCGCCCTGCTCACCCGCCACCTGTTCGCCCGCGAGGGGGCGCACCGGGTGCAGGCGACGACGGACGTGGAGAACGTGCCGATGCGGCGCGCCCTCGAGCGGTGCGGGTTCCGCCTCGAGGGCGTGCTGCGCGGATTCATGCCCGTGGCGGACGGTCCGCCGCGGGACCACGCGATGTACGGGCTCACGCGGTCGGACGTGGAGGGCCGGGATCGGTACCTGTAGGCCGACCCGGCGCCGCGCGCGACCGGTGATGCACGGATGGATCGGAAGGCACGAGGGACATGGACATCAACCGACTGACGTTGAAGAGCCAGGCCGCCCTGGAGGCGGCGCGGGAGCAGGCGCTCGCCCGGAACCACCAGGCGATCGAGCCCGAGCACGTGCTGTTCGCCCTGCTCTCGGACCCCGAGGGGGTGATCTACCCCCTGCTGCACAACCTGGGCGTGGCCCCGAAGCCCCTGCGCGACCGGGTGGACGCGGCCCTGGACCGGCTGCCGAAGGTCTACGCGCCGGGCGGCGAGGTGCGGATCTCGCAGGCGACCGGCGCGATGCTGGAGCAGGCGTTCCGCGAGGCTCAGGCGCTCACCGACGAGTACGTCTCGACCGAGCACCTGCTCCTCGCGATGCTCGCCGGCCACACGCGCGCCGCCGACATCCTGCGCGAGGCCGGGCTCACGCGGGAGAACGTGCTCGCGGCCCTCGCCGAGGTGCGTGGGCGCCAACGGGTGACCGACCAGACCCCCGAGGAGAAGTACCAGGCCCTCGAGCGGTACGGGCGGGACCTCACCGAGCTCGCGCGCCGGGGCAAGCTCGACCCGGTCATCGGTCGGGACGAGGAGATCCGCCGCGTGATCCAGGTCCTGTCGCGCCGCACGAAGAACAACCCCGTGCTGATCGGGGAGCCGGGCGTCGGCAAGACCGCGATCGTGGAGGGGCTCGCGCAGCGCATCGTCGCCGGCGACGTGCCCGAGACGTTGAAGGACAAGCGCGTGGTCGCCCTCGACATCGGGGCCATGGTCGCCGGGGCGAAGTACCGGGGTGAGTTCGAGGAGCGCCTGAAGGCCGTCCTGCGAGAGATCGCCGACTCGGAGGGCCAGGTCATCACCTTCATCGACGAGCTCCACACCATCGTCGGGGCCGGCGCGGCCGAGGGCGCGATGGACGCCGGCAACATGCTGAAGCCCATGCTCGCCCGGGGCGAGCTGCGGATGATCGGCGCGACGACCCTCGACGAGTACCGCGAGCGCATCGAGAAGGACCCCGCCCTCGAGCGCCGCTTCCAGCCGGTGTTCGTGGACGAGCCGAGCGTCGAGGACACGATCGCGATCCTGCGCGGGCTGAAGGAGCGGTACGAGCTCCACCACGGCGTGCGGATCCAGGACCCGGCCCTCGTCGCGGCCGCGGTGCTCTCGGACCGGTACGTCACGGGCCGGTTCCTGCCCGACAAGGCGATCGACCTGGTGGACGAGGCGGCCTCGCGCCTGCGGATCGAGATCGACTCGATGCCGGTCGAGATCGACGAGGTCGAGCGCCGCATCAAGCAGCTCGAGATCGAGCGGGCGGCGCTGCGCAAGGAGACGGACCCGGTCTCGAAGGAGCGCCTGGAGAAGCTCGAGCGCGAGCTCGCCGACCTCCAGGAGCGCTCGGCCGCGATGAAGGCGCACTGGCAGCAGGAGAAGGAGCGGATCGAGGCGATCCGCGCGCTCAAGCAGGAGATCGAGGACGCGCGCGCCGAGGCCGAGCGGGCCGAGCGCGAGGGCGATCTCGAGCGCGCCGCCGAGCTGCGCTACGGGCGGATCGTCGAGCTCCAGAAGCGGCTCGAGGCCGAGAACGCGCGCCTGGCCGAGCTCCAGTCCGAGGTCCGGATGCTGAAGGAGGAGGTCACCGAGGAGGACATCGCCGAGGTCGTCTCGGCGTGGACGGGCATCCCCGTCTCGCGCCTCATGGAGGGCGAGATGCAGAAGCTCATCCACCTCGAGGAGGCCCTCCACCGCCGCGTCGTCGACCAGGAGGAGGCGGTGACCGCGGTGGCGAACGCGATCCGGCGCTCGCGCGCGGGGCTGGCCGACCCGAACCGCCCGATCGGCTCGTTCCTGTTCCTCGGGCCCACGGGGGTCGGCAAGACCGAGCTCGCCCGGGCGCTCGCCGAGTACCTGTTCGACGACGAGCGCGCGATGGTCCGGATCGACATGAGCGAGTACCAGGAGCGCCACACGGTCTCGCGGCTGATCGGGGCGCCCCCCGGCTACGTCGGCTACGAGGAGGGGGGTCAGCTCACCGAGGCGATCCGCCGCCGCCCGTACTCGGTGATCCTGCTGGACGAGCTCGAGAAGGCCCACACCGACGTCTTCAACATCCTGCTGCAGCTGCTCGACGACGGCCGCCTGACCGACGGGCACGGGCGCACGGTCGACTTCCGGAACACGATCGTGATCATGACCTCGAACCTCGGCAGCGCCGTGTTCCAGGACCCGACGGTCACCCCCGAGGAGCGCAAGCGGGCGGTGCTGGAGGCGGTCCGCGCCACCTTCCGCCCGGAGCTCGTGAACCGGATCGACGAGATCGTGGTCTTCTCCCCGCTCGGTCGGTCCGAGATCGAGGCGATCGTGGACATCCAGGTGGGCCGCCTCGCCGAGCGCCTGGCCGAGCGCAAGCTCACGCTGCGTCTGACCGAGGCCGCCCGGGCCTGGCTCGCCGAGCAGGGCTACGAGCCCGCCTTCGGCGCCCGGCCGCTGAAGCGCGTGATCCAGCGGCACCTCCAGGACCCGCTCGCGTTGAAGCTGCTCTCCGGCGAGGTCCGCGAGGGCGACGAGGTGGAGGTCGACGCGAGCCCCGAGGGCCTGGTGCTCCGGGTCGCGGAGCGCGTCGGGGCGTAGGGGCCTCCAGCGCGTCGAGCTCCGGCTCCCGCACGCCGGCGAGGAGCTCGAACCTCACCCGCGGCCGATCCGCCGCAGCCGCTCGTTCAGGTCGCCGCGCACGGCGTCGACGTAGCTCGATCCGGTGAAGCGTCTGCCCTTCCAGCTCCCGGCGCTCCTGCGGAGGTCCTGTAGTCGCGCCTCCTTGGCCGGCGCTCCGAAGGTGTGACGGATCGCGCGTCGGACCAGCTCCGACCGGGAAGCCCCGGTCTCCGCTGCCGCGCGTTCGAGGAGCTCCAGCTCCTCGGGTCCGAGGGAGACCTGCACCCGACGCACGACATCCGCGGTCGTGTCAGCGGCGGAAGGCCGAGGCGTTCGTCACCAGCGCGTAGATGATGAAGCCGTTGATGGCGATCCCGATGATCGAGCTCCCCGGCGAGGCGCCGATCTGCACGAGCGAGAGCAGGGCGCCGACGCCCGCGAGGACGAGCCCGAGCATGCGGCCCTGCTCCTTCAGCGCGAGCACCTGGACCCCTGCGTAGATCTCGAGGCCACCGACGGCGAGCGAGATCAGTCCGAGGACGATCGCGAGGCCGCCGAGGCTCCCGCCGAGGATCCCGCCGCCGGTGACGGCGAACAGGCCCGCGAGCAGGCCCAGGCCTCCTCCGATGAAGAGGAGGACCGCCGCCGCCGTGACCATCTGCGGCCGCGCGGGGCTCCCCGCTCCTCCGGGCATCTCGGGCGTGGTGGGTGTCTGCGCCATCTCCCCCCTCCCTCAGCTCCGTGCGGGCACGAACGTCCGCAGGCTAGCCCTCCGGGTCGGCCTGCGCAAGCAGGCGCCCCACCCCGATAGACTTCGGCCGTGAGCCCGTGGCTCCGGGTCCTGGGGCTGTTCGCGGCCGTCGTCCTCGCGGCGCTCGTGCTGAAGCTGCTCCCTCCCTTGGTGGTGCTCGCGCTCCTCATCGGCGGCGTGGCCTACGCGAACCACGTGCTCATCACGAAGCCGAAGCGGGAGCGGGCGCGGATGGCCGCGGAGGCGCTCGGGCTGCGTCCGGTGCCCGACGCCGAGGCCGGGCTCGTGGGCCTGCCGTTCGTGTTCCTCACCCGGCCGGGGGCCGTCGCGAGCCAGGTGATGGCGGGACCCTGGCGTGGGCGCGAGGTCCGGGTGTTCGACCTGGAGCTCGCGCGGCCGGAGGCGTTCACGGGGACGAGCCGCTTCACGTGCGCGCTGGTGCCGCTGCCGTTCTCGGCCCCCCGCCTCGTGGTGGAGCCGCTCGCGTTCCTCACGCCGCCCGAGGAGCGTGCCGCGCTGCCGACCTGCGAGGCGGCGGGTCGCCTGGGGGCGGGCTTCGATGTTCGCAGCGAGGATCCGGCCTTCGCCTCCTCGTTCCTCGGGGACGCGGTGAGCGACTGGCTGGCGCGGGAGCAGGAGCGGGTCGGCCTCGAGCTCGCCGGCCCCGCGGCTCTCCTGTACCGACCGTGGGTGCCCGCCGCCGAGCGGGACCTCCTGCTGGGCGCGGTGAGCGGGTTCCTCGAGGCCGTGCCGGCCGACCGGGCGTCGGAGGGGCCGCGGTGAGCCAGCCCGCGCCGAGCGCGCCCCGGCTGCTGCGCCGCAGCCGCGACGACCGCGTGATCGCCGGGGTCTGCGGGGGGCTCGGTCGGTACCTCGGCATCGACCCGGTCCTGCTGCGGATCGCCTTCGTCGTGCTCGCGCTCGCGGGCGGGGGCGGGGTCCTCCTCTACCTCGTGGCCTGGGTCCTGATCCCGAACGAGCGGCCGGGGGAGGCGCCCGGCGACGCGGCGCCGTCCGGTGGAGACACGCTCCGCCTGGTCGCGGGGGGCCTCCTCATCGTGGTCGGGGCGCTGATGCTCCTGGAGATGAGCATCCCGAGGATCGGCCGCTACCTGTGGCCGATCGCGCTCATCGCGATCGGGGTGGCGGTGATCGTGCAGACGTCGGTGCGCCGATGAGCGACCTGCCGACGGCGCCGGTCACCCCGCCGCCCCCCGAGCCGCCTCCGCGTCCGCCGCTGCCGCTCGGTCGCCTCCTGCTCGGGACGGTCCTCATCCTGATCGGCCTCGGCTGGCTCCTCGACCTCACCGGGGCGGTCGAGCTCGACTGGGCGATCGTCTGGCCCGTGGCGTTGATCCTCGTCGGGGTCGGGCTCGTGGTCGCAGCGTGGGAGGGTCGGTCGCGGGGCGGGCTCGTCGCGCTCGGGATCGTGCTCACGGTCCTGCTCACCGTCGGGACGGTGGCGGAGGTCCCGATCGCCGGAGGGGTCGGGGACCGGGTGGAGCGACCGGGCTCGCCCGCGGAGATCCCGCGGCGGTACGAGCTCGCCGTCGGCCAGCTGACGGTGGACCTGCGGGACATGCGATGGTCGGAGGCGGCGCCGCCCGGCTCGGTGCGGGTCCGGGCGAGCCTGGGGCTGGGCGACCTCGTGGTCCTCGTCGGCGAGGGCTTCCCGTGCGTCTCGACCTGGGCGCGGGCGGGGCTTGGGGAGGTCGTCGTGTTCGGCGAGCGGGCGGGCGGGATCACGCCGGAGTATCGGACGGAGGCGGTGTGCCTCGCCGCCCCGGTGCTCGAGCTCAACCTCTCGGTGGGGCTCGGGGAGGTGGAGGTGCGACGTGGCTGAGCGGCCGGTGGATCGGGCGGGGCTCGCGCTGGGGGTCGCCTTCATCGCGGCCGGCGTCCTGTTCCTGCTCGATCGGTTGGAGGTGATCTCGCTGCGCCCGTCGGTGGTGCTCCCGATCCTCCTCATCGCGCTGGGGGTCGGGATCCTGCTCGGCATCGGACGCGAGCGGTAGGCGGATGGAGGGCGTCGCACCGTTCCTGCTGTTCCTGGTCGTGGCGATCGCCGCGGCCGGGGTCTCGTACTACCTGAAGCGCCGGCGGCGCGAGGAGCTCGCCCGCATGGCGCGGCAGCTCGGCCTGGAGTTCTCGCCGACGGACGTGCTCGGGTGCCTCGACCTGCCGTTCCGTCTGCTCTCGCGCGGTGACGGGCGGGGGGTCGAGAACGTCATGTGGGGCACGTGGCAGCAGATGCCCGTTCGCGAGTTCGACTACTGGTACTACGAGGAGTCGACCGACTCGAAGGGGCATCGCTCGCGCACCTACCATCGCTTCTCGTGTGCGGTGACGGAGCTCGAGGCCGCGTGCTCCCCGATCACGATCTCGCGGGAGAACCTGCTGACGCGCCTCGCCGACGCGATCGGCCTGGACGACCTGGAGTTCGAGCTCGAGGAGTTCAACCGGGCGTTCAACGTGAAGGCGAAGGACCGGCGGTTCGCGGTCGCGCTGGTCGACCAGCGGATGATGCGGTACCTGCTCGGGACCGATCCGGGGTTCGCCTTCGAGGTCTGCGGCCGGTGGATCCTCTGCTACGGCAAGCGGCGTCGGCCGACCGAGCTCATCCCGCTCCTCGGGACCCTGAAGGGGTTCCGCGACCACGTGCCGCGGGTGGTGTTCGACCTGTACCGGCCGAGCGGGTAGGCTGCCGCGAGGGCAAGACCGAGGCCAACGGGGAGGTCGTGATGGAAGCGCTCTGGGTCGTGCTCGGGCTCATCGTCCTCGTCGTGCTCGCCGGGATCATCTCCTACAACCGGTTCGTCTCCCAGCGGCAGCTGATCCGCGACGCGTGGGCGAACATCGACACCGAGCTCCGCCGTCGGTACGACCTGATCCCGAACCTCGTCGAGACCGTGAAGGGGTACGCGGCGCACGAGCGCGCGGTCTTCGAGGAGGTGACCCGGGCGCGGGCGGCGGCCGTGGCCGCGACGGGGACGCCGGCCGAGCAGGCGGCGGCCGAGGGGCCGCTCGTCGCGGCCCTGCGCCAGCTGTTCGCGGTGGCCGAGAGCTACCCCGAGCTGAAGGCCAACCAGAACTTCCTCGCCCTGCAGCAGGAGCTCGCGAACACCGAGGACCGCCTGCAGACGGCCCGGCGCTTCTACAACGGCAACGTGCGCGACTACAACCGGCGGGTGCAGCAGTTCCCCTCGATGCTGATGGCCCGGATGTTCGGCTTCCGCGAGGAGGAGTTCTTCGAGATCGAGGAGGCGATCCGCGAGGCCGGGCCGCCGCAGGTGAACTTCACCCAGGAGGGGCCCTCGGTCTCGTTCGGGGCGCCGGGGGTCGCCCCGAGCGAGCGGGCCCCGGCCCCGGGCGCGCCCGCCCCGCCGCCCTCCGCCGCGCCCCCG
>CAZXJB010000017.1:0-28948 GCA_964640965.1 uncultured Actinomycetes bacterium | reverse complement strand
CCAGACGGTCGTGCCGATCACGACGGCGTCGCTGGTCGCAACCATCTTCGCCAGCGAGTCGAAGGAGTAGACCTCGCGACCGACGACCCGCGGGAGATCCTCCGCCTGGAGCGGAGCTTCGGACGGAGGTGGACCATCCGCGCTTGAGGGAAGGGGTGCCCCCGTCCGCTGCATGACGTCGGACCGCGTGCAAGCGGGCAGAGCGATCTGCAACGACGCCACGGCCGCCACGACCCAGCGCCGGCGTCCAGACGACGTTCCTCGCATGGCGGCACCCCTTGTAACCGTTCCTTCGTCCCATGCCGTTCACGCGCTGAGACGTGACCCGCGGAACCCTGGTTATCCCCCGCCTAGTAGAGAGCGTTGAGATGGTTCTGGTCATGATCGTCGAGTCTCGTCTCATCCCATCGCTGACTCATGCACGAAGGAGCGGTCGACGGGCGGTGGTCGAGCCCAACAGCGTGTCCGACCTCTTCACACACCAGCGAGCGCGCCTCGGTATCGGTGTATGGTCCGTAACAGAGGTTGTCTCCTCGTCAACCCCATCTCACCGGTCTGCGCGGGCGGCCAGGAGCGGCTCGAGCGTCAGGACGATCAACGCGAGGGTCCGGCTGCGGTGGCACCCAGGTTTACGCGAGGCTCCGCACGGGGTCCGGGGGCACGCAGTCCCGGCTCGGCACGTTCGGCGTGCAGATCACGAGCGAGTAGGGGATGACGTAGGTGTAAGAGCGGTCCCCGACGTGGTAGTGGATCGCCACCCCCCGCGCGGTAGCGATCCCCGGCCGCGTGGTGCGCAGCCCGAGGATCACGCATACGACGTGCCCGCCGGAGGCCGAGGCGGGCGGGACCACGAACCCCTCGAGCGGCCGCATCTCCCAGCCGAATGAGGGAGGGAAAGGTACCCCGCCGGCCAGGTTGCACCCCGGCGGGGCCGGCCGTTCGGCGGCGAGCACGCCGATGACCTCGACGCCCCCACGGGCCTCGACGAGCTCCACGCCGTCCAGGACCGCAGGCCGGGTTCCGTGGTTGAACACATCCAGGTCCGACCAAGTCGAATCGTCGCCGACGCGCAGCTCGAAGCCCACCCCCGCGCCCGGCCTCGGTCGCAGAGGCGCGAGCGGACCCGGATCGGCTCTCCCCGAGCACGCGACCGTCGTGACCACGAGCGACGCGAGCGTCAGCCGCGCGAGAAGGCGTTGCCAGTCCCTCCCTCCGCCCGGTCCCATCACAGACCCGCGAACACCCGGTGAGCGTAGAGCGGTTGTGCATCGTTGCCGCAGAGCGTCTTGTTCACGCCCTCCTTGAACGTCCAGATGCTCTTCGCATAGGTCGAGTAGCCGCTCCGACCGCCCGCCATGTCAACCCCGAGGTCGATCGCAACGCCCCACCAGTACGCCTGGTTCTGGTCCCGGATCCAACTCGTCTGATCTGGACCGAATGTGTGCGCGTACTGCGCGTACGTGTCGCCGCAGTGACCGTCGAACCCGATGACCGCGTCGCCCTGACGGAGATCGTATCCGTTCCACGCGTAGGCCTGACGCTTCTTGTTGCTGGTGCACAGCTGTGAGTACTCGGCGCGCTTGAACTTCGCCTCAACCCTGTACCCCGTCTCAGGGTCGGCGAGATCGACATCGACGGTCGCAGCCGAGCCCCGGCTGGTGCTGTTCCCGATGTGGAACGTACCGCTGACGTGCCACGGGTCGGTGCCGCTCTTGACGGCGACCTCGAAGGTCGAGTCGGCCGTGGTCCCGTAGGAGGAGGTGTCCCGCGGGATCGCACCCCGCCACCGATGCACCTCCCCGATCACCCCCCACTGCTCGGTCAGCTCCTTGCTCTTCACCCACGTGAGGCAGTCCCCCGCCACCTGCGGCTCCACACCCTGGGTGATCCCGCCAACGCCGGGCGCGCCGGGAACGAGCCTTACCGCGATACGGGCGCCCCGAGCCGTTCCGGTCGCGAGGCGTGTGGGGGCCGTGGGTGTACCGGTACCGGGGCCGAGGGCAAGCGCGAAGAACCACTCGTACAGCAGCGCGTCCTTCCGCACGCGCAACTCGAGGTTCACGTAGCCGCCGTTGGCGGACGCGGCGGTGACCACCGACGCAGGATCGGCCGCCGTCACGACATAGCTCCCGTCGGTACCCGACGTGCTCCACCCCACGAGTGATACCGGGACGGCCTCGCCGACCCGGGTCGGATCGTTCGGCCACAAGAACACCTCCACCGAGGCACCGGCGACGGGCTGTCCCGCCGCGTCGACGACGCGCCCGCTCGCGAGCTCGATGGCGGTCTCGGCCTGCCCGGCGATGCTGCTCATACTGGATGCGATACTGGCCCACGTCACGACGACCAGCAAGCCCTTCATCACGCCCTCCTCTGGGACGCCATCGACGGGGCGGCCGTTCTGCCCGCCGTCGAGCCCTCGTCAAGCTGATGGGGAACCGTCACGGCGCGGGGTTGCGCACGCCTTCTTCGTCGGAGCGCCCGGCACATCCACGTCATCCCGCACCACCTCCCCGCCGGACAGCCGTCCAGCAGCCCGGTGCCGACCCAGTGCTCCCCGGCACGGTTAGTCCAGGGTAGAGTGTCAAGAGAGAGAGAAGTCCTACGAGCGGAGTACAGCAGGTTGCGTAGAGTCGCTTCAGGCTGGTTCAGCACGTGAGGTGCAGGGCGGCCGCGGTGCGTTGCGGGGTCGAGCTCGCCGCAGCGGCGGACGGCCTCCTCGGTGGGCAGGACCTCGACCCCGACTCCCCCGCTCGCGCAGCGGCTCCAGCACGGCGGGGTGAGGCCGCATGCGCCCCATCGCTCCGTGTTCCCGGCGGTCCACCACGATCCGGCCGAAGCGGTACCCCTCCAGCCGCGGCACGGCTCGGCCTCCTACCCGTCGGGCGGGCCGGGGGGTCCTTCCTCCTCAGACCCGGCCTGTGCCGGGCTGTTCTTCCGACGGAGCACCGCGTCCTTGGCCTGCCCGGCCTTCTCCTTGGCCATCTTCAGCAGGCGCTGCGCCCAGACGTACTCGGTCGCGAGGATCGCGAGCCCGAGGAAGATCGCGGCCCACCCGGGCCCGGGGAGCACGAGCATCGCCACGCCGGCGAGGAGCACGGCGAACCCCACGATCGTCACCGCGATGCGCTTGCCGCTCCGGCGGATGAACCGCCAGACGACCTTGAACGGCACGAACGCCCAGTGATCGTGCCACCGGACGACGACCTCCTCGGGCGCGAACTCGGCCACCGTGGCCGAGGCGTCCCTCTCCTCGGGCTCGTCCCCCCAGACCTCACGCCGGTCCCGCCGGTCCTCCATCAGGACCCATCCTCTCACGACGGAGACCGGCCAGATATGGTGACGTGAGCTTCACGGCATCTCGCTATCGCGATGCTCTAATGCTATGATGCCGCTGCGATGACCAGGGTGCGTACCACGCTCACGATCGACGAGGAGGTCCTGCGAGCCGTGAAGGTGCGGGCAGCTCGGACCGGCCGAGGCGAGAGCGAGATCATCGAGGAGGCCGTGCGGCGCGAGCTCGGCCTCGACCTCCTGGACCGGATCTGGGCCACGACCCGCCTCCCGGAAGAGGAGGCGCGGGCCCTGGCCGTCGAGGCGCAGCACGCAGCACGCCGCCGCAGGCGCTGAGCTGGGGTGCGCGCGGTCCTCGACCCGAACGTCCTCATCTCCGCCCTCCTGTCCCCCCAGGGCGCCCCGGCCGGCGTCCTCCGCGCCTGGGTCCAGGGCGGGTTCGAGCTCGTGACGTCCCCGCGGCTGCTGGATGAGCTCGAGCGCGCCCTCGCGTACCCGAAGATCCGCAAGCGGATCAGCGCCGAGGATGCGCACAGCTTCCTCTCCTGGCTCCGCTCGACGGCCGAGGTGGTCGAGGACCCCGCCACCCCGCCGCCGGTCCGCTCCAGGGACCCGGACGACGACTACCTGGTCGCGCTGGCGGAGCGGGAGCGCGCGATCCTCGTCTCCGGCGACGAGCACCTGCTGGAGCTCGCGGACCGGATCCCCGTGTTCACGGCCGCCGGCTTCCTGGCACGCTTCGTCCCCGAGCCACCGGCGCGCTGAGCGCGAACCGCGCCCGGCCGGGCTCAGGCGGCGAGGCGGGCGCCGAGCTCGCGGACGATCTCGACGAGCGCGAGCACGTCCTCCTCGGTGGTGCGGAAGTTCACGAAGCAGGGGCGGAGGTAGACCTCGCCGTCGATCAGCGCGGAGGCGAGGTACACGCGCCCGTCGGCCTGCAGGGCGTGGGCGAGGGCCGCGTTGTGCGCGTTCACGTCCGCGGCGTCCGAGGGCACGTGCCGGAAGGGCACGATCGACAGCTGCGGCGGGGCGAGCGCCTCGAGGTCACCGTTGCGACCGACCTCCTCGTACAGGAGCCGGGCCTGCGCGAGGTTCCGCTCGATCGCCTCGCGGAAGGCCGGCGCGCCGTGGACGCGGAAGGCGAGCCAGGCCTTCAGCGCTCGGAAGGGCCGCGAGTACTCGAGCGTGATGTCCACCGCGTGGAGCTCGTGCTGCTGGTGCGGCAGGTAACCCTCGCGGTGCGCGAAGGCCGCGACGAGGTCCTCCTGGCGCTTCACGAGCACGACCCCGCACGCCTTCGGCAGGTAGAGCCACTTGTGGGCGTCGACGGAGACCGAGTCGGCACGCTCCACCCCGGCGAAGGCCGGCCGCATCGAGGGCACCCCGGCGGCGGGGAGCCCGTAGGCCCCGTCGACGTGGAGCCACACGCCGCGCTCCTCGCAGACCCGAGCGATCTCCTCGATCGGGTCGATCGCCCCGGTGAGGGTCGTCCCGGCCGAGGCCACGACCGCCACCGGCGTCACGCCGCGGGCGAGGTCCGCGTCGATCGCCTCGGCGAGCGCGTCGGGCCGCAGGCGGCGGCGCTCGTCGATCGGGAGCGCGCGCAGGTTGGCCGAGCCGATCCCGAGGAGCTCGACGGCGCGCGTGATCGAGTAGTGGACCTCGCGCGAGCAGTACACCGCGGCGGCGCGGGAGGCCATGCCGCCGTGGCGACTGCCGGGCAGGGCCCGCTCGCGCGCGGCCGAGAGCGCCGTCATGTTGCTGATCGTGCCGCCGCTCGTGAACGCGCCGCCGCCGGCGGGGTACCCGACGAACTCGGCGACCCACCGCACCGCCTGCTGCTCGATCACGGTCGCGGCGCGCGCGTCCACGGCCAGGTTGATGTCGTACGTCGCCGCGAGCGCGTCGGCGATCGCGCCGATCTCCAGGCCGCTCGAGCCGATGAAGGCGAAGTAGCGGGGGCGCGGCTGCGCGATCGACTCGTCGAGGACCCGCGCGGCGTCGTTCAACGCCTCGTGGACGGGCACGCCGCGCTCCGGCAGCCCCGCGCGGAGCAGCGCGCGCACGCGCTCGTCCAGCGGCGGCTCCTGCGGTCGGAACCGGTCGAAGCTGCGCCAGGCCTGCGTGATGATCTCGGCGGCGTGGCGGAGCGCCTCCTGGCGCGAGACGTCCAGGCGGAGGCTCGGGCCCTCGGGCTCGCTCACGCGACCGATGCTAACCCCCGGGACCGGAGCCGATGACCGGAGCCGAGGGCAGGGCCCGGTGGGCCCGGCCCTCGGTCTCTCTACCTCAGCCCGCCTCGACGTCGCTCCGCAGATCCGCGAGGACCTGGCTCGCCGGCTCGCGCCCACGCACGAGGAACGTCATCACGATCCCGAGCACCAGCCAGACGGCCGCGTACGCCCACACGAGGTTGTAGGGGTTCGGCTGCTTGTACACGCCGCCGTAGACGGCGCCGACCGCCGTCGCGAGGCCGACGAGGCTCGCGAGCACCACGCCCACCTTGTTCGGGTGATCGGCGAGCCCCCGGAACGCGCCGAGCGCCATGAGCCCGTAGACCACCATGAGGCAGAACCCACCGAAGGTCGACAGCCACGCGAACATCGCGAAGTAGTGCGGCGTGTCGGGCACCGCGAACAGCCCGTCCCAGAGCTCGGCGAAGATCACCATCAGGACCGAGATGCCCTCGACGAAGAGGATCGACCCGATCGGCGTGCCCCGCGAGCTCGAGACAGCGGCCAGCGCGCCGGGGATCCGGCGGTCGCGCGCGAGCGCGAACACCCCGCGGGTCGAGGCCACGGCCGCCCCGAGCCCGACAGCCATGATGTCCAGGAACACGACGACCTCGAGGACCTTCAGGATCAGGCTCGAGCCGTAGAAGTCGCCCGAGCCGAGCGCGAACACCGGCGCCGCGGCGATCGCCGGGTCCAGGATGAGGTTCGGGTCGAACCCGAGGCCCGCGATCTGCGCATAGGAGGCGATCAGGTAGAAGACCGTCACGATCACCACCGTGAGCAGCACCGCCCGCGGGATCGCGCGCTTGGGCTCGGCCGTCTCCTCGGCGAGGTTCGCCGCGGTCTCGAACCCGACGAAGATCAGCACGCCGTAGAGGACGCCGAACAGGATGCCGCCCCAGCCGTCGGCCGCCTCGCCGGGGTTGAAGGCCTTCAGGCTGTTGCCCGAGCCGACGTCGACGATCACCTTCAGGAAGAACAGCAGGAGCGCGGCGGCCGAGACCAGGGCGAGCGCGAGCTGCACGCGCGTGGAGATCTGGACCCCGAGGTACATGATCAGGAACACCGCCGCGACGTAGATGCCGCTCCAGACCCACATCGGCAGCGGCGACTCGGTCCCGAACACGTCCACGAACAGCACGTCGTGCACGAACCACCCGACGAGCACGGCGATCGCCGAGGCGAGCACCGTGGTGCCGCCGTAGTAGAGCCATCCCGTCGCCGCGCCGGCCTGCTGGCCGAGCCCCATCGAGACGTAGTCGTACAGCGATCCCGCCGCGTGCACGCGCTTGGCGTACTGCGCCACGATCCAGCCGAGCGCGAACGTGCCGACCGCCGCGAGCAGCACCGCGAACGGCGTCGCCACCCCCGCCCCCTTGCCCGAAGCGCTGAACCCGGCGATCAGCGGGATCAGGAAGGCGGCCGAGAACACCGGCCCCATGAAGCCCACCGATTGCGCGATGACGTCGATCAGCGAGAGGCGCTTGCCCCCCAGCCGCTCGTACTCCAACTCCTGCGCCACGTCTCCCCCACCTCCTCGGCTACGCCGTCCACCCGCCCTCCGGCCGCTCGAACCAGACGTGGACCTGCCCGGTCCCGACCGAAGCCTCGTACTCGGAGAAGCGCTCGCCCGGCGCGGTGCACGCGCGGCCGCCGAGCGCCGCCGCCATCATCAGGTAGTGCCCGAACCTCCCCTCGGGGTAGGCCTTCCTGTACTCGGGCATGCCGTCGATGACGCCGGCGTGGTCGCCGCGCTCGAGCATCCCGAGCACCTTCATGTCCGCCTCGTAGTACTCGAGGCTGTAGATGTTCTCCGGCGCCTTCTGGGCCTCGCGCTTGCGGAGCTCCTTGAAGTTGAAGAACCGGTGGGTCATCCCGCCCGAGGCGAGCAGCACCACGCGCCGGTCGCTCTGCGCGATGGCGTTGCCGATGAGCTCGCCGAACAGGAGGAAGTCCTCGGTGTCGCACGTCTGGTTGATCGCGACGCTGATCCACCGGGTCTCGGGGTCGCCGAGGTACGTCCAGATGTTCACCGTGCCGTAGAAGATCGGCAGGTACGGGTCGTCGCAGGCGAGGATCCAGCAGTCGTCACGGCCGTCGGCCTGCGCCGCGATGAGCTTCGCGAGCTCGGGGTCGCCCGGGATGTCGTAGGGGATCTGGGACATGCCCCGCGGCAGCTCGTGGCTGGTGAAGCGGCCGCTCCGCCGCTCGTGCGCGGTGACGATGTGCTCGAAGGTCGACTCCCAGTGCGTGTCGAAGACGATCACCGTGTCCGGCTTCAGCCGGTCGATGCACTCGGTCTTCATCCGGCGCAGGCCGGGCACGAGGGTGATCTCCTTGCCCTCGTTCAGCTCGAGCCGGACCTCCTCCGGCAGCATGATGGTCGGCACGTGCGCGACGAGCGCCGCCCCTACGACCTCACCCATCCCCTCGCTCCTTCCCCCACGGTGCGATGCACACGGTCTTCACCTCGGCGTGGAAGTCGAACGACCAGGTCCCGCCCTCGCGCCCGATGCCCGAGTTGCGCGCCCCGCCGAAGGGCGCCGCGAGGTCGCGGACGTAGAAGCAGTTCACCCAGACGGTCCCGGCGACCAGCCGCGAGGCGACGCGCTCGGCGCGCTCCGGATCCCCGGTGTAGAGCGTCGCGGCCAGTCCGTAGTCGGTGGCGTTCGCGAGCACGACGGCCTCGTCCTCGTCGGCGAAGGGCTGCAGCGTGAGCACGGGGCCGAAGACCTCCTCCCGCAGGATCTCCGCCCCCTCGGGCGCGTCCACGAACAGCGTCGGCCGGTAGTAGAGGCCGCCGAGCTCCTCGTTCGGCCCTCCCCCGAGCACCGCCCGGGCGCCGTCCGCCTTCGCGCGCTGCACGTACCCGTCGACCCGCCGCAGGTGCTCCCGGGTGATGAGCGGGCCCACGTCGGTCGTCTCCTCGCGCGGGTCGCCCTGGCGGAGCGCGCGGGCGCGCTCGAGGAACCGCTCGAGGAACGGCTGGTAGACCGAGGCCTCGACGAGCAGGCGCGTGCCGGCCAGGCACACCTGCCCGGCGTTGTCGTACTGGTTCACGGCCTGCGCGACGGCCGCCTCGAGGTCGGCGTCGGCGAAGACGAGGAGCGGCGACTTGCCCCCGAGCTCGAGGGACACCGGGGTGAGGTTCGCCCCGGCCGCGGCGGCGACGAGCCGGCCCGTCGCCACGGAGCCCGTGAACGAGATCCGGTCGACGTCGGGGTGGGCGACGAGCGCGGCGCCGGCCTCCTCGCCGATGCCCTGGACCACGTTGAAGACGCCGTCCGGCAGCCCCGCCTCGCGGGCGATGTCCGCGAAGAGCGAGGCGGTCAGGGGCGCCCACTCCGGCGGCTTCAGCACCACGGTGTTCCCCGCCGCGAGGGCGGGCGCGAACCGCCAGGTCGCGAGCATGAGCGGCGCGTTCCAGGGGGTGATGACGGCCTCCACCCCGGCCGGGTCCCACGCGATGCGCTCGGCGAAGCGGTCGTACCGGCGCTCCTCGCCGAGGCGGAGCAGCTCGTCGGCGAAGAAGCGGAAGTTGCGCGCGACCCGGGGCATGACCGAGCGCTGCATCGACCGCAGCAGTGACCCGTTGTCGCGGGTCTCCACGGCGGCGAGCCGGGGCACGGCAGCCTCGATGCCGTCGGCGATCCGGTGGAGGATCTCGGCCCGGCGCTTCGGCTCGGTCCCGCCCCAGCGCGCGAACGCCTCGCGGGCGGCGCGGACGGCTCGGTCCACCTCGGCCCGGCCGCCGCGCGCCACCTCCGCGATCACCTGCTCGTCGATGGGCGAGACGTCCTCGAACGCGTCGGTGGAGCCGACGCGTTCCCCCCCGATCCAATGCTCGATGGGGACGGGGATGCCCTCGACGATCGCGTCCGTCACCGCTCTCCTCCGGCTTCCGCCCGGTGTCGGTCGTTCGGGGCCGAACGGTAGGCAGGGCGGCCCCCGCTGTCAAGTGGCGCGAGGCTTCCGGCCGGACCTCGACCGTGGTTGGATAGCCGCCGTGGACCTGCTCTCGCCGGGGCTCGAGCCCCCGCCCATCACCCGCTTCGACATCGAGGAGGCCGCCGAGCGGATCGCCGGGCACGTGCGTCGCACCCCGGTGCTCTCGCTCGGGCGCGGCGCCTTCGGCGTGCCGGGCCGCGTCTCGCTGAAGCTCGAGCTGCTCCAGCACACGGGGTCCTTCAAGCCCCGGGGCGCCTTCAACCGGATGCTCTCGGCCGAGCTCGACGACCACGGCGTGCTCGCCGCCTCGGGCGGGAACTTCGGCCTCGCCGTGGCGTACGCGGCGCGGGTGCTCGGCCAGCGCGCCGAGATCTTCGTGCCCTCGACCGCGAGCCCGGTGAAGGTCGAGGCGATCCGCGAGCTCGGCGCCGAGGTCCACGTCGTCCCCGGGTACTACGCCGATGCGTTCGCGGCCTGCGAGGAGCGCGCCTTCGACTCCGGCGCGATCTTCATGCACCCCTACGACCAGCCGGCGGTGGTCGCCGGGCAGGGGACGATCGCGATGGAGCTCGCCGAGCAGGTGCCCGACGCCGACACCGTGCTCGTCGCCGTGGGCGGCGGCGGCCTCATCGGCGGGGTCGCGGCCTGGTACGCCGGCGAGGTCCGGGTGGTCGGGGTCGAGCCCGAGACCTCCCCCACCCTGCACGCGGCGCTCGCCGCGGGCGAGCCGGTGGACGTCGAGGTCGGGGGGATCGCCGCCGACGCGCTCGGCGCCCAGCGGGCCGGGCAGATCGGGTTCGAGATCGCCCGGCGGTTCGTGGAGCGGGTCGTCCTCGTGCCCGACGAGGCGATCGCCTGGGCGCAGCGCCGGCTGTGGTCGGAGTGCCGGGTCCTCGCCGAGCCCGGCGGGGCGGCCTCCCTCGCGGCCCTGCTCACCGGCGCCTACACGCCGGGGCCGGACGAGCACGTCGTGGCGCTCATCTGCGGGGGGAACACCGACCCCGCCTCCCTCGCGTGAGCCGGGCGGAGGGGCCCTGCGCGTTCAGGGGAGGATCTCGAACGCTGTGGCGTGCCGCGGCCTGATGGCGGTGAAGTGCCGCCGATCGACCGTCGCGATCCGCGTCTCCCCCAGCCGCTCGGCGATCGCCACCGTCACCGCGTCGACGTACCCGATCTTCAGATCGCGGTACCTGCCGACCAGCTCGGCCGCCCTCGCGCGGTCCTCGACGGTCGGGCACTCGACCGCCAGGGTCCCCTCCGTCAGCGAACGCAGGAAGGCGATCTCGACCTCGACGCCCAGGTACTCGAGGATCAGCCAGTCCGTCTCGACCGCGACCGGCTCCGGGACGATACGGGGCTCGCGGCCCCCGAGGAGCCCCCTCGCCGCCTGATGGAATCGGTCCGTCCCGTCGGCGAGGGCGTACAGGATGCTGGTGTCGATGATCACCGCCGGCTGCCCCGACGCACCCCGCGCGCGAGGAGCTCTTCCGCGCGCTCGGACACGTCCTGCCGGCCCGACCTCCCGACCCCCGTGAACGAGGGGAGCGGAGGAGCCTCACGACCCTCGAGGTACGCCCGGACCGCGTCCCTGACCAGTGCCGAGACGGACCGGCCGGATCGCTGCGCCTCCATCCTGAGGGTCCGCGCGAGCTGACGAGGGAGCGTGATGGTGGTCCGTTCGCTGTCCTGCATACGCATCATCATACCCCACCCTCACGGACCGAAGAGCGCGAGGAGCTCCTGCGGGGCGCGGGCGGCGAAGGCCGCGTGCACACGCTCGGACTCGAGCACCTGGCGGAGCTGCAGCGCGGCCTGGGGGATGTCGTGCTCGGCGAAGAAGGCCTGGACGTCGCGCACGGCTTCGGGCTCGGTGAGCGCGCGCAGGCCGTGGACGACGTAGATCGCGGCCGAGGGCGCGACCCTGGCCATGATCTCCTCCCACCGATCGCGCACGAACGCCCAGGCCTCGGGGCCGCGGTCGCGGTTGGCGAGGGCGCGGGCGAGGAAGTGCGGGAGGTTCTGCGGCCGGACCTCGTCGGTGAGCGCGATCTGGAGGGCCCGGCCGAAGGCCTCGGGCGCCCGGAGCTCGGGCAGCGCCAGCAGGTACCGCAGCTCCTCCTGGGGCGTGCGAGCCTCGCGGGCGGCCAGGCGGAAGGACTCGAGCTCCTCGAGCCCCCCGTGCGCGGCCAGGATGGAGACGGCGGCCGCGGCCAGGGCGGCGTCGACCTCGCCGGAGGCGCGCGAGGCGGCCTCGAGCTCGCGCGCCCGCGCGATCGCCTCGGGGTCGGCCCCGAGGCCGCCGAGCGCGCCGAACAGCGCCCCCCGGAGGGCGCGCCGCACGTCGGGCTCGCCCTCCGCCGGCTCCCACCCGAGGCGCTCGAGCGCCGGCCGGACGAGCTCGCGCACGAACGCGCGGAAGCGCTCGCGCGGAGCGCCCTCGAGGACGCGCTCGCACCAGCCGAGCCCGAGGAGCAGGGCCTGCCACACCGGGAGGTCGGTCTCCTGCCCGAAGGACCGCGCGAGCTCGCAGAAGGCGTCCGCGGTCTCCGCACCGGCCACCGTGGCCGCCCAGGCGTCGTCCACGAGCTGGTACCGCTCGAGCGGTGAAAGCTCGGGCAGGTGCTCGAGGAGGCGCCGGCGCAGCTCGGGCTCGCACCGGACCCGCACGAAGGCGTGCCCGCCCGCGTTCACGACGGCCGCGGCCCCGGCGGGGTGCGCGAGCCGCGTCCCCTCGGGCGGGACGAGGACGGGCTCCACCGGCGCGGTCTGCGCGGCGCCGTGCCGGACGAGGAGGGGCACGTACCAGACCGCCGGGTCCTCGGCCCCGTCGAGGCGGAAACGGCGCTGCGCGATCGCGAGCTCGCCGTCCGCGGCGGAGGCCTCGAGCAGCGGGTAGCCGCCCTGCCAGATCCACGTGTCCATGACCTTCCGGACGGGCTCGCCGCTCGCCTCCTCCAGGGCGTCCCAGAGGTCGGAGGTCTCGGTGTTGCCGTAGGCGTGCGCGCGCAGGTACCGGCGGATCCCCTCGCGGAAGCGCTCCGCGCCGAGGTAGCGCTCGAGCATCCGCAGGACCGAGGCGCCCTTGATGTAGGTGAGGACGTCGAACATCCCGTTCGCGTCCGCGGGCGAGCGCACCGGGTACTCGATCGGACGGGTCGTGGCGAGCGCGTCGAACTCGAAGGCGACCGAGCGGGACCGGGCCTGCAGCGCCCATCGGTCCCACTCGGGGCGGAAGGCGTCGACGCACAGGAGCTCCATGAACGTGGCGAAGGCCTCGTTCAGCCAGATCCCGTTCCACCACCGCATCGTCACGAGGTCGCCGAACCACATGTGCGCGATCTCGTGCGCCACCGTGTCGGCGACGCCCTGGAGCTCGGCCTGGGTCGCGGCGGCCGGGTCGACGAGGATCGCGACCTCCCGGTACGTGATGCACCCGAGGTTCTCCATCGCGCCCTGCGCGAAGTCGGGGATCGCGACCATGTCGAGCTTCGAGCCCGGGTAGGCGATCCCGTAGTAATCGGCGAAGAAGCGGAGCGAGAAGGCGCCGACCTCCAGCGCGAACCGCGTGAGGTGAGCCTTGCCCGGCGCGTGGATCACCCGCAGCGGCACGCCGCCCACGTCGACCGGCTCGGTCGCCTCCAGCGGGCCGACCACGAAGGCGACGAGGTAGGTCGACATCGGGATCGTGTCGGCGAAGCGGACGCGCACCCGCCCCGGCCCCGCCGGCTCGCGGGCGACCTCCCGCTCGTTGGAGATCGCGAGGAGGTCCTCGGGCACCACCAGCGTGACGCCGAAGACCGCCTTCAGGTCGGGCTCGTCGAAGCACGGGAACGCGCGCCGGGCGTCGGTCGACTCGAACTGCGTGGTCGCGATGACCCGCTCGCGCCCCTCCTGGTCCCGGTACCGCGAGCGGTAGAAGCCTCGCATCCGGTCGTTCAGGGTCCCTCGGAACGCGAGCCGCAGGGTGTAGGTCCCCGGCTCCACGCGCCGCTCGAGCTCGAGGTGGGCGCGCTCGGCCTCCTCGTCCAGGCGCACCGCGCGAACGCGCACCACGGTCCCGTCGGGCGAGACGAGCTCGCCGGGTGGGATCTCGAGCTCGGCCGCGTTCAGGACGAGCTCATCCAGGGGCTCCAGGATCTCGAGCTCCACGGCCTCGGAGCCGACGAACGACGCCCGCTCGAGGTCGGGCTCCAGGACGAGGTCGTAGCGCCGCGGGATCGCGCTCCGCGGCAGCCGGTACCGGGTCTCGGCGCGCTCCTCGGTGACCGCCACCGCTCACCCGTTCACGTAGGTGAGCCAGTGCGCGTAGCGCTCGTTCTCGCCGCGGGTCGCCGCGAAGAACACGCCCTGGAGCTCCTTGGTGATGGGGCCCCGGTGGCCCTCGCCGATCACGCGGTCGTCGACCTCGCGGATCGGGGTGATCTCGGCGGCGGTCCCGGTGAAGAAGGCCTCGTCGGCGTTGTAGAGGTCGGTGCGGACGAGGAACTCCTCCCGCACCTCGTACCCGAGGTCCCGCGCCATCTGGATCACGCTCGCCCGCGTGATGCCGTCCAGGCACCCGGCCTGCGTCGGCGGCGTGACGAGCACGCCGTCGCGGACGATGAACACGTTCTCGCCGGAGCCGTCGGTGATCTGGCCGGCCTCGTTCAGCATGATCGCCTCGTCGTACCCGGCCTTCAGCGACTCCACCTTCGCGAGCACGCTGTTGATGTACTGCCCGGTGGCCTTCGCCGCCGCCGGGAGCGCGTTCTGGGAGTTGCGGCGCCAGGACGAGATCTTGATGCGGACGCCGCGCTCGAGCGCCTCCTCCCCGAGGTAGGCCCCCCACGGCCAGACGGCGATGACCACGTTCACCGGCGCGTTCAGGGGGTTCACCCCCATCTCGCCGTAGCCGCGGATGGCGAGCGGCCGGATGTAGCAGGCGGAGAGGCCGTTCGCGCGGATGACCTGCTTCGTGGCCTCGGTGAGGGCCTCGATCGAGTAGGGGATCTCCATGTGGTAGAGCTTGGCCGAGCGGAACAGCCGCTTCAGGTGCTCCTCGAGGTGCCACACGGCCGGGCCGCGGGCCGTCTCGTACGCTCGGATGCCCTCGAACACGCCGCTGCCGTAGTGCAGGGCGTGGGAGAGCACGTGGATCTTGGCCTCCCGCCAGTCCACGAGCTCGCCGTCGAACCAGATCTTCTCGACCTCGGTGATCGGCATCGACCCTCCTCGTGGCGTCCCCGTCCGGCCTCGGACCCCCGGCGCGGGCCGGAGCCCTAAGGATAGCCGCCGCTCAGGGCTCCCGTGGACCTCCCGCGAAGCGGCGCACTCCCGTTCGACACCGCCGGGGGGGCGTAGGATGCACCCGAAGGAAACGGGGGAAGGTGCATGGAGATGACCAGGGCCCCCGCAGCCGGCCTGCTGACCGCCCTCCTCATGCTCGCCGGTGCTCCAGCCGCACATGCCCAGGAAGTGAGGGAGGAGCTGATCATGTCGGCGAAGGGGAGCCTGTCCCCCTCCGATGCGATCACGTGGGAGGCTCCGACGACGATCGTGCGCACCTACGATGCGACCGGCGCGCTCATCGCCGAGCAGCGCTCCGTGGGCACGGACGAGGGCGTGGGCACGCTTGCGGTCGGGGACTACCAGTGCGTCGCCGACCGCTACCCCAAGAGCCTGAAGGTCTACGAGCAGATGAACCTCAAGAAGGACACCAACAAGGTGTACCTCCTCGACGTCTCCCAGCCGTATCTCTACAACGACGCCCGGAAAGTGAGTGGCCAGTTGCAGGACCAGCTGGAGATCTGTGGCGTCGGTGGCGCGGACATGAAGCCGGACCAGGGCCGACTCCTTCGCACAGGACCTTCCGCGACCGTCATGCGGACCGCCACCAAGATCATCGGCTGGAGCTGGGAGGTGGGCGAAGACCTGGGCAACGTGACGGCCCAGCTCGGCTTCAAGGTCGGCAACCAGAAGACGCCCGTGAACGTGACGGGCTCCGTCCGGATCACGGTATCCGACTCGCGGAACGAAGGCGCCCAGGGCTACGCGCAGGACGTGGACCTGCTGACGGACGATCGGTCGAACAACGCTGTGCACGCTTGGTGGGAGAGCGCCTGCTCGCTGTGGTCCTGGTGTGGCAGTCACGACTACGAAGGCGCGACGGTGCATGGCCTCTGGGAGTTCCTGAGCGGGCGCAAGGGCGCCGAGGACCTCCTCGTGGAGGCGTACGCGGTGTGGCACTGAATCACGGGCGTCTCCCGGCGGCGTTCCTCTGTCTCGCGCTGCTCGCGCTGCCGGCGTGCATGGACACGGATCGCGCACCGGTCGATGACGGGGCTCGCACGTGCGCAGAGGTCGCGATCCCCGGCGCGCGGACCGGGGTGATCTACGCGGCCGCAGGGCCGGACCCCTACAACGCGGAGCTCCATGAGATCGAGCTCGGCTCGACCCTCTGTGCCCGGCGTCTGACGCTGCGCGCAAGGGTGTCGGAGGTGACCGCGAGCGATGCGATGGTGATCGTGTCGAACGCCCGCGGCCTCATCGGCGACCGGATCGAGCTCTTCCGAGACGGGCGCTTCCAGCCCGTCCCACGGTTGGGACGCCCCTATGCCTTCAGCCCCACCATCGCTCCGGACGGACGCTTCCTGGCTCTCGACCGGCCGAGCGGTCCCGGCAACCGCGTGCACACGATCGTGGTCATGGATCTGCGGTCTGGGCGCCGAGCGCGGGTGTTCCGGACGACGGACCCGCGCGGTGCCCCGGGAGAGCTCGCGTGGGGTGCCGACGAGCGACTCGCTTTCCCGATCGGACAGCGCGAGCAGCGGACCCTCGTCGTCGTCTCCCCAGACGGGCGTGCGCGGCGGATCGCCAACGCAACATGGACATCCATGACCGCGTGGTTCCCCGCCCCTCTCATCGCGTTCTCCACACCACTTGCGTTCCGCCAGGGACGGACCGTGCTCCTGCGGCCGAGCGGCGGGGTCGTGGCGGAGATCGAGGGCTGGTCGGCGGTGACCTGGTCGGCGGATGGGGAGATGCTGCTCGTCCAGCGGCGCGATGGGGCGCTGGGGGCCGCCCTCGGACCGGACTGGGAGGTTCAGGTGCTCGGCCCCTCGCCCGTCGGTCTCATCTACAGCTCTTCGATCTGGCTCGACGCACCGGTCCCCGGGGTGGTCCCTCAGCGTACGGATGCCCCCGTGCCGGGCTGATCCCGCCCTAGCCGCGCCGGACGGGTAGGTCCGGCTAGTTCTGGGAGGGGTCGACGGGCATCGTGCGCAGGATCGCGAAGTCCCGGCCCTTGCGCCGCAGCACCCGGTCCCACAGCCGCTCGGGGTCCTCGCAGAAGACGTCCTCGGGCAGGGCCGGCTCGACGATCCAGGAGCCCTCCTCGAGCTCGGACTCGAGCTGGCCCGGACCCCACCCCGAGTAGCCGGAGAAGACGCGCGCCCGACGGATCCCGCCGACGTCCTCCGGGCCCAGCTCCTCGGGCAGGAACCCGATCCCGTCCAGCGCGAGGATCTCGGCCCGGCTCGGGTCCTCGAACTCCGCGAGCACGACCGCGGCCTGGGGCTGCACGGGACCGCCGATGAACAGGGGCTCGCCGACGGGGACGAGGTCGGCGAGGGCCGGCACCGCCTCGGCGACCGTGACCTCGGTGGGGCGGTTCAGGACCACCCCGACCGCCCCCTGCTCGTCGTGGTGCCCGATGAGCACGATGGTCTTGCGGAAGTTCGGGTCCCACAGGCTCGCCGTCGAGACCAGCAGGTGCCCGCGCAGGCTCTCCACGCTCCCCATGATGGCAAGCCCGGCGAGCTCCTCCCACCCGGATAGGCTTCGGGACATGACCCGCCAGGCCGAGGTCGCGCCGGGGCTCACGGGGCTGGATCTCGCACGGGCCGCCTCCCTCGGACCCCAGGAGGTCGTCCAACTCCTCGGCTCGAGCGAGGAGGGCATCGCGCCCGAGGAGGCCGCCCGGCGCCTCCGGCTCATCGGCCCGAACGCCCTGCGCACCCACGGCACGAACGGGTGGCGGGTCCTCCTCGGGCAGCTGCGGAACCCGCTCCTCCCCCTGCTCGTCCTCGCGGCCATCGTCTCGGGCCTCACCGGTCAAGGCGCGGACGCCGTGATCGTGCTCGCGATGGTCGCGATCTCGGTCGGCCTCGGCTTCGCGAACGAGTATCGCTCCGCGAAGGTGGTGGAGGCCCTCCACGACCAGGTCCGCCACCACACGACGGTCCTCCGCGCGGGGCATGCGGTCCGTCTGGACGTGACCGAGCTCGTCCCGGGTGACGTCGTCCTGCTCACCGTCGGCGACGTCGTCCCGGCCGACCTGCGCATGCTCGAGGTCGACGACCTCGAGTGCGACGAGGCGGTGCTCACCGGCGAGTCGATGCCCGTCCGCAAGCAGGTCGAGCCCGTGCCCGAGCCGGCCTCGCCGCTGGAGCTCCCCTCCTGCACGTTCATGGGCACGGTGGTCCGGGCGGGGAGCGGGCGGGCGATCGTCGTCCGGACCGGCCCCCGGACCGAGTTCGGGCGGATCGCGACGCTCCTCGGCGAGCGCCAGCCCGAGACCTCGTTCCAGCGGGGTCTGCGCGCGTTCGGCGGGCTGCTCGTACGGATCACCGCCGTCCTCGTCCTCGCGATCTTCGCGGCGAACCTCCTCACCGGCCGCCCGATCATCGACGCCGTCCTCTTCTCGCTCGCGATCGCCGTCGGCATGACGCCGGAGCTCCTGCCGGCGATCGTGACGATCAGCCTCTCGACCGGCGCGCGCCGGATGGCCGCTCGTGGGGTGCTCGTCCGGCGGCTCGTCGCGATCGAGGACGTCGGGAACATCCAGGTGCTGTTCACCGACAAGACCGGCACCCTCACCGAAGGTGAGATCGCCTTCCGCGAGGCGCTCGGCCCGACCGGCGAGGCGGACGGGCGCGCGTTCCTCCTCGGCCTGCTGTGCACGGACGTCGTGCTCGAGGGCGAGGAGCCCACCGGCGGGAGCCCGCTCGATCGGGCGCTGTGGCGGGCGCCGGGCGCACGGACGGCGCCGCTCGCCGGGTGGCGACGGCTCGATGCGGCGGCCTTCGACCACGACCGCCGCATGATGTCGGTCCTCCTCGAGGGGCCCGACGGGCGACGCATCGTCACCAAGGGCGCGCCCGAGTCCGTCCTCGCGGCGTGCCGCGCCGCCCCGGAGCGGGCCGCATCGCTGCTGGAGAGCAGCTTCGAGGCGGGGCTGCGGGTCGTCGCCGTCGCGACGCGCTCGGCCGAGGACCTGGCGCGCGTGTCCCCCGCCGACGAGCACGACCTCGAGCTCGCCGGGTTCCTGCTGTTCGCCGACCCTCCGAAGGCCGATGCCCCGGCGGCGCTCGCACACCTGGCCGAGCTCGGGGTGGCCGTGAAGATCGTGACCGGGGACAACGACCGGGTCGCCCGCACCGTCTGCCGCCAGCTCGGGGTCCCGGTCGGCCGGGTCCTCACCGGTCGCGACCTCGAGGGCGTCCCCGACGAGGAGCTCGGCGCGATGCTGGACGAGGTCACGATCTTCGCCCGCGTGACGCCCGAGCAGAAGTCCCGCGTCATCCGCGTCGCGCGCGACCACGGCCTGGACGTCGGCTACCTCGGCGACGGCGTGAACGACGCGGTGGCCCTGCACGATGCGGACGTCGGGATCTCCGTGGACTCCGCGACGGACGTCGCGAAGGACGCGGCCGACATCCTCCTGCTGCGCAAGGACCTCGGGCTGCTCGTCGACGGCGTCGTCGAGGGCCGGCGCGTGTTCGCGAACACCATCAAGTACGTGCTCATGGCCACCTCGTCGAACTTCGGCAACATGTTCAGCGCCGCCGGGGCCTCGCTGTTCCTTCCCTTCCTGCCGATGCTCCCCGGCCAGATCCTGCTGAACAACCTCCTCTACGACACGAGCCAGACGACGATCCCGACCGACCACGTCGACCCCGAGTCGGTCGCGCGGCCGGCGCGCTGGGACACCGGCTCCATCCGGCGGTTCATGCTCGTCTTCGGCCCGATCAGCTCCCTGTTCGACTTCACCACGTTCGCGGTCATGCTGTGGGTCTTCCACGCAGGCGAGTCGCTGTTCCAGACGGGGTGGTTCGTCGAGTCCCTCGCCACGCAGACGCTGGTGATCTTCGTGATCCGCACCCGCCGGATCCCGTTCGTCCGCAGCCGCCCGAGCACGGCCCAGCTCATCGCCACCTGCTCGTGCGCGGGCGTCGGTCTGTTGATCCCCTACCTCGGGCCGGTCGCGCGCCTCTTCGGCTTCCGACCCCTGCCGCCCGCGTTCCTCGCGATCGTCCTCGTCTTCATCCTCGCGTACCTCGCCCTGGCCGAGCTCGCGAAGGCCTGGTTCTTCCGCGCCCGCGAGATCCGGCTCCGCCCGGCGGCCCACCCCCTCGTGGCGCGGCGCCGGCGCGTGCGCAAGCTCACGGCGCGCTGGAGCCGCCGCGAGACCTGAACGTCCTCAGCCGCGGCCGAGGGCGCGGTCGCGGCGGATCTCGCGGACGCAGTTGTACGCCGGGATGCCGGTGACGCCGCCGCCCGCGTGGGTCGCGCTCGAGCACTGGTACAGGCCCCGGATCGGGGTCCGGTAGTCCGCGTAGCCGGGCGCCGGCCGCATGTGGAAGAGCTGGTCGGCCGAGAGCTCGCCGTGGAAGATGTTCCCCCCGATCAGCCCCCACTCGTGCTCCATCTCGTAGGGCCCGATGACCTGCCGCGCGAGGATCGACGCCTCGAAGCCCGGCGCGACCTCCTCGTAGGCGTCGATCACCCGGTCGGCGTAGGCCTCGAGCTCCTCGCGCGGCTGCTCCTCGGACCAGGTGTGCGGCACCCACTGCGTGAACAGGGACATCACGTGCGCGCCCTCCGGCGCGAGCGAGGGGTCGAGCACGGTCGGGATCACCCCGTCGCTGAAGGGACGCGTGGCGGCCCGGCCGTGGCGCGCCTCCTCGAAGGAGGTCTCCAGCTGCTCGATGGAGGGCGCGATCTCGAACCCGCCGGAGAAGTCGGTCCAGTCGGGGAGCTCCGCCAGGCGGGGCAGGCGCGAGAGCGCGAGGTTGATCTTCACCACCCCCGAGCGGCTCGACCAGTGCTCGATGTCCCGGACGAAGTCCTCGGGGAGCTCCGAGCGCTCGAGCTGGCGCAGGAAGGTGATCTTCGGGTGACAGGCGGTGAGGACGATCCGGGCGGGGAGCTCCTCGCCCCCCGCGAGCACCACCCCCCGGGCACGCCCCGACCGCACGAGGATCCGCTCGACGCGGGCGTTCGTGCGGATCTCGGCCCCGAAGGCGCGGGCGGCGCGCTCGAGCGCGGCGGCCACGCCGCCCATGCCGCCCTCGGGCACACCCCAGGACCCGAGGGTGCCGTCGCCGACGTCCCCGATGGAGTGGTGGGCCATCACGTAGGCCGTGCCCGGCTCCCTCGGGCCCGCCCACGTGCCGATCAGCCCGTTGATGCACATCGCCGCCCTGACCTCCTCGGAGACGAAGAACCGGTCGAGCAGGTCGGCGACGGACATCGTGAGCAGGCGCGTCACCTCCCCCACCCCGCGGACGTCCAGGCCCCGCAGGCGCCAGGCCAGGCGCAGCTGCTCGAGCAGGTCGCGCGGGCGCCGTGAGCCGAGGCGCGGGGGCGTGGTCATGAGCAGCGGTCCGAGCACGGCCGCCAGCCCTCCGATCCACGCATCCCACCGCTCGAGCGCCTCGGCGTCCGCCTTGCTGATCGCGGCGAAGGCCTCCCGGTTGCGCTTCGGGTCGTCGTGCTCGATCAGGATCCGCCCGTCCGGCAGGGGCACCACGTACGGGCCGACCGGCCGGACCCGGTACCCGTGTCGCTCGAGCTTCAGGTCCCGGATGATCGTGCCCGGCATCAGGCTCATGACGTAGGAGAGCGTCGTGACCTTGAAGCCCGGCAGGTCCGGCCACGGCTCCATGGTGTCCGCCGCGCCGCCCGTCTTGTGCCGCGCCTCGCACACCAACGTGCGCGCCCCGGCCCGCGCCAGGTACGCGGCGGCGACCAGCCCGTTGTGCCCACCCCCGATGACGATCGCGTCGTACGGCTCGCCCATCTCCGCCCTCCTCGACCGGTTCCCCGTATCGGAACACGCAGCTGAACGGTCGTTCAAGTCCCTGGGCGCGGCAGACGAGGGGGCGGCTAGCGGTTCCGGAGCCAGCGCTCGAGGTCGCTCCGATGCACGATCCCGAGCACCAGCACGACCCGGTCGTCGTGGAGCACGTCGTCCATGATCCGGTGATCGCCCACCCGCAGACGGTGGAAGGAGTCACTCACCCCCTGGATCGTCTTGACGCGCTTCCCTCCGACCCGCTCACCGCCTCCGACGTCGGCCGCCAGCCGCACGAGCGCACGACGGATGCGGGAGCGCACGCCGGGGTCCAGCTTCTGGTAGACGCGGACCGCCGAAGGCGCGAGCTCGACGCGGTACGGCCTCAGCCCAGATCCTCCAGGCGGCGGGTCTTCCCGGCCGCGTACGCGGCCCGCGCGCGACGGCGCATGCGGATGTACTCGTCCGCGTTCGCGAGCACGAGATCCTCCGCGTCCTCGACGGGGAGCAGCACCGCCGCCGGGCGACCGCGCTTCGTGACCACGTACGCCGCGCCCGCCTCGACGCGCTCGATGACCGCAGACGCGGTCGCCTTCAGCTCCTTCACCCCGATCTCCGCCACGGCTCCGCCTCTCGCTTGGTGACCACTTCGGTGGTCACTGTAGCAGCCGCAGGCCCACCTCGGAAAGCCCCGCGCGCTACTCGACCCTCGCCTCCCAGGCGGCGGGGGGCGCCTCGCGCCCGGCCTCGGGCGCCCCGACCGCCTCGCGACGCAGGGCGAGCAGCGGCACGAGCACGACCGCCGCCCCCGCGGCGGCGAGCCCGCCGAGCAGGTAGACGCGCTGCGGCTGGGTCGCCCGCAGGACCGGGATCGCGAGCAGGTACGCGACGAACAGCCCGAGCGAGAGCAGGGCCTCGAACGCGGCCATCGTCCGGCTGCGCACCGCGTCGGGCGTGCGGCGCTGCATGATCCCGTTCTCCGCGACGATCGTGAGGCCGTCCGCCGTCCCCATCACGAGCAGGCACACGAGCACCAGCCAGAACCACGGCGCGAGCCCGACCCCGATCGCCGCCGCCGCGATGCAGGCGGACCCGAGCACCAGCCACGCCGGCTCGCTCCGGACGGTCAGCCAGCGGCCGGCGGCCGCGCCGAGCACCGAGCCGCTCCCCCACGCGGCGATCAGCATCCCGAAGCCCGTCGCCCCCACGCCGAAGGACTCGGCCAGGGGCGCGTCGGCGACCATCCCCATCCCCATCCCGAGCACGAACACCAGCCAGGCGAGCGACATCCGCCGGAGCACGGGCTCGCCGAGCAGGAACCGGATCCCCGCCGCGAGCCCCCCGTGGTCGCCGAGGTCCCCCTCCCGCGCGGGGTCCCGGAACCCTCCCCGGACGGAGACGGTGAGCGCGAGCGAGACGAGGAACGAGATCGCGTTCGCGACGAACACCCACCGGGCGCCCACGCCGGCGACGAGCGCCCCGCCGAGGAGGGGCCCGACGGCGATCCCCGCGTGGACCCCGACGGTGATGAGGCTGTTCGCCCAGGCGATGTCCTCCTCCCCCTCGACGAGGTTCGGGATCGCCGCCCGCGAGGCGGAGAAGAAGGGCAGCTCGGCGACGGCGGAGCCGAACGCCAGCACGATCAGCAGCAGCGGCGCGTGCGCGAACACCATCGCCACGAAGAACGCCGAGGCGACCGCCTCCGAGGCGATCATGACCCGCCGGCGGTCGAACCGATCGCCGAGGACGCCGGCGAACGGTCCCAGGATCCCGGCGACGCCGAAGGTGAGCAGGAGCGAGAGCGCCTGCATGGCGGGCGAGTGCGTGCGGTCCCAGACGGTGAAGCTCAGGGCCGTGTACGCGGCGGCGCCCCCGGTGACCGAGATCAGCCGGCCGAGCGCGAGCCGCCGGACGGCGGTCCTCGGTGGGTTCGGTGTGCGTTCGCGCATGCGACTCCTCGAGCGGGCTCCGTGCTGCCGGTGCGGATGCGGCGAAGGGATCTCGGGTGCCCGCCGGGGAGCGGGCGGGCGCGGCCGGGCGCCTAGCGCGCCGCGGCCATCCGGCGGACCCGGTCCGCCGGGGCGCCACCGCCGATGCCCTGGAGTCGCCTCATGACCGGCGCAGTGTAGCAGGGGCGGAGGTGGTCGCTCGCCACGATGACCCTACTCGGGCAGCTGCACGAACCGCACGGCCTCGGCCCCGATCGTCCGCTCGATCTCGGCGATCACCTCCGGCGGCACCGGGCTGTCCAGCACGAGCCCCATGAGCGCCGTGCCGCCGGGGGCCTTGCGACCGACGTCCATCGTTGCGATGTTGATCCCGTGGCGGCCGAGCGCCGTCCCGACCGCCCCGATCACCCCCGGGCGGTCCTCGTAGAAGAAGAAGAGCATCGAGGGCGAGGGCGTCATCTCGATGTCGTAGCCGTTCACCTCGACGACGCGCTCCCGCTCGCGCTTGCCGACGAGGGTGCCGGAGACCGAGACCGGTCCGTCGTCCGTCTCGGCGCGCACCGAGACGAGGTTCACGTAGTCCGTCGAGACCGAGGAGCGCATCTCGCTGATCTCCAGCCCCCGCTCGCGCGCGATGATCGGCGCGTTCACGAACGAGACGGGCTCGTGGACCACGCCGGCCAGCACGCCCTTGACCACCGCGAGCGTGAGCACCCGCGTGTCGACCTCGCCGATCCGGCCGAGGTACCGGCACTCGATCGCGCGCACGGCGCCGCCGGCCAGCCCCGTGACCAGACGCCCGAGCTTGTCGCAGAGCGGCAGGAACGGGCGGGCGATCTCGGGCACCTCCGCGCCCGCCGAGACGTTGACGGCGTAGGGCACGAACTCCCCGCGCAGGGCCAGGCGCACCATCTCGGCGACCGTGACGCCGGCCTTGTCCTGCGCCTCGGCGGTCGAGGCCCCGAGGTGCGGCGTCACGACGACGTTCGGCAGCCGGAGCAGGGGCGAGTCCATGACCGGCTCCTCGGCGAACACGTCGAGCGCGGCCCCCGCGAGCCGGCCGTCCTCGAGGGCCTTCACGAGAGCGGCCTCGTCGACGATCCCGCCGCGGGCCGTGTTGATGAGCCGGGCGCCGGGCTTGACCATCGAGAGCTCGTGCTCGCCGATCAGCCCCTCGGTCTCGGGCGTGCGCGGGAGGTGGATCGTGATGAAGTCCGACTGGACGAGGAGGGCCTCCAGGGTGGGCATGAGCTCCACGCCCATCTCCTTCGCGCGCTCCCGCGGCACGTACGGGTCGAAGGCGATCACGCGCATGCCGAAGGCGGCCGCCCGCTGCGCGACGAGGCTGCCCACCCTGCCGATGCCGATCACCCCGAGCGTCTTGCCCTGCAGCTCGACGCCCTGGAACGCCGAGCGCTCCCACCGGCCCTGCCGCAGCGCGGCGTCCGCCTGGGGGATGTTGCGGGCCTGCGCGAGCATCAGCGCGATCGTGTGCTCGGCGGCCGAGACGATGTTGGACTGGGGCGCGTTCACGACGATCACGCCCCGGCGCGTGGCCGCCTCGACGTCCACGTTGTCCAGGCCGATGCCGGCCCGCGCGATGACCTTGAGGTTCTCGGCGGCCTCGAGGACCTCCGTCGTCACACGCGTCTGCGAGCGCACGATCAGGGCGTCGTACTCGCCGATGGCCTCGGCCAGCCCCGCCGAGGCGAGCTCGGGCCGCACGTCCACCTGGAAGTCCCGCCCGAGCAGCTCGAGCCCGGCCTCCGAGAGCTTCTCGGTGACGAGGACCTTCACCCCGCGAGGCCCTCCTGGAACACGCCCTCGGCCGCCGCGACGGCGGCCCCGCGCTTGACCGGGTACCCGAGCCGCTCGAGGGTCATCTCCAGGGCCGCGAGGCCGCGGATGATGTCGAGCTCGCTGTAATAGCCGAGGTGGCCGATCCGGAACACCTTGCCCTTCAGCGGCCCCTGGCCGGGGGCGAGCACGCAGCCGAAGTCCGCGCGGATGCGGTCGCTGATCGTGTCGGCGTCGATCCCCTCGGGCGCGCGGATCGCGGTCACCGTCCAGTTGTCCTCGAGCCCCTCGCCGAACAGGTCCAGCCCGAGCGCCCGCACGCCCTCCTTGACCGCCCGCGACAGCCGACGGTGGCGCCGCAGGGCGGCCTCCAAACCGTCCTGGAAGTACAGCTCGAGCGCGGCTCGGAGCCCCTGCATCACGCTGATCGCGGGCGTCCACGGGTTCTCGGGATCCTTGAGCCCCGCGTACCGGCGGTAGATCGACCAGTCGAAGTAGTAGCGGGGCAGGCTCGCCGTCTCGTGGGCGCGCCACGCGCGCTCGCTCACGGCGACGAACGCGATCCCCGGGCTCGCGGACAGGGCCTTCTGCGAGCCCCCGACCGCCACGTCGATGCCCCAGGCGTCGAACTCGAAGGGCACGGCGCCGAGGCTCGAGACGACGTCGACGATCACGAGCGCGCCGTGCCGGTTCGCGACCTCCGCGAGCTCGCGCACGGGCTGGATCACCCCCGTCGAGGTCTCCGAGTGCGTGAGCAGGACCGCCTTCACGGGGTGCTCGGCGAGCGCCGCGTCCACGTCCTCCGGCCGGACCTTCCGACCCCACTCGTACTCGATCGACCGGACGACCAGGCCGTGGGACTCGGCGAGCTGCTTCCACCGCTCGGCGAAGAACCCCGCGAGCGGCACGAAGACCTCCTCCCCCGGGGAGAGGACGTTCTGGATCGCCGACTCCAGGCCGCCGGTCCCCGAAGCGGTCATGAGCAGGACGTCCTGCGTGGTGCCGTAGAGGACCTTCAGGCGCTCGGCCACCTCGGTCATGAGCCGACCGAAGCCCGGGCCGCGGTGGTAGACGAGCGGGCTCCCCTGCGCGAGGGAGACCTCGGGGGGGATCGGGGTCGGACCGGGTGCCAGGATGATCTCGGGTCGTTCCATCGTGCTCCCCTATCGGAACCGCATCGAGGGATCCGCCGCCTCGGAGGCCGCCGCCTCGGAGGCGCGTGCGGTCAGGGTATCATCGGCCGCTCGGCGGCCGGCGCGAGCCGCTCAGCAGTCGCGGAGGGCGTGCAGGACGTCCTCGGCCGGGCCCGGGCGCGCCGCGTCCGCGGAGGGGGGCTCGGGCGCCGGCCGGCGCAGGAGCCGGGCGAGCCGACCCGCCCGACCCGACCGGAGGGCCACCACCCGCGCGAGCCGCTCGCGCCGCGCCACGAGACGGTCGCGCTGCTGCTCGAGGTCGCAGGAGGCGTGGGTGACGTTCGGGGGGATCACGCGCCGTCCCCCCGGAGCGTCCGCAGATCGACCTCGGGGTCGGCCAGGAGCGCTGGATCCGGCCGCGCCTGCGCGCGGATGAGCGGGAGCGAGCGCCGCGCGTCCAGCTTGCGGTCGAGCGTCACCGTCGACCGCAGGACCCCGTCCTGCAGCAGGAAGGCCGCGAAGCTGCGCTCCTCGAGGCTCCCGCGCACGACCATCCGGTCCCAGCTCGTCGCGAACCCCGCCACCTGCAGCTGCGAGTCGTACTGGTCCGACCAGAACCAGTGGGGGTCGTCGAAGACCTCGCCCGCGCCGAGCACGTTGCGGGCGGCCGTCTCCCCCATCTTGATCGCGTTGTCGTAGTGCTCGACCCGGATGCGGCCGAAGATCGGATGGTCGTGGAGGGCCACGTCGCCGGCGGCGAAGACGCCCTCGGCCGCCGCCGCGAGGTCGGGGCCGACCGGGACCGCTCCGCTCGCGTCGGCCACCCCGGCGGGGGCTCGGGGCACGGTCCCCACCCCGACCACCGCGAGGTCGCCCTCGATCCGACGGCCGCCCTCGGTGACCACCGCCTCGAACCCCCCGGCGCCCTCGAACCGGGCCACGCCCTCGCCGAAGACGAACCGGACGCCGTGGTCGCGGTGCATGGCCTCGATCACCCGGCCGAGCTCGGGACCGAGCACGCGGAACAGGGCGGTCTCGAAGATCTCCACCACGGTGACCGCGAGGCCCATCCGCCGGAACGAGGCCGCGACCTCGCACCCGATGAACCCGGCGCCCACGATCACCGCGGCGCTCGCCTCCTGCGACGCCGCGCGCAGCCGATCGGCGTCGGCGAGCGTGCGCAGGTCGAACACGCCCTCGAGGGCTTCCCCGGGCACGCCGAGCCGCCGGTTGGCCACCCCGGTCGCGACGAGCAGCCGGTCGTAGGTGAGGCGCTCGCCGTCCTCGAGCTCCACGACGCGGTCGGCGGGCTCGACCCGGTGCACACGGGCGCCGAGCCGGAGCTCGACGCCGTGCTCCGCGTACCAACCCTCCGGGCGGACCCACGCGGGCCCCTCCTGCTCCCCGCGGAGGTACTCCTTGGAGAGCGGCGGCCGCTCGTAGGGCGCAACCGGCTCCTCACCGATCAGCCTGATCCGGCCGTCGAAGCCCTGCGAGCGGAGCGTGGAGATCGCCGAGGCCCCCGCCAGCCCCCCACCGACGACGAGGACGTCCACCCGGCCTTCTCAGTCGTCGTCCCGGGTCCGGATGCGGATCTCGCCGTCGGCCTCGACGACCTCGAAGACGTCCACGGGCTCGGGGGGCGGGCCGCCGACGACCTCGCCGGTGATGACGTCGAACCGTCCGCCGTGGCAAGGGCACTCCACGATGGTGCCGTCGAGCTCGCCCTCGGAGAGCGAGCAGCCGTGGTGCGTGCAGACGTCGTCGAACGCTTGGAGGTCGCCGTCGACGTTCGCGACGGCCACGGTCCGGTTCCCGACCGTGAACGAGACCATCTCGCCGACCGGGATCTCGCCCGCGTCCGCGACCTTGACCCACTCCGACATCCGGCCTTCCCTCCTCGTCTCTCCGGGACGCGGGACAGCCTACCGCGGCCCCCGCGGATCGAGGTCGCGCCCGGACGAACCCCGCCGCCTGGCGAGCAGGTCGGGTGCGAGGTACCCGACGCCGGCCACGAGGTACAGGAGCGCGAGCACGAGGAAGGCCTCGCGGAAGCCGAGCTCGCTCATGGCCGGGATCAGGGCCCCCGCCACCCAGGCGAGCTGGAACAGCACCTCGTAGCGCACGAACACGCGGCCGTGCGCGCCCCGCGGCGCCGAGCGCTGCATGAGCGCGAGGAACGCGAGCCGACCGAGCTCGGCCGAGGTCCCCACCGCGAGCGCGAAGACCGTCAGCACGGGCAGGGAGAAGGCGGCGAACGCGAGGCTCGAGCCCGCCCCCGCGCCGACCACGCACGCGACGACGACCGCCTCCTCGCGCAGGCTCTCGGGGAGCCGCGGGGCGAGCGCGTAGGCGAGGAGCCCGCCCGCCGTCGCCGCCCCGCCGAGCACGCCGAACCACCACGTGGGCTCGCCGCTGCGGCGCAGGGCGAACGCGAGGGTGAACAGCAGGAACCCGCTCGCGGCGCGCAGCCCCGCCGCCCCGATCGCGGGCGCCGTGAGCTCCGGCAGCCGACCGAGGCGGCCGACCTCGCGCGGC
>CAZXJB010000016.1:0-29907 GCA_964640965.1 uncultured Actinomycetes bacterium | reverse complement strand
GGGGGCGGGGGGCCCCCTCCCCGCGCGTCCCTAGTAGCCCGGCCCGGTCGGGGCCGCGCCCGGCCCCAGCTGGCCGCGGATCGCGCCCGCCGGGAACCGCCGGTTGTGGACGTTCACGTAGTAGCCGGCGGGGTCCGCCGCGATCGCGTCGATCGCCGCCGCGTCCACGTTCCGGACGCAGCCCGCGACCGAGGTGATCGTCTTGGGGATCGGGACCAGGTCCCGGGTGTTGAAGAACACGACGACGATGTCGCCGGCCTCCCCCTCGGCGCCCCGGTGGATGTGGGCGCCCCAGGGGCCGCGGATCTTCGACCAGGTGAGCTCGAAGCAGACCGTTCCCGCGGCGGCGTCGAGCGTCACGGTCGCGGTCCCGGTCCCGTCGTCGTCGCCGGGCCCGGGGACCTCCGCGTCGCCGGTGAGCGTCGCCGACAGAACGGTCGGGCCCGCCGAGGCCGGGCCGACCACCAGGACCGCCGCGACGAGCGCGGCGACGGCCACCGCCGCCAGGGCCAGGGCTCTCCTGCGCATACCCCCCTCCTTTCCCGCCGTGCGGGCACCTCCCTTGCGGGCAGGTCCGCCGGTACTACGGGCGGGGGCGGGGGGAGGTTTCCTCCGGTCCGGTCCCCCGGGGCTGGGGGTGCGTCCGGGCGCCGATGGCCGCCCGGACCAGCTCCGTGAACTGCTCGATCCGCCGCTGCCGGCGCGCGGGGTCGTCGCGGGAGCGGTGGAAGAGCCCGGGGTCGAGCTCCTCGGCCACGATCGCGTCCTGGAACCGCTCCGCGAGCCAGTCCACGATCGAGACCACGAGGTCGAGGTCCACGTCGTCCCGGACCTCGCCCCGCCGGATGCCGTACTCGACGAAGTCGAGGGTCCCGTAGGGGTCCTCGGAGAGGAGGAACCGGTTGATGTCGCGCTTGAGGCGGAGGTCGGTCCCGTAGTTGCCGATCAGCGTCACCCGGTTGGGGACCCAGTCCTCCCGGACCAGGTGCTCGGTCCGCTGGAGCCAGTAGGTGAGGACGGCGAAGAAGCCCTCCTCGACCACCTCCTCCGGGGCGTCGAGCCAGGCCGGGAGGGAGAGCACGGCCCGCTTGTAGCACTCGAGGAACAGCCCCGCCTTGCTCCCGAAGTGCTGGAAGATCGAGCCCTTGGCGATCCCGAGCTCCCTCGCGACGTCCTCGACGCGGGTCCCCTGGTAGCCCCGCTCCGCGAAGTGGCGCATCGCCACCTCGACGATCCGCCGTCGCTTCTCCTCGACCCGTCGGGGTCGTGACTCCTGGTCAATGTTCATCCGGTCCACGCTTCCCCCTGGCGCTACGCACGTGGTAGACAAGGCCCGGGAGGGCTCCCTCACGCTGATGACCACGGGTCACGATACCGTCCGGGCGGACGTCGGCGCAACCTCCGGCGGGCTGGAGCCCACGCTGCCGCGCGAGGCG
The DNA here is from genome assembly GCA_964640965.1 of uncultured Actinomycetes bacterium. Lineage (GTDB taxonomy): Bacteria > Actinomycetota > UBA4738 > UBA4738 > HRBIN12 > HRBIN12. The sequence goes on along the minus strand of CAZXJB010000016.1, from coordinate 28,471 downwards.
TACCTGTCCCCGGCGTTCCACGAGCTCGAGCGGGAGCGGATCTTCCGCGCGGAGTGGATGTGCGTGGCCCGCGAGGAGGTCCTCGAGCGCCCGGGCGAGTACCTCGTCGTCGAGCCGGTGGGCGAGCGCCTCATCCTCGTGCGCGGCAGGGACGGCCGCCTCCGGGCCTTCCACGACGTCTGCCGCCACCGCGGCTCGCGCCTCGTGCTGGACGACCCGCCGCCCGCCGCCGCGGGGGAGCCCCCGCGCCCGTGCGGGCGGTTCCGGGGCTCGATCGTCTGCCCCTACCACGCCTGGACCTACGGGCTCGACGGCCGGCTCCGCCTCGCGCCGTTCCTCGACGAGGGCCGGGGCCTTCGGAAGGAGGACCTGTCGCTCTACGAGGCCCGCGTCGAGACCTGGGCGGGGTTCGTCTTCGTCCACCTCGGGGAGGCGGCGCGGCCCCTCGCCGAGCAGCTCGGGGAGATCCCGGCCCGGGTGGCGCGCTACCCGCTCGCCCGGCTGCGGATCGCCCGGCGGATCACCTACGACGTGGCCGCGAACTGGAAGGTGATCGTCGAGAACTACAACGAGTGCTACCACTGCGGGCCGGTCCACCCCGAGCTCTGCGAGATCGTGCCCGCGTTCCGGCGGCGCGGGGGACGGGACCTCGACTGGGAGCGCGGCGTCCCGCACCGCGAGGGGGCGACGACGTTCACGTTCACGGGGACCACCGATCGGGCCCCGTTCCCCGGGCTCAGCGAGGAGGAGCGGACGCGCCACAAGGGCGAGCTCGCGTACCCCAACCTCATGATCAGCTGCTCCGCCGACCACGTGGCCGCCTTCCGGCTGCGCCCCCTCGGCCCGGACCGGACGCGGATCGACGTCGACTTCCTCTTCCATCCCGCGGAGATGGCCAGGCCCACGTTCGACCCGTCGGACGCCGTGGGGTTCTGGGATCTCGTGAACCGCCAGGACTGGCGGATCTGCGAGGCCGTGCAGGACGGGATGGGCTCGCGCGCCTTCGACGTCGGCTACTACGCGCCGATGGAGGACCTGGCGCTCGACGTCCGGCGCTACGTGGGCGAGCGCCTCGGCGGCGCCGTCCTCACCTGAGCTCGCTGAGGAGCTTCCCGATCCGGCCCAGGCCCTCGCGCAGGCGCTCGGGGTGGTCGCCGAAGCCGATGCGGAACGCCCGCTCGGGGGCCCCGAACATGTCGGCGGGCACGACGAGGACGCTCTGCTCGAGGCGGAGCCGCTCGGCGAGCTCGCGCGCCGGGACCGGCAGGTCGTAGCCGAGGTAGGCGATGGCCCCCGCGACCGGCGGGATGAGCGACAAGACGTCCCGGTGGTCGGCGACCCACTCCAGGACCAGCGGCAGGTTCGCGCGGACGATGCCGCGGGTGCGCGCGAGCACGCGCTCGCGGACCTCGGGGCGGAGGGCGATGCCCGTGAGCCGGTCCGAGAGCGCGTTCGGCGTGAGCGTCGTGTAGTCGTGGCGGACCCAGATCTCGCGGATGAGCTCGGGCGGGGCGACCACCCAGCCCGAGCGCAGGCCGGGCATCCCGAAGGCCTTCGACAGGCCGCTCGTCACGACGACGCGCTCGGCGCGGCCGAAGAACGTGGGCGAGACGGCCTCGCCCTGGAGCTCGGCGCCGCGGTAGATCTCGTCGGCGACGATCCAGGCGCCGACGCGGTCGGCGACCTCGACAACGGCCTCCATCTCGGCCTCGGTGAGGACCGCGCCGGTCGGGTTGTTCGGGTTGCAGACCATCACGGCCTTCGTCCGCGGGGTCACGGCGCGCTCGAGCGCCTCGAGGTCCAGGCCCCACCGGTCGCCCTCGCGCCGGAGCCCGAAGGTGTCGGTGGCCTCCCCGAAGTGGCGGCCGAGGCCGAGGCCCTGGAGGTAGTTCGGGACCATGAAGGCGAGGCGGTCGCCGGGCTCGAGCAGGGTCCACAGCACGAGCAGGTTCGCCTCGGAGCCGCCGTTGCAGAGCGTCACGTGCTCGGCCGTGGCGCCCGGGTACCAGGTGGCGACGGCCGCCCGGGCCTCCTCCGCCCCCTCCGAGAGGGGGTAGCCGAGGGGCGCCTCGAGCAGCGCGCCGGCCTCGGGCCCGAGCAGCTCGCGGAGGGTCATCGGGACGACCCCGGACTCGGACAGGTCGTGCTCGACGCGGTGCCAGTACAGGGACTGCATCCGCTCCATCTCGAACAGGTCGATGCGCGCCATCGCGACCTCCTCCGTTCCCCGCTCGCCCGACCCTAGCACCGGGTAGGCTCGGGCGGGATGGCTCGCCGGTTCCGGATCCTCGGCCGCGAGGACGTCGCGCGGGCGCTCGATGTGCGCTCCGTGGTCGACGCCCTCGAGCGCGCCTTCGCCGCGTACAGCACCGGCCGGGCCGAGCTCCCCGCGGTGATCCACCTCGAGATCCCCGAGTCCGGTGGCGAGATCCACGTGAAGGCCGGGCACCTCCACGGCGCGCGTCGGTACGCGGTGAAGGTGGCGAGCGGCTTCTTCGGCGTCGACCCGCCGGCGGTCGACGGGCTGGTGCTCGTCTTCGACGCCCGGGACGGGTCGCTCGCGGCCCTCCTCGCCGACGGGGGGCTCCTCACCGACGTGCGGACCGGGGCCGCGGGCGGCGTCGCCGCCCGCCACCTCGCCCCCGAGCGGGTCGACACCGTGGCGGTGATCGGGACCGGCGCCCAGGCCCGGCACCAGCTCGACGGGCTCGCGGTGGCCCGGCCGGGGTTCTCGCTCGTGCGCATCTGGGGGCGGAGCCCCGAGCGGGCCGCGCGGTGCGCCGAGGAGCTCCGCGGGCGACCCGGCCTGCCGCCGGGCTGCCGCTACGAGGTCGCCCCGGGGGTGCGGGAGGCCGTGGAGGGGGCCGAGGTCGTGATCACCTGCACCGCGAGCCGCGCGCCCCTCGTGCGGGGCGGCTGGGTCGCGCCGGGCGCGCTCGTCACCGCCGTCGGGGCCGACGGGCCGGGCAAGCAGGAGCTCGACCCCGCCATCCTGCGGGACGCCGACCTGCTCGTGGTGGACTCGCGCGAGCAGTGCCGTCGTCTCGGCGAGCTGCAGCACGCGCCCGAGCTCGCCGAGCGGGCGGTCGAGCTCGGCGAGATCTGCGCCGGGCTGCGTCCGGGGCGGACCTCGCCCGAGCAGACGGTCGTCTGCGACCTCACCGGGGTCGGGGTGCAGGACGTGGCCGCCGCGGATCTCGTGCTCGAGCGGGCGGGGGCGGCCGGGCTCGAGGTCGAGATCTAGCCCTCGGGCTCGCCGCGCTCGGCCCGCCGCCGCGCGTGGGCCAGGCGCGCGAGCACCTCGTCGTGCAGGACGCCGTTCGTCGAGAGGACCGAGGCGCCGTGCGCGAGGGGCTCGCCCTCGAAGGTCGAGATCCGCCCGCCGGCCTCCTCGACGACGACCGAGACCGCCGCCCAGTCCCAGGTCGAGAGCTCGGGCTCGAGCATGATGTCGGCGGAGCCCCGGGCGACGAGCATGTGGGCCCAGGCGTCGCCGAACCCGCGCTCGCGTCGGGCCCCCCGGATGAGCTCGAGGAAGGCCTCGCCGTAGGGGGTGTCGAGCAGGTCCCTCGCCTCGCCGTAGAGCACGAACGCGCGCTCGAGCCGGTCCGCGCGCGAGACGCGGATCGGCTCGCCGTTCAGGGTCGCCCCGCCCCCGCGGACCGCCGCGTACCGCTCGCCGAGGGCGGGGAGCTCGACGACGCCGAGCACGGGGACCTCGTCCACGGCGAGGGCGATCAGCGTGCTCCAGATCTGCACGCCGTCGGCGAAGTTCCGGGTGCCGTCGATGGGGTCGACGATCCACCGGCGGCTCGAGCGGCCCTGGAGCCCCCCCTCCTCCCCGAGCACGGCGTCCTGCGGGTAGCGCGCGCCGATCTCGCGGCGGAGCATCGCCTCGATCGCGAGGTCCGCCTCCGTGACGGGGGAGCGGTCGACCTTCTCCCGGACGTCGAAGGAGCCGCGGAAGAAGGAGAGCCCGATCCGCCCCGCCTCGTCGGCGAGCTCGATCGCGAACGCCAGCTCCTCCTCGAACATCTGCGCGCAGCCTACCGGCTCATCCGCCGCGCGTCCCCGACACCGGGTACGCTTGAGCTGACATGCAGACGACCCTGGAGACCACCGACAAGCACACCGTGAAGCTCACCGTGGAGGTCGAGCCCGAGCGCTTCGGCCGGGACCTCGAGCGCGCCTACCGGAAGGTGGCCGAGCAGGTGAAGATCCCCGGCTTCCGCAAGGGCAAGGCCCCTCGGCCGATCATCGACGCCCAGGTCGGGCGGGACGTGGTCCTGACCGAGTTCCTCGAGGAGGCCGTGCCCCGCTACTACCGGGAGGCCCTGCGCGAGCACGAGCTCGCGCCCATCGCCCAACCCGACATCGACCTGCAGCAGCTGGAGGAGGGCAAGCCCCTCGTCTTCAGCGCGACCGTGGAGGTCCGGCCGAGGCTGCGCCTCACCGAGGACGAGTACAAGCGGATCCGGGTGACGCGGCCCTCCACCCGGGTCACCGACGACGAGGTCGACCGCTTCCTCGACGCGCTGCGCGAGCGCTTCGCGGAGCTCGAGCCCGTCCAGCGGCCGGCCACGACGGGCGACTACGTCGTCATCGACCTGCGCGCCACGGTCCACGACCAGGAGGTGCCGGAGGCGACCCGCCCCGACCTCCTCTACGAGGTCGGCGCCGGCGAGTTCACCGGGAAGCTCGACGAGGAGCTCCAGGGCAAGCGCGCCGGCGAGATCCTCAAGTTCAACGCCATCCTGGACGACCGGTTCGGGGAGCGGGCCGGGCAGGAGGTCACGTTCCAGGTGCTCGTCAAGGAGGTCAAGGCGAAGAGGCTCCCGGCGGCCGACGACGACTTCGCGAAGACCGCCTCGGAGTTCGACACCCTGGAGGAGCTCCGGGCGGCGCTGCGCGAGCAGCTCGCGGCCAACAAGGAGCGCCAGGCCGACGAGGAGGTCCGCGACCGCGTGCTCCGGGCCCTCGTGGAGCGGACCGAGGTCGACCTGCCGGAGACGCTCGTGGAGGAGGAGACCGAGCACCGCGTCCACCACGCCCGGGAGCGGGCGGAGCAGCTCGGCATCCCCCTCGAGCGGCTCCTCGAGCTCCAGGGCACCGACGAGCTCCGCTTCCGGGCCGAGGCCCGGGAGCACGCCGTCCGCGCCATCGTCGCGGACCTGGTCCTCGAGGCCGTGGCCCGGGCGGAGGACATCCAGGTGACGGCCGAGGAGCTGGGCCGGGAGATCGGCCGTCTCGCGCAGGCGCTCGGGCGGGACCCGAAGGAGGTGGCGACCACCCTGGAGCAGAGCGGCCAGGTCGTAGCGCTGGCCGGTGATATCATCCGCTCGAAGGCGCTGGACGTGCTCGTGGAGCACGCCGAGATCGTCCCGGAGGACGGCGCCACGCAGGGCGGAGAGGCCGGCGAGGCGTCTGCCGATCCCCCTCGAGAGAACCCGGAGGAAGAGCCATGAAGGACTACCTGGTCCCCGTCGTCGTCGAGCAGACCAGCCGCGGGGAGCGCTCGTTCGACATCTACTCGCGGCTGCTGAAGGAGCGGATCGTCTTCCTCGGCACGCCGATCGACGATGCCGTGGGCAACCTCATCATGGCCCAGCTCCTGCACCTGGAGTCCGAGGATCCGGACAAGGACATCAGCCTGTACATCAACTCGCCGGGCGGCGACATCACGGCGCTGTTCGCGATCTACGACACGATGCAGTACATCAAGCCCGACGTGTCGACGATCGTGATGGGCCAGGCGGCCTCGGCGGCGGCCGTGCTGCTGCTCGCCGGCACGAAGGGCAAGCGGTACGCGCTCCCGCACTCGCGGGTGCTGCTGCACCAGCCGCACGGCGGCGCCCAGGGGCAGGCCGTGGACATCGAGATCCAGGCGCGCGAGATCATCCGCTACCGGAAGCTGCTCGACGAGATCATCGCGTTCCACACCGGCCAGCCGCTCGAGCGGGTGAGCAAGGACACGGACCGCGACTTCATCCTCACGGCCGAGGAGGCCGTCGAGTACGGGATCGTGGACGAGGTCATCACCTCCCGCAAGATCCACCGCGAGCTCGCAGCAGCCGCGGCCGGCTCGTCGTAGGATTCGGCTCGGACGGCCGGGACCCGCCCGGCCGCCCGAGCGTAAGGGGGCAGGCGCGGAGGATGGCGAGGATCGGCGAGTCGGACCTGCTGAAGTGCTCGTTCTGCGGGAAGAGCCAGAAGCAGGTGAAGAAGCTCATCGCGGGCCCCGGCGTGTACATCTGCGATGAGTGCATCGACCTCTGCAACGAGATCATCGAGGAGGAGCTCGCCGAGACCTCCGAGCTGAAGCTCGACGAGCTGCCGAAGCCCGCCGAGATCTACGCCTTCCTCGACGAGTACGTGATCGGGCAGGAGCAGGCGAAGAAGGTCCTGTCCGTCGCCGTCTACAACCACTACAAGCGGATCCAGGTCGGGGCGAAGGACAACGACGTCGAGCTGCAGAAGTCCAACATCCTGATCCTCGGCCCCACGGGCTGCGGGAAGACGCTGCTCGCGCAGACCCTCGCGCGGCTGCTGAACGTCCCCTTCGCGATCGCCGACGCCACCGCCCTCACCGAGGCGGGGTACGTGGGGGAGGACGTGGAGAACATCCTCCTGAAGCTGATCCAGGCGGCGGACTACGACGTGAAGAAGGCCGAGACCGGGATCATCTACATCGACGAGGTCGACAAGATCGCCCGCAAGAGCGAGAACCCCTCGATCACCCGGGACGTCTCGGGGGAGGGGGTCCAGCAGGCGCTGCTGAAGATCCTCGAGGGCACGACCGCCTCGGTCCCGCCGCAGGGCGGACGCAAGCACCCGCACCAGGAGTTCATCCAGATCGACACGACGAACATCCTGTTCATCTGCGGCGGCGCCTTCGCCGGCCTGGAGAAGATCGTCGAGTCCCGGATCGGCAGCCGCGGCGTCGGCTTCGGGGCCGACGTGCGCAAGGTGGAGGAGAAGGACCTGGGCGCGATCCTCAGCCAGGTCCTTCCCGAGGACCTCCTGAAGTACGGGCTCATCCCGGAGTTCGTGGGCCGCCTGCCGGTCATCACCCACGTCCACAACCTGGACAAGGAGGCGCTCGTCGACATCCTGACGAAGCCGAAGAACGCGCTCGTGAAGCAGTACAAGCGGTTCTTCGAGTTCGACGGGGTCGAGCTCGAGTTCACCGAGGACGCGCTGTCCTCCATCGCCGACCAGGCGATCCTGCGCGGCACCGGCGCGCGGGGCCTCCGGGCGATCATGGAGGAGGTCCTCCTGAACGTGATGTACGAGCTGCCCTCGCGCCGGGACGTCACGAAGTGCCTGATCGATCGCGACGTCGTGCTCACCGGCGTGAACCCCACGCTCGTCCCGGTGAAGGAGCCCCGCAAGCGCGCCGAGCGCCAGGAGCGCACCGCCTGAGGGAGGCATCGGCTCCGCGAACCGGGAGTCCCGCGGTCATCTCGTAGACTCGCGCGCATGGCGGAAGAGAGCATCGGCGTGGGCGAGATGCCGCCCCAGTACGACCCGGCGGCGGCCGAGCGGCGCTGGTACCCCTGGTGGGTGGAGCGTGGGTACTTCCACGCCGTCGCCCCCACCGAGCGGCGGCCCTTCTGCATCGTGCTGCCGCCGCCGAACGTCACCGGGCGGCTCCACATCGGCCACGCCCTCGACCACACGATCCAGGACGTCCTGATCCGCCGGGCCCGGATGCTCGGCTACGAGACGCTCTGGCTCCCCGGGACCGACCACGCGGGGATCGCGACGCAGGTCGTCGTGGAGCGGGAGCTCCGCAAGGAGGGGATCGAGCGGCGCGAGCTCGGCCGGGAGGCCTTCGTCGAGCGCGTGTGGGCCTGGAAGGAGCGCTACGGGGGCGAGATCGTCGAGCAGATGAAGGCCCTCGGCAACTCCTGCGACTGGGACCGCCTGCGCTTCACGATGGACGAGGGGCTCTCGCGCGCGGTCCGGGTCGCGTTCGTGCGGATGTACGAGGACGGGCTGATCTACCGGGGCGAGCGCCTGGTGAACTGGTGCCCGACCGACCAGACGGCGCTCTCGGACTCCGAGGTCGAGCACCTCGAGGTCGAGGGCGAGCTGGTCACGTTCCGCTACCCGCTCGCCGACGGCTCCGGGCACATCGAGGTCGCGACGACGCGCCTGGAGACGATGCTCGGGGACACCGGGATCGCGGTGCACCCCGACGACGAGCGCTACCGGGGGCTCGTGGGCAGGACGGTGCGGCACCCCTTCGACGGGCGCGAGATCCCGGTCGTGGCCGACCCCGCCGTGGATCCCACCTTCGGCACCGGGGCGGTCAAGGTCACGCCCGCCCACGACCCGACGGACTTCGGGATCGCGCAGCGCACGGGGCTGCCGCTGCGGAACATCCTGAACGCCGACGCCACGATGGCCGACGTCGTGCCGGAGGAGTTCCGCGGGCTCGACCGCTACTCCGCCCGGACGCGGGTGCGCGAGCGCCTGCGCGAGCTCGGGCTGCTCGTGAAGGAGGAGCGGCCGTACCCGCACGCGGTCGGCCACTGCTACCGCTGCCACAGCGAGATCGAGCCCTGGCTCTCGGGCAAGCAGTGGTTCGTCGCGGTCGACCGCCTGAAGGAGCCGGCGCGCCAGGTGGCCCGGGACGGACGGGTGCGGTTCGTCCCACAGCGCTGGGCGCGCAACTACGATGAGTGGCTCGCGGGGCTGCGGGACTGGAACATCTCGCGCCAGCTGTGGTGGGGCCACCGCATCCCGGTCTGGTACTGCGCCGAGGGGCACGAGTTCGCCGCCACCGAGGACCCGAGCGCCTGCGCCGTCTGCGGCAGCGCCGAGATCGAGCAGGACCCCGACGTGCTCGACACCTGGTTCTCCTCGCAGCTGTGGCCGTTCTCGACGCTCGGGTGGCCGGACGACACCGAGGACCTGCGCACCTTCTACCCGACGACGGTGCTCGTGACGGGCTACGAGATCCTCTACCTGTGGGTGGCCCGGATGATCATGTCCGGGCTGTACCTCGTCGGGGACGTCCCCTTCCGCGACGTGCTCATCCACGGGCTCGTGCGCGACGCGCGGGGACGGAAGATGAGCAAGTCCCTCGGCAACGTGATCGACCCCCTCGACATGGTCGAGCGCTACGGCGCCGACGCGCTGCGATACGCGCTCGCGCGGATGGCCTCGCCCGACCAGCAGAACCTCCCGCTCTCGGAGGAGGCGATCGAGGCCGGTCGGAACTTCGCGAACAAGATCTGGAACGCCGCGCGCCTGATCCTGCGCGCCTTCCCGGGCGGCGCCCCCGAGCTCCCGCCGGTCGAGCGCCTCACCACGACCGAGCGCTGGCTGCTGTGGCGCTACCGGACGTGCGCGGCCGAGGTCGACGAGGCGCTCGAGGGGTACCGCATCTCGGACGCCGCGGTGGCGATCCACCGCTTCGTCTGGTCCGAGCTCTGCGACTGGGCCCTGGAGATGGAGAAGGGGCGGCTGTACGAGGCGGGTGAGCAGGCGCGCGCGGACGCGGCGAACGTGCTCGCGTGGGTGCTCGAACGCACGCTGCGGCTCCTGCACCCGGTCATGCCCTTCGTGACCGAGGAGATCTGGCAGCGCTTCGGGGTGGGGGAGTCGATCGTGATCGCGCCCTGGCCCGACCCGGCCGAGCTCGCGGAGCTCGCCCCCGTCTTCGAGCGCGAGACGGCCGAGGCGTTCGCCTACGTGCAGGAGCTGGTCTCGGCCGTCCGGCGCTTCCGGACCGACCACCGCATCGCCCCGAGGGCCGAGCTCGACCTCCGGATCGTCGAGCGCGACGGCGAGGTGCGCGCGCTCGTGGGGCCCTTCGAGGCGGAGGTCCGTCGACTGGCCGGGGTCTCGAGCATCGCCTACGTCGACGCGGCGGCCGACGCGGCCGGGAGCGCCCGCCTCCTGGTCGCCGGGAGGCCGGTGCTCGTGCCGGTCGGCGACCTCTTCGACGTGGGCGCCGAGCGGGAGCGCCTCGGGGAGGCCCTCGACCGGACGCGGGCGGAGGCCGAGCGGGTGCGGGCCAAGCTCGCGAACCCGGGCTTCGCGGCCAAGGCGCCCGCGGAGGTCGTGGACAAGGAGCGGGCCAAGCTCGAGCGGCTCGAGCGCGAGCTCGCGGCCCTGCGGGAGCAGCTCGAGCAGCTCGCGGGCGGCGCGGCCTGAGATGCGGCTCGGGGAGGCCCTGGCCGAGCTCGAGGGTCGGCAGCCAGAGCACATGCCGGAGCCGGACCTCGAGCGCGTCCGTGCGCTCGCGACGCTGCTCGACGACCCGCAGCTCGCCTACCCGACGATCCACGTCGCCGGCACGAACGGGAAGACGACGACGGCCCGCCTGATCTCGGCCCTGGCCTGCGAGCACGGCCTCACCACCGGCCTGTACACGTCGCCCCATCTGCGCTCGGTCACCGAGCGGTTCCTCGTCTGCGGGGAGGAGATCGACGAGGAGGCGTTCGCCGCGGAGTACGAGCACCTGCTGCCGTTCCTGCGGCTCGTGGACGAGCGCGTCGGCCGGGTCACGTACTTCGAGGCGCTCACCGCCCTCGCGTACCTCTGGTTCGCCGACAGACCGGTCGGGCTCGGCGTGTTCGAGGTCGGCATGGGGGGCACGTGGGACGCGACGAACCTCGTGGCGGGGGACGTCGCGGTGATCTGCCCGATCGGCATGGATCACGTGGCCGAGCTCGGCCCCACCCTGGAGGACATCGCGCGCGAGAAGGCGGGCATCATCAAGCCCGGGAAGGTGGCCGTCGTGCGCGAGCAGCGCGCCGGGGCGCTCCGCGTGGTCGAGGAGCGGTGCCGGGAGGTGGACGCCCGGCTCGTCCTGGAGGGCCGGGACTTCGCCCTCGACTCGCGCGCCGTGGCCGTGGGCGGGCAGCTGCTCACCGTCGTCGGTCCCCACGGTCGGTACGAGGACGTGCTCCTGCCCCTGCACGGGGAGCACGCGGCGCGGAACGCGGCCGGGGCGGTGGCGGCGCTCGAGTGCCTGCTCGACCGCGCGCTCGACGAGCAGGCGGTGCGCCGCGCCCTCGGGGAGGCGACCTCGCCGGGCCGGCTCGAGGTCGCCGGACGCCATCCGCTGATCGTGCTCGACGGCGCCCACAACCCTGCGGCCGCCGAGGCGCTCGCCGCGGCCCTGCCCGAGACCTTCGCCTGGGAGCGGCTGCACCTGGTGATCGGCGTGTTCACGAACAAGGACCTCGAGGGGATCGCCGAGCGCCTGGCACCGCTCGCCGACCGGGCCTACGCCTGCCGCACCGCGAGCGTCCGCGCGCGTCCGGCCGAGGAGGTGGGCGCGGCCTTCACGGCTCGAGGCGTTGCCACGCAGACGTTCCCGAGCGTCGCCGAGGCGCTCGCGGCCGCGCGGGCGGCCGCCGACGAGACCGATCTCATCCTCGTGACGGGGTCCCTGTACACTGTCGCGGACGCCCGCCGAGCCCTGCTGGAGGAACCCTGACGATGGCCGACGCCTCGACCCTGCTCATCATCAAGCCCGACGCCGTGCGCCGCGGTCTCGTCGGCGAGGTCCTTCGCCGCGTGGAGGCGAAGGGTCTCCGGATCGCGGCGATGCGGATGACGACGATCGATCGCGACCTCGCGGAGCGGCACTACGCCGAGCACCGGGACAAGCCGTTCTTCGAGGAGCTCGTGGCCTTCATCACCTCGGGCCCCGTCGTCGTCGCGCGCCTGGAGGGCGAGCGCGCCGTCGAGGTGCTGCGGACGATGATGGGCCCGACCGACCCCGCGACGGCCCCGCCGGGGACGATCCGCGGGGACCTCGGCCTGCGGATCACCGAGAACCTCGTCCACGGCAGCGACTCCCCGGTCTCGGCCGAGCGGGAGCTCGCGCTGTTCTTCGGCTGAGGAGGAGGCCGTGCCCGACCTCGGGCCCGCGCTGCGGCGGATCGAGGCGTACCTCGACCGGCACCTGGAGCGACTGGACACCCCGGGGCTCTCGCTCGCGCTCACCGACCGGGAGGCGACCCTCGCGGTCCTGCACCGGGGCGCCGCGAACCTGGACGCGGGCGAGCCGGTGGGGGACCGGCACCGGTTCCAGATCGGGTCGATCAGCAAGGGCTTCACCGCGATGGCGCTCCTGCAGGAGCGCGGGGCGGGCCGGCTCGAGCTCGACGCGCCGGTGACGAGGTACCTGCCGTGGTTCTCGGTGCGCTCGCCCCTCGGGGAGATCACCGTGCATCACCTGCTCTCGCACACGGCCGGGATCGTCTGCGGGATGGACGCCACGGGCGAGGCGAGGGCCGAGGTCTGGAGCCTGCGCGAGACGCCCGCGGGGTGGGCGCCGGGCGAGCGCTTCGCCTACTCGAACGTCGGCTACAAGGCCCTCGGGCTCGTGCTCGAGGCGGTGACCGGCCGGCCGTGGTGGGAGGTCGTGCGCGAGCGCGTGATGGAGCCGATCGGCATGGGCGAGGCCGACGTCGTGATCACCGACGCGGTCCGCGAGCGCCTCGCCGTCGGCTACACCTCCCCGTACGGCGACCGGCCCTGGCTCCCGCGCCACGGGTTCGCGCCCTCCCCATGGTTCGAGAGCGCCACCGCCGACGGGACCATCTGCGCGACGGCCGACGAGCTCGCCCGCTACGCGCGGCTGCTGCTCGCCGGCGGCCGCGGGGTGCTCTCCCCCGAGAGCTTCGCGCTCATGACCCGCCCGGCGGCGGAGGATCCGAGCTCGCCCGGCGAGGTCTACGGCTACGGCCTGAAGTGGATCCGCGGCGAGCGGGACCTGCTCGGCCACTCCGGCGGGATGATCGGGTTCACCGCGTACCTCCTCGTGGACCCGACGGCGGGCGTGGGGGCGGTCCTGCTCATGAACTCGGCCTTCGGCCGGCGCCTCGAGGTCGTGCGGTTCGCCCTCGCGTGCCTCGCCGCGGCCGCCGAGGAGGCGGTCGTGCCCGAGGTCCCCGAGCCCGAGCCGCGCGAGCGCGTCCCGGAGGCTTCGTCCTTCGCGGGGCGCTTCACGGACGAGCACGGCGCGATCGAGCTCGTGGCCGAGGGGGAGCGCCTGTTCCTGCTCGAGGACGGCGAGCGGGCGCCCCTCGTGCCCCTCGACGGGGGACGGTTCGTGGTCGACGACCCCGCCCGCGAGCGGCATCCGCTCGGCGTCGTGCGGGAGGCGGGCCGGGCGGTGGAGGTCCGCTGGGGGCCCCGGTGGCTGCGGGCGCCGGGCCGGCCGGAGGGGCAGGAGCCGCGGCCCGAGCACCACGCGCTCGCGGGTCGGTACCGCAGCTGGAACCCGTGGGCGCCCGGGTTCGAGGTGTTCGCCCGCCGGGACGGGCTGTGGCTGGAGATGCTCGGCAGCTCGGCCGACGTCGAGGACTCCCAGCCGCTCACGCCGCTCCCCGACGGCTCCTTCGCGGTGGGGACGCCGCCGACGCCCGGGCGGATCCGGTTCGACCTGGAGATCGACGGGCGGCCGACGCGGGCGTGGCTCGACGCCGCGCCCTTCTACCGCTCCGACGTGCCCTGAGCCGTCACCCCTGAGCCCTCACAGGGCTCGGAAGGCGACGCACGCGTTCTGCCCCCCGAAGCCGAACGAGTTCGACAGCGCGAGGCGCACCGGGAGCTCCCGGGCCTCGTTGGGGACGTAGTCGAGATCGCACTCGGGGTCGGGGTGCTCGTAGTGGATCGTCGGCGGCACGACGCCGTTCGCGATCGCGAGGGCGCACGCGGCGCCCTCCACCGCGCCCGCCGCGCCGAGCATGTGCCCGGTCATCGACTTCGTCGAGGAGACGGCCACCCGGCGCGCGTGCTCGCCGAGCACCGCCTTGATCGCGACGGTCTCGGAGGCGTCGTTCAGCGGGGTCGAGGTCCCGTGGGCGTTGATGTAGGTGACCGCGGCGGGGTCCTCGCGCGCGTCCTCGAGCGCCCGGCGCATCGCGAGGGCCGCCCCCGAGCCCTTCGGGTCGGGCGCGGTGATGTGGTACGCGTCGGCGCTCGCGCCGTAGCCGGCGACCTCGCAGTAGATCCGCGCGCCGCGGGCCCGGGCGTGCTCCTCGGACTCGAGGACGAGCGCGCAGGCGCCCTCGGCGAGGACGAACCCGTCGCGCTCCGCGTCGAACGGGCGCGAGGCCGTCTCCGGGTCGGGGTTCCTCGTGAGGGCCGTCATCTGCGAGAACGCAGCGACCGTGAGGGGCAGGGTCGCCGACTCCGAGCCCCCGGCGATGCACAGGTCGACGTAGCCGTCGCGGACCAGCCGCATGGCCTCGCCGAGCGCGTGGTTGGAGGAGGCGCACGCCGAGATCGTGCAGAGGTTCGGTCCGGTGAAGCCCAAGAGCATCGCGATGTGCCCCGCCGGGGCGTTGGCCATCAGCATGGGCACCATGAACGGCGAGACGCGCCCCGGGCCCCGCTCGAGCATCACGGAGTGCTGGGCGAGGAGCGTCTCGATGCCGCCGATCCCGGTGCCGAAGACGACGCCGGCCCGCTCGGCCGCGGGCTCCGGGCTCCCCGCATCCTCCAGGGCGAGCCTGGCCGCGGCGATCGCGAGCTGCGAGAACCGGTCGGTGCGGCGGGCCTCCTTGGGGTCGAGCCACGCGGCGGGGTCGAAGTCGGGCACCTCGCCCGCCAGCGTGACCGGCAGGCCCTCGGTCTCGAAGCGCGTGATCCGTCGGACGCCGTTCCGGCCGCTCGTGAGCCCCTCCCAGAAGGCCGCGACGCCGGTGCCGACCGGGGTGACCGGCCCGATGCCCGTGACGACGACCCGCCGGCCCACGGGCTCAGGAGACCCCCAGCTTCTGGGCGACGAGGGCGATGGCCTGGCCGACGGTCTTCACGGCCTCCATCTCCTCCTCGGGGATCTCGATGTTCCACTCCTCCTCGAGGGCGAGGACGGCCTCGACGAGGTCGAGGGAGTCGGCGTTCAGGTCCTCCGCGAACCGCGCGTCGGGCACGACCTGCGACTCGTCGACCGCGAGCTGCTCGGCGAGCACCTTGCGGACCCGCGCCTCGATCTCTGCCTTGTCCATGGATCCTCCTTGCTGGGCGTTCGGTCGCACCATGCTAGGGGCTCCGGGCCCCCGCGACCAGCCCGCCCCTCAGGCGGTGAGCCCGCCGTCCACGGGGATGACCGCGCCGTTCACGTAGCTCGCCTCCTCGGACATGAGGAACCGGACGACGGCCGCCACCTCCTCGAGCCGGGCGGTGCGCCCGAGCGGGGTCTGGTCCAGGTAGAACGCCCGCGCCTCCTCGGTCAGGTGGGAGGTCATCTCCGTGTCGACGAGCCCCGGACAGACGGCGTTCACGGTGATCCCCTTGGCGCCGACCTCGCGTGCGAGCGAGCGCGTGAAGCCGACGAGCGCGCTCTTCGAGGCGGCGTAGGCGGTCTGGCCCGCGTTCCCGCGCAGGGCGACGGCCGAGGAGAGGTTGACGATCCGGCCCCAGCGCGCCCGCAGCATGGTGCGCAGGGCCGCCTGGGTCGCGAGGAACGCCCCCCGCACGTTCGTGTCCATCGTCCGGTCGTACAGGTCCATCGGGTAGCGGAGCAGGAGGCCGTCCTGACTGAACCCCGCGTTGTTGACGAGGCCGGTCACCGGTCCGAGGGTCTCGACCGCGCGCGCGAAGGCCTCCCGCACCGAGCCCTCGTCGAGGGCGTCCAGGGGGACGACCATCCCCACGCCGCCCGAGCGCTCGATCGCGTCGAGCGTCTCCTTGGCGTCGGTCTCGTTCGTCCGGTAGCCGATCGCCACGCGCCATCCGGCGGCGGCGAGGGCCTCGGCGCAGGCCCGTCCGATGCCGCGCGAGCCGCCGGTGACCACGGCGACCCGGGCCGGCCGGGCGGTCGGCTCGGTCACGGGCTCGGCTGCGTCCATCGGATCAGGGTGGCGCCCCAGGCGAGGCCGGCGCCGAAGGAGGTGAGCAGGACGAGGTCGCCCGGCCGGACGCGGCCGGCCCGGACCGCGCGGTCGAGCGCGATCGGGATCGACGCGGCCGAGGTGTTGCCGACCTCGGCGACGTCGACGAGCGCGCGGTCCGGGCCGATGCCCAGCCGCTCGGCCACGGCGATCATGATCCGCGCGTTCGCCTGGTGGGGGATCAGCAGATCCACGTCTTCCGGTGCGTACCCGGCCTTGTCGAGGAGCTCGCGGCAGGCGCTCGCCATCTCGACGACGGCGCGCTTGAAGACCTCCCGGCCGGCCGGCATCCGGATCGCGTGATCGCGGGCGGCCACGGTCTCGGGGGAGGCCGGCTGGGCCGAGCCTCCGGCGGGGATGATCAGGATCTCGGCGGCCCTCCCGTCGGCCCCGAGCACCGAGCCGACGATCCCGGGCGCCTCCGACGGTCGGAGCACGACCGCGCCGGCGCCGTCCCCGAAGAGCACGCACGTGCTGCGGTCGGTGAAGTCCAACACGCGCGAGAGGACCTCGGCGCCGATCACCACCACGGTCTCGGCCGCGCCGGAGCCGATGAAGGCGGCGCCGGTGGAGATCGCGTAGGAGAAGCCGGCGCACGCGGCGTTCACGTCGAACGCCGGGCAGGCGAGGCCGAGCTTGCGCTGCACCCACACGGCCGTGGCCGGGATCGGGGTGTCCGGGGTGAGCGTGGCGCAGACGACGAGGTCCACCTGCTCGGGAGCGATCCTCGCGTCCTCGAGCGCTCGACGGACGGCCGCCACCGCGAGGTCCGAGGTCGCCTCGCCCTCGGCGGCGAACCGGCGCTCCGCGATGCCCGTGCGCTCGCGGATCCACTCGTCGCTCGTCTCGACGAGGCCCTCGAACCAGGCGTTCGGCACGACCCGCTCGGGCAGGTGCGAGCCGACGCCGGCGATCGTGACGTGGCGCCCCCCGGTCATGGACCCTCCTCACGTGTCCCCGTGGACGTCTGAGGATAGCGCCCGACCGGCGCCGATGCCCGCGGGAGCGCGGATCGGTCCCTAGCCGCCCGCGAGGAGCCCGGCGTCGGCGGGCCGGCCCACCGCGACCGCCCTTGCGCCGGGGACGATGCGCCTGGCGAGTCGCGTGAGGACCTCGCCGGGCCCCGCCTCGACGAAGGTGTCGGCGCCCGCGGCGGCGAGGGCCTCCACGCACCGGCTCCACCGGACCGGGGAGATCACCTGGCGCCCGAGGAGCGTCCGGAGCTCCTCGGGGTCGGTCGTGAGCTCTCCCGTGACGTTCTCGGCGATGGGGAACCGGGGCTCGCGGAACGGGACCCGACCCAGGGCGTCCGCGAGGGGCTCGACGGCCGGCTCCATGAGGGGGGAGTGGAACGCGCCCGCCACGTTCAGGCGCACGGCCCGGATCCGGCGCTCGGCGGCGAGCGCCTGGGCGCGTTCCACCGCCTCGATCGAGCCGGAGAGGACCACCTGCTGCGGCGAGTTCTCGTTCGCGACGACGAGGACGTCCTCGCCGCGCGCGAGCTCGCACAGCTCGGCCGCCTGCTCGGGCCCGACGCCGAGGAGGGCGCACATCGCGCCCGGGCGGGCCACGCCGGCCTCCGCCATCGCCCGGCCCCGGACGAGCACGACCTCCAGGGCGTCCTCGAGCTCGAGGACGCCGGCGGCGACGAGGGCCGCGAACTCACCGAGCGAGTGGCCGGCGGCCCCCAGCGGCGCCAGGCCCTCGGCCTCGAGGACGCGGAAGGCCGCCACGCCGCATGCGAGGAGGGCCGGCTGGACGAAGTCCGTGCGCGCGAGCGCCTCCTCGTCGCGGCAGCCCTCGACCACGTCGCGGCCGAGGGCGGCGGAGGCGCGCCCGAGCACGTCACGGCCCAGCTCGTGCTCGATCCATGGGTCGGCCATCCCCGGGAACTGGGACCCCTGCCCCGGGAAGATCGCCGCGACACCGCGTCCACCCACGCGCGCCCCCCTTCGCTCGGTTCCTGCAGTGATCGTCACACCGTACCTCAGCTGCGGGTCCATGCGCGCACGAGGGCGCGTGGGCGAGGCGATCCCCAGCCTGCGGTTGAGGGTTCGATGCCGAGGTTGATGTCGAGACTTGAGGGTGCTCTCAACGCACAGTCGAGGGTTGCCAGGGTTCGTCCGGTCGGGTAGAAAGGCCGGGAACCGATGGCCGAGAGGGTGCGTCGCGGACTTCCCCGTTCCCCCGCCGACCGCCGCGCGGGCGGCGAGGGGCTCTTCGGGTTCCTGGGTCAGGACATGGCGGTCGACCTGGGGACCGCGAACACGCTCGTCTACGTCCGGCGGCACGGCATCGTGCTGAACGAGCCCTCGGTCGTCGCGATCAACACGCTCACCGGCGCGATCCTGGCCGTCGGCAACGAGGCGAAGCGGATGATCGGCCGGACCCCCTCGCACATCCAAGCGGTGCGCCCGTTGAAGGACGGCGTCATCGCCGACTTCGACGTGACCGAGAAGATGCTCCGCTACTTCATCCAGCGGGTGCACAAGCGGCGGCTGCTCGCCAAGCCCCGGGTCGTGATCTGCGTCCCGAGCGGCATCACCGGGGTCGAGCAGCGGGCGGTCGAGGAGGCCGCGATCGCGGCCGGCGCGCGCCGCGCGTACATCATCGAGGAGCCGATGGCCGCGGCGATCGGCGCGGGCCTGCCGATCCACGAGCCGGCCGGGAACATGATCGTGGACATCGGTGGCGGCACGACCGAGGTCGCCGTCATCTCCCTCGGCGGCATCGTGACCTCGACCTCGCTGCGGGTGGGCGGCGACGAGCTCGACGAGGCGATCATCAACTACGTGAAGAAGGAGTACTCGCTCCTGCTCGGGGAGCGGACGGCGGAGGCGATCAAGCTCGCGATCGCCTCGGTGTACCCGATGCAGGAGGAGCTCATCGCCGAGATCCCCGGCCGCGACCTGGTCTCGGGGCTGCCGAAGACCATCCAGATCACCGACGGCGAGATCCGGCAGGCGATCGAGGAGCCCGTGACGGCGATCATCGACAGCATCAAGGCGACCCTGGACCGCACGCCGCCGGAGCTGGCCGGGGACATCATGCACCGGGGGATCGTCCTGACGGGCGGCGGGGCGCTGCTGCGAGGCCTCGACAAGCGCCTTCGGCACGAGACCGGCATGCCGGTCCGCATCGCCGAGAACCCACTGTCCTCGGTGGCGATCGGCTCCGGGAAGTGCCTCGAGGAGTTCGAGGTCCTCCAGCGGGTCCTGGTGAGCCCGTCGAGAAGGTAGGGCCGCCGTGGCCCTGCCCTCGCGGACCCGCAGCGCGCGGCTCCTCGTCGTGATGCTGGTCTCCGCCTCCCTCGTGACGATCACCGTCGATTACCGGCAGGGTCCGCGAGGCCCCCTCGCGGCGGCGGGGGACGCCGCGCTCGCCGTCGTCAGCCCGCTGCAGGAGGCCGTCTCGAAGGTGACGAAGCCGATCGGGAACTTCTTCTCGACCCTGGTGCGGCTCCCGTCGATCCGGGCCGAGAACGAGGACCTGCGGGCCCGCGTCGCCGAGCTCGAGGCGCAGGTCGCGACGAGCGCCGACCTCGCCGCCCGCGTCGATCAGCTGGAAGCGCTCCTCGGGCTGCGCGAGGACCTCGGGGCCCTGCGGACCGTCGGCGCCCAGGTGATCGCGAACAGCGTCTCGAACCTCGAGTGGACGATCACGATCGACAAGGGCTCGACCGACGGGGTCGCCGTGGACATGCCGGTCGTCGCGCCGGCCGGCCTCGTGGGGCACGTGGTCCGCGTCGCGCCGGACTCGGCGATCGTCCGTCTCATCATCGATCCGGACTCCGCGGTCGCCGCGCGGCTGGACGTCTCCCGCGCGACCGGGCTCCTCGAGGGGCAGGGGCAGCGGGACCTGCGGATGCGCCTCGTCGATCCGGCGACCGAGGTCGAGCCCGGCGAGCGCGTGGTGACGGCCGGCTACCGGATCCCGGGCGTCGGCGGCGGCCTGTACCCGCCGGGGGTCCTCATCGGCTCCGTCTCCCACGTGATCGCCGGCGAGGCCGAGCTCGAGAAGTTCGTGACGGTCCGGCCGGCCGTCGACTTCTCCGCGCTCGACGTGGTGCTGGTGGTCCTCTCCGATGGGTCGGGATAGCCTGGGGTCCCGTGCGACGTGCCCTCCTGCTCGCCGCGGTCGTCCTGGCATCCCTCCTGCTCCAGACGACCGTCTTCGCCGACCTGCGGCTGCTCGGCGCCCGTCCCGAGCTCCTGTACCTGGTCACCATCGTCTTCGCGTTCCTCGACGGACCGTCGGCGGGGGCCACGACGGGGTTCGTCTGCGGGATGGCCGAGGACTTCCTGCTCGACCAGCCGAAGGGCATCACCGCGCTCACCCTGACGCTCCTCGGGTACGTCGTGGGGATGCTCCGCCAGTACGTCGTCAGCCCCTCCCCGCTCTTCCCCGTCCTGCTCGTCGCCGCCGGGACCTTCGCGGGGGTGCTCTTCTACGGGACGGTCGCGTTCCTGCTCGGCCAGCTCGCCGTGTCGGCCCTGTACCTCCTCCGCGTGGCGGCGCTCTCGGCTCTCTACAACGCGGTCCTCACGCCCCTGGTGTTCCCGGTCCTGCGGCGGGCCGTCGAGGCCTCCCGCGCGCGGAGGGTGATCCGGTGGTGAAGCTTCGGTGACCGACCTGCGTGCGTCCGCTCGTCTGCGGGTCCTCGCGGGGATCGTCGCGCTCATGTTCGCGGCGCTCACGACGCGGCTGTGGTTCCTCCAGGTGCTCGCGGCCGAGCAGTACCGGCGGGAGGCCGCGGCCAACGCGGTCCGGCTCGTCGACCTCCCCGCCCGGCGCGGTCGGATCCTCGACGTCCACGGTCGCGTCCTCGTGGGCAACCGTCCCAGCCTGGTGGTGACGATGAACCGGCAGGAGGCCGGGGGCCGGACCGAGGAGGTCCTCGCGCGCCTCTCCGAGCTCCTCGGCATCCCGGCCTCGGAGCTCGGGGCGCGCCTCGACGACCCCCGCTACTACGCGTTCAGCCCCGTCCCGCTCGCGATCGACGTCCCCCGCCGGGTCTACTTCTACCTCGCCGAGCACGCCGACGAGTTCCCCGGGGTCGAGGTGGTCGAGCGGCCGGTGCGGACCTACCCGGAGGGGACCCTCGCGGCGCAGGTGCTCGGGTACCTCCGCGAGATCAGCGCGGAGAAGCTCAAGGACCCGCTCTTCGCGGACTACGACCCCGGGGACCAGGTCGGCGTCGCCGGGATCGAGGCCGTGTACGAGTTCGACCTCGCGGGCGAGGACGGGGTCGTGAAGTACCGCGTGGACTCGATGGGGCGCAACCTCGGTGAGATCGGCGAGCGGGCGCCCACGCCCGGCAACGACGTGCAGCTCACGCTCGACCTCCGCATCCAGCGCCTCGCCGAGGAGAGCCTGGAGGCGGGGATGGAGGCCGCGCGATCCGTCTTCGATCCCAACACCGAGACGCACCTGCGCGCGAACGCGGGGGCGGCGATCGTGCTCGATCCCCGCACCGGCGCGGTCGAGGCGCTGGCGTCCTCGCCGACGTACGACCCGACCCTGTTCACGCGTCCGCTCACGCAGGAGGAGTACGAGCGCCGGTTCAATGCGGCGAACTCCGGGTACCCGCTCGTCAACCGTGCGATCCAGGGCGAGTACGCGCCGGGGTCGACGTACAAGCCGTGGGTCGCGCTCTCTGCGCTCACCCGCCGCCCCGAGGGGGGCGCGCCGGGCCAGACGATCGTGAGCACGAACGGCTCGTACCCCTGCCCGCCCAGCTGGACCGTCCCGTACAACCGGGACGACCCGAACGCGATCCAGTACGTCTTCCGGAACTGGACCTCGGCGAACCTCGGGTACCTGAGCCTCGCCCGAGCGCTCGCGGTCTCCTGCGACACGATCTTCTACCCGATGGGGTACGAGTACTGGAAGCTCTACTACCCGCCGCCGAACGACGATGGGATCCCGGGCAACGACGATCAGCCCCCGCGCGAGCCCCTGCAGCGTGACCTGCGGGCGATCGGGTTCGGCCGGCCCACCGGGATCGACCTCCCCGCCGAGAAGGACGGGCGCGTGCCCGACGCGGCCTGGAAGGCCGAGATCCACCGCGAGTTCCCGAAGCTCTTCCCCGAGGGCCGGTGGGTCCCGGGCGACTTCATCCTCATGACGATCGGCCAGGGAGACACCCTCGTCACGCCGCTGCAGATGGCGGTCGCGTACGCGGCGCTCCAGAACGACGGGAGGATCTGCGTCCCGCACCTGCTGGATCGGGTCCGGCGACCGGATGGGCCGGTCGTCCGCGAGTTCCGGCCGCACTGCAAGCGCCGTCTGCCGTTCGCCGCACCGGACATCGCCTACGTCCGCGACGCGCTCGCCGAGGTCCCGAGATCGGGGACCGCCGCGGGGGCGTTCGCCGGGTTCCCCTTCGGGCGGGTGTGGGTTGCCGGGAAGACCGGCACCGCCGAGGTCTTCGGCCGGCAGGACACCTCGTGGTTCGCGGCGATGACCGAGGCGAACGGCGAGCAGCACGTGATCGTGGTGGTCGTGGAGCAGGGCGGCCACGGCTCCACCACGGCCGCTCCCATCGCCCGGAACATCATCGAGGGCATCTACGGGCTGGAGCGGAGCGAGGTCGTGGGCGCGGAGGGGACCGACTGATGGACCTCGTCGCCGGGCGGCGCATCCCCGCCGAGCGGAGGCCGATCCGGCACCTCGACCCGCTGCTCCTGCTCGTCGTCGTGGCGCTCATGGGCGCGAGCCTGCTGCTCGTCTACTCGGCGACCCAGCGGTCGCTCGCGGCGATCGGGGAGGACCCCGGGTTCTACCTGAAGCGGCAGGCGACCTTCGCGGCGCTCGGGCTGGTCGCGATCCTGGTGGTCGCGAGCTTCGACTACCGCTTCCTGAAGGTCTATGCGGGGATGATCTACGCCGCCTCGATCGTGCTGCTCGTGCTGGTGCGGACGCCGCTCGGCACCGCCGTGAAGGGCTCGCAGCGGTGGTTCCAGGTGTTCGGCTTCCAGCTCACGCCGTCCGAGATCGCCAAGGTCGCCCTCATCATCATGCTCGCGACGTTCCTGTCGGAGATCCGACGCTCCGGCAACGACCTCTCGCTCCCCGACGTCTACAGCGCGACGGCCATCGCGTGGCTCCCCGCCGTCCTGGTGTTCCTGCAGCCCGACCTCGGGACCTCGATCGTGCTGGCCGCGATCCTGGTGGGCGTGCTCGTGGTGGCGGGGGCGCGAGGCCGACACCTCGCGCTGCTCGCGCTCACCGCGCTCGTGCTCGTCGTAGCGGCGCTCCAGACGGGCCTCGTCCGGGAGTACCAGCTCGAGCGGGTCCGGGCGCTGTTCGATCCCGCCAACGTGAGCGAGAGCGCGCGCTGGAACCGCGAGCAGGCCGAGATCGCGATCGGGTCCGGGGGCCTCACCGGCCTCGGCTACCTGCGCGGCACCCAGACGAACCTGGATTTCGTGCCCGAGCAGCACACCGACTTCGTCTTCACCGTGGCCGGCGAGGAGTTCGGGTTCGTCGGAGCCGCGACCATGCTCCTGCTCTTCGCCGTGCTGCTGTGGCGGGCGCTGCGCATCGCGCTCCTCGCGAAGGACCCGTTCGGGACCTACGTGGCGGCGGGGATCGCGTCGATGTTCGCGATCCAGATGTTCGTGAACATCGGGATGACCATCGGCATCATGCCGATCACCGGGATCACGCTGCCGTTCGTCTCCTACGGCGGCAGCTCGCTCCTCGCGAACGCGGTCGCGGTGGGCCTGCTCCTGAACATCCACATGCGCCGGCTCGTCTGAGGCGGACTAGCCCGCGAGCGGCACCGTCCAGAGGAAGGTGGACCCCTCGGGTCCCGAGGACTCGAGCGTCACGTCCCCGCCCATCGCTCGGGCGGCCGTCCGCGCGAGCGCGAGCCCCATCCCGGCTCCCTGGTGCACGCGGACGTTCACGTCCTCGACCTGCTCGAGCGGGCCGAAGATGCGCTCGCGGTCCTCGGGCTCGATGCCGGGTCCGCGGTCGCGGATCCGGACCTCCACCCGCGCATCGGCGGCGATCCGCACCTCGACCGGCGAGCCCTCGGGCGAGAAGCGCAGGGCGTTGTCCAGGAGCTCCTCGAGGATCCTCCGAGCCGCCCCCGGGTTGAGCGAGACCTGGGGGATCGGCCCCTCGGTCTCGACGCCGATCCGCGGGCTCGCCCCGGCGAGCTCCCGGGCGAGCGCCACGAGGTCGACCCGCTCGGCCAGGCGCGCGTCGACGGTCAGCTCGAAGCGCTCGACGAGCCGAGCGAGGTCCCTCGCGCGGGCGATGATGCGTTCGAGCAGCTCCTCGCGCTCGGGGCTCTCGGGAGCCTTCGCGAGGGTCTGCGCCATGCCGAGGATCACCGTCACGGGGGTCCGCAGCTCGTGCGAGAGGCGGGCGACGAGCTGCTGGCGCCGCTCCGAGCGCTCGATGAGGGCCGCCTGGGCCTGTTCCAGCTCCCGCGCCCGGCGCCGCTCGCGCTCGAGCGCCTCGGTGAGCTCCTCGATCACGCGCGGGGTGACGCCGGGCGACAGGAGCCCGCGCCCGCCCGCCGCCTCGGCGATCGCGCTCAGGATCTCGTCGCCGTCCGAGTCCTTCAGCACGTACCCGTTGGCGCCGGCGACGAGCATGTCGCGCACGATGTCCTGGTCCTCGTGGCCGGAGAGGGCCACGACGCCGAGGTCCGGATGGGCCGCCTTGAGCCGTCGGGTGGTCTCGATGCCGTCGAGACCGGGCATCCGAACGTCCATGAGGACGACGTCGGGGCGCACGCGCTCGACGACCTCGAGGGCCTGGAGCCCAGAGGAGGCCTCGCCCACGACGTCGAGGTCGCCGGCGTCGAGCAGCGCAAGGAGCGACTCGCGGAACCCGTCGTTGTCGTCCACGACGAGGACGCGGACGCGGGTCGGCGGGGAGAGGAGCGTCCGTTCCATCCTCGTGAGTGTCGGCCGCGGCCCCGGGGCGTCGGTATCCGGCGTGAAGTGGGTTCCCGGCTCGTCCATGTGGAAGGGAGCGTAGTCCCTGTTGACTAGCCCTCCCAGCATCCGGCGCCGTCGCTCCGCCCCGGCCACAGCGGGTCGCTCGGGCCTCGTCCCGTGCCTGCTACGCTGTGTGCAGGCTTGCCCGTCGAGCGCGCGCCATCGGCGCCGGCAGCTCGGTGGGATGAGATACGGCGCGGCCACGGCCCCGGCTTCCCCCGGGGAGGGACCCGGGAGGTGGCGGGAGCCCTGGTCGGTGCCGGGACGGGAACCTGCACGTGCGCGACGATGCGCCGGACGTGGGGGTCGGCGAAGCGCCGGTCCCATCCGGAGATACGTTGACCTCGTCGGATCCGACCTCAGGTGATGGGGGTCGGCGTCCTCGCGCCCGCTCCGCCCGTTCCCGTTCCGCGCCGCGCGGCGCCGCGCCGCGACGAGCGGAAGGAGCATCCATGACGGAGGAGCACAGCGTGGCCGTGGAGGTGCCGGCGGTCGGGGAGGTTGCCGTCCTCGACGCTGCCGAGCCCTCGAGCGAGACATCGAGCGAGGCCTCGACCGGGACCTCGACCGGGACCGAGGCCGCCCCGAGGAAGCGCCGGCGGCGCGGCGGACGGGGCCGGGGCAGGAAGAAGGCCCCGGCGGCTGAAGAGCCCGGCCCGGAGGGAGACGAGGCCGAGCCGTCGCCCGAGGCGCCGGCGTCCGAGGGCGTGCCGGCCGCCGAGGCTCCGGCCGAGCCGGTCGCCTCGGCGGAGGAGGAGGCCGTGACCGCGCCCGCACCGAGGAAGCGTCGGCGTCGCGGCGGGCGGGGCCGGGGCAAGAAGAAGGCGGCGACCGCCGAGACGGAGACCGCGGCCCCCGAGACCGCCGAGGCGGCCGAAGCCGCCGTTGCGGAGGGGGAGGGGACCCCCGCAGAGGCCCCCGCGGCCGCGCAGGCCGAGGCGCAGATCTCCACGCGGCTGCGGCGGCGCTCGATGCGCGCGACCCGCACGACGACCCGCCGCCGGCGCGAGCCGCTCCCGGTCGTGCCGCGGGTGACCGACAAGCTCATGGTCATCACCGAGCACGGCGAGCGGGACCAGATCGCGGTGCTCGAGGGGCGCGAGCTCGTGCAGCACTACGTGACGCGGATCGGCGCCCGCTCGATGGTCGGCAACGTGTACCTCGGACGCGTCCAGAACGTGCTCCCCGGGATGGAGGCCGCGTTCATCGACATCGGCCGCGGCCGCAACGCCGTCCTGTACGCGGGCGAGGTGAACTACTCGCCGGAGGACCTGGAGGGGTCGCCGCCGCGGATCGAGAAGGTGCTCCGCCCCGGCCAGTCCGTCCTCGTCCAGGTGACGAAGGATCCGATCGGGGGCAAGGGCGCGCGCCTCACCGCCCAGATCTCGATGCCGGGCCGCTACCTGGTCCTCGTCCCCAACGCGGACGTGACCGGCATCAGCCGGCGCCTGCCGGAGCAGGAGCGGAAGCGGCTGAAGGCCATCTACAAGAAGATCCGCCCGGAGAGCCACGGCCTGATCGTCCGCACCGCTGCCGAGGGGGCGACCGAGGAGCAGCTCGTCGCCGATCTCGACCGGCTGCTCGCCGAATGGGCCGAGATCGAGAAGCGGGCGAAGAAGGCGAAGGCGCCTGCGCTCCTGTACGAGGAGCCGGAGCTCACCGTACGGGTCGTGCGGGACCTGTTCACCGACGAGGAGTTCCGCGAGCTCGTCACCGACTCGCCCCGCGTCTACCAGATCGTGACCGAGTACCTGCGGCAGGCCGATCCGGACCTGCTGCGGAAGGTCCGGCTCCACGAGGGCCCGCTCCCGGTGTTCGAGGAGTTCCACATCGTCGAGCAGATCCACAAGGGTCTCGACCGCAAGGTCTGGCTCCCCTCGGGCGGCTACATCGTCATCGACCGGACCGAGGCGCTCACGGTCATCGACGTGAACACCGGGAAGTCGGTCGGCAAGACCAACCTCGAGGAGACCGTGGTGAACACCAACCTCGAGGCCGCGCGCGAGATCGCCCGGCAGCTGCGACTGCGCGACATCGGGGGCATGATCGTCATCGACTTCATCGACATGCTGCTCGAGCAGAACAAGAAGAAGGTGATCGAGACCCTGCGCGAGGCGCTCGCGCAGGACAAGACCCGTAGCCAGGTGTTCGACATCAGCCCGCTCGGGCTGCTCGAGGTGACGCGCAAGCGCGTGTCTGGTGGACTCTTGGAGGCGTTCTCGGAGACCTGCCCGACCTGTGAGGGCAGGGGCGTGCTCCTGACCTACGAGGCGAAGTGACGGCGGACGCCGGTGCGCGGCGTCCGCCGGGAGGAGGAACGGCATGTACGCGGTCATCAAGACGGGCGGCAAGCAGCACAAGGTGCAGCCGGGGGACGTGCTCGAGGTCGAGTACCTGCACGGGGTCGGCGAGGCCCTGACCTTCCGTCCGCTGCTCGTCGTCGACGACGAGGGACGGACCCACGTCGGCAAGGAGCTCGAGCGGGCCGTCGTGACGGCCACGCTGCTCGGCGAGCGCAAGGGCGACAAGGTCAGGATCTTCAAGTACAAGAACAAGACCGGGTACGCGCGCCGCGCGGGCCACCGTCAGCTCCTCACCCTCGTCCGGATCGAGGACGTGAGCCTCGGGGGGAAGGGGAGGACGTCGGCCGCCCGCGCGGAAGCCGAGCCCCCGTCCGCGGAGCCCGCCCCGGCCCCGGCGGAGGCCGTCGAGCAGCCCGCCGGCTCGTAACGCGTCTGGTACCCTCGGGAACGCGATGGCACACAAGAAGGGTGGCGGGTCCTCCCGCAACGGTCGGGACTCCGAGTCCAAGCGCCTCGGCGTGAAGGCGTTCGGCGGGCAGCGCGTGTCCGCCGGCTCGATCATCGTGCGCCAGCGCGGCACCCGGATCCACCCGGGCCCGGGCGTCGGCAAGGGCGGCGACGACACCCTGTTCGCGCTCGTCGACGGGCAGGTCTCGTTCCGGACCTCGCGCGGCCGCCGGTACGCGGTCGTCCAGCCCGTCTAGCCCGTCGAACCCGTCGAGCCCCCGGGCCCCCGCGAGTCCCCGGCTCCGCGCGTCGCGGCGACGGCCTGCCGGACGGCCCGCTCCCAGGCCACGATCAGGTCCTTCTTCTCCCGGTTCATGAGGCCGAGGTAGCTCACGTTGCGCCGGCGCGCCTTGCGCCTGGGGCTGCGCAGCATCGGGATCGCGAGCCGGGGCTCCTGCTCGGGGGCGGCCCTCGGCAGCGGCGGGGGCGGCACGAAGTAGAAGGCGGTGCGGCGGCGTTCGCCCCCTCGGCGCGAGAGGACCATCAGCACCGGCGAGCCCCGGAGGCGGCGGACCCGCTCGATCTCGGCCAGGGGCAGGGCGATCGCCGATCCGCGCTCGCTCGGCTCGAAGCGCAGCGCCTCGGTCCCGAGCGAGAGCGTCCCCTCACGCTCGAGGACCGGACCGAGGCCCAGCTCGACCGCCCAGACGCGGACCGGCTCCAGCATGCTTCCATCTTCTCGCACGCGCATCTCGCTCGCGGGTCTGGGAGCATCGATCCCGGCACGGGTCGGAGGGCGAGGGTGAGCTTCATCGACGAGGTGACGGTGGTCGCCCGCGGCGGCCGCGGCGGCGACGGCGCGGTCTCGATCCTGCGGGAGCCCTACCGCCCG